>NZ_JACAOX010000015.1:0-151650 GCF_013386015.1 Pseudomonas sp. B6001
GTCCAAAGCCGGAGTGAGGGCACACCGAGCCTAGGCGAGGTGCCGAGTGGTGGGGCAAGAGCGTTTTGCTTGCTTTTGACTGGGCCGCATTCCGGCTGTTCAAAAGTGACCCGCTGTAAGAGCGGAATCCTAGGTGGTCGTTACCTAAATAACGGATATGTACCGCGACCCACCCCCCGCAACTCCCTGGTGAAATAACGGCTCGGTACCTCACCCAACACACGCTTGAACACCGTGGCAAACGCACTCGGGCTGCTATACCCCAGATCCAGCGCCACCCTGGTCACCGGTTCCCCATTGCCCAGCCGCACGATCGCCGCCAGCAAACAGGCTTGCTGGCGCCATTGCAGGTAACTGATCCCCGTGGCCTGGCGGAACTGGCGGGTAAAAGTCCGGCGGCTCATACCCGTGCAGAGGGCCATGGCATCAATGCCGATTTCCAACGAAGGCCCGGCCAGGAACTCTTCGCAGGCCTTCGCCAATCGAGGCTCGGCCGGCAACGGCGCACACAGCGGCAGCACCGGCATCCGGGCGATCTCGTGCAGCAGCAAGCCCATCAAATAGCTGTCGCGGCCACCCATCGCGTAACGCGCAGGTACCTCGACGGCCTTCTCCAGCAACTGCCCAAGCAGCGGCGACACATCCAGCACCTGGCACTGTTGCGGCAACTCCAGCCGCCGCGCCGCCTGCGGGCGAATGTAGGTGTTGAGCATCGTCACCGGCCCGCGCATCAGCATGGCGTGGGACACATGCGGCGGCACCCAGATCGCGCGGCGGGGCGGCACGACCCAGTTACCGGTAGCGGTGTAGACCGTGATGACGCCCCGGCTGGCATACGCAAACTGCCCGCGTGGGTGCGCGTGGTCGGGGAACAACTGGCCGTCGGCATAGTCGATGGCGGTCACGACCACGTCGCGGGGGGTGTTTTCGTAGGGATGAATATCGGGCATGGCCTGATTCTAGCCTTTGTTGACCCACAATCGCAGGCGGGCCATCGCAGTTTGCGAAAAAATCTGCCGGATGCACGGCCTCTTGTCGTGCCAACCAGCAAATGGACCCCGTCACCATGAAGCACAAACACCTGTTACTGGCCGTCCTGGTGACGGCCGTGTGGGGATTCAACTTCCCCATTACCAAGCTGGGCCTGGCCGAGATCAACCCATTGTTGCTGACGGCCCTGCGTTTCACCCTGGCTGCGTTGCCTTGGGTGTTTCTGGTGAAACGGCCCCAGGTGGCGGTGAAGTGGCTGGCGGCCTACGGCTTGATCTTCGGGGTGGCGATGTGGGCCTTGATCAACCTCGGGATCGCCATGGGCGTGCCGCCCGGCAGCGCGTCATTGCTGATCCAGTTCAGCGCATTTTTCACCCTGGGCTGGGGCGTGCTGCTGTTTCGTGAAAGCCTGTCCCTGCCGCAATTGATCAGCGTGGCGCTGGCGGCCATGGGCTTGGTGGGCATGCTGTTGGGTGTGCAGGGGGCGGCGACGATGCTGGGGTTTGCCCTGGTGCTGTTCAGTGCGCTGGCCTGGAGCATTGGCAATATCATCATCAAGGTCTCCGGGGTGCGGGAGATCTTTGCCTTCGTGGTCTGGGCCAGCCTGTTTGCACCGCTGCCGCTGGTACTGTTGACGTGGCTGCTGGACGGCCCGCAAGCCTTTATCGCCTTGCCTGCTCAGTTGAACCGCGTGGCGTTGTTCTCGCTGGCGTTTCAGGTGTATGGCGCGACGCACTTCTGTTATTGGGGCTGGAACCTGCTGCTGCGCGAGTACCCGGTTTCCCGGGTGGCGCCCCTGTCACTGCTGATCCCGGTGTTTGGCGTCGTCAGCTCAATGCTGATTCTGGGGGAGCGCCCCGGGGTTTCCCAGTGGCAGGCCATGGGCTTGATTCTGTTGGCCTTGATCGTGGCAATGAAGAAGGGACGCCCGTTGTGGGTCAGGCAGGGCGGTCACGCTTGAGCAGGCCATACAGCGCGCTGTCCGAGATCTCATCGCCGACCACCCAGCGTTCGCGCAACAGGCCTTCGCGCACAAAACCCAGGCGCTCGAGCAATCTTGCGGAGCCCAGGTTGCGTGGGTCGATATCGGCTTCAAGGCGGCGCAGCCCGACGGTGTTGAAGCCGTGGTCGATCACGGCACGGGCCGCCTCGCTCATGTAGCCCTTGCCCCAATGCTGGCGGTTCAGGGTAAAGCCGATTTCGGCACGACCGCATTGCTCATCCACATTGAACAGGTCGCAACTGCCGATCACCTCGCCGGTGGTCAGCAACTCCACCATGCACACCAGGTCTTCACCGGCAATCGAGGCTTCCATCAGTTGGCCGAAGCGTTCAACGGCCTGCTCGGCGCGGGTCATGGTGGGAAAGGAAAAGTAGCGCATGGCTTCGGGATCGGACCAGATGGCAAACAGCGCGCGCCAATCATCCTGATGGGGAGGGCGCAGGCCCAGGCGCTCGGTGGTGAGGAGAAAGGGGGCGAAAAAAGGCAGGGTCATAAGGTGCTCGTCCGTGAAAGTCACGGGCGAATGCTGCCGGGATTGGGCGGGATGTACAAGGGTCAAGGAAAGAGGACGACGGGAAGCAATTGCTCCACTTAATAGGAAGCATTACTATTCACACCCCGCCTCCCCAGTGCTTCCTTGATGACTCCTCAGCCGCCCCGCAGAACAGGCTTTTTCGAGCACTACGAAGAGTTGATCGGGACCTGGACGCGCCGCCTGAGAAACCGTCAGCAGGCCGAAGACCTGGCCCACGACACTTTTGTGCGGGTGCTTGAGTCCAACGCCACCAAGGTTGAGCAACCTCGCGCCTATCTGCATCAAACGGCGCGCAATATCGCCGTTGACGCCTATCGCCGCGAGGACCGGCGGGAGGCGATGGCCCTGGAAGCCTTTGATCAGAGTTCGCCCCACAGTGGCGACCCGGAGCATTTCATGCACGCGATCCAGCTGGCGGATTCCATCGAGCGAGCCCTGGCCGAGCTGCCGCTCAATTGCCGCAAGATTTTCATCTGGCAGAAAATCGAGGGCCTGACCCAGCAGGAAATCGCCGAACGCCTGGGCCTGTCTAAAAACATGGTGGAAAAGTATATGATCCGCACCCTGCGGCATCTACGTGACCGCCTGGATGCGATGGCACCATGACCAATGCCCGCTTTGAAACAGGATCTTCCATGATGGATACCCGTGAGTGTGCCTGCGGCAGTGCGACGGCCCGCGACGAGGCGGCGCAATGGTTTGTGCGTGTGCAGGACAGCCCATTGAGCGCAGAAGAACGCGAGCGTTTTGATGCCTGGCGTGCAGAGCATGCCGAGCACCAGTACGAATTTGATGTGCTGCAAGGTTTGTGGAGTGCCACCGACCTGGTGCCCAAGGCGCGCTTGCAGGCGTTGTGCGATGCCCCGCAGCCGCGTGCGAAGCGCCGGCCCGTGCTGCGTTATGCAGTGGCTGCAAGTGTGCTGGCGGTGGCCCTGGGCCTGGGGTTGTTCAGTGGCCTGGATCATCCGGCGACGTATAACGCCGAGTTCCGCACTGCATTAGGGGAGCACCGGCAGGTGGCGTTGCCCGACGGCTCGCTGATGGACTTGAACAGCCGCAGCGTGGTGGCCGTGCACTATGTAAAAGGCCAGCGCGGCATCGAGCTCAAGCAGGGCGAGGCCATGTTCAGCGTCGAGCACGACACCAGCCGGCCCTTCGTGGTGGACGCCGGGGCAGGGCAGGTGACGGTCACCGGTACGCGTTTCGACGTGCGCCGCGATGACGACCAGACCCGCGTGGTGGTCGAGGCCGGTACGGTCAAAGTGCAAGGGCGCTCATCCGATGACATCGTGATGCTCACGGCCGGTCGGGGCACCCATGTGGATACCCGGGGCCAGGTGGCGGCTGCCTACGCCGTCAACCCTGAAGAGCTCACGGCCTGGCGCACCGGCAAACTGGTGTTCAACAACGCCACTCTCGGCGAAGTGGCTCGGGAGGTCTCACGTTACCGCGAGCAACCTTTGCGGGTCAGCGCGCCCGCGGTGAGCAACCTGCGCTTGACCAGCGTGTTCAAATCCACCGACACCGACGCCTTGCTCAAGGCCTTGCCGCACATTCTTCCGGTGGCCTTGCGCACCTTGCCGGACGGTAGCCAGGAAATAATTTCGCGATAGATTCAGGTTTTTTTCGAGTTCTTCGTCTTCTTGTGCAACTGCAACTGGTTTGCATTAACAGCCGCACTCTCTTGCGATCACAGGACTACGTTCGACGTGAAAAAACTCGCCATGAAAAACAATAAATCATCGCGCTGGGCACCCCTCGCCCTGGCGCTGGCCGTCAGCGCCGCACTGCCGGCGGCCTATGCTGACGATGGCATTCATATCCAGGCCCAGTCCCTGGGTTCGGCCTTGAGCCAATTGGGTCAGCAGACGTCGCTGCAAGTGTTCTTCAGCCCCGACATGGTGGCCGGCAAACAAGCCCCGGCCGTCGACGGCAACCTGTCGCCCGAACAAGCGCTGCGCCAGTTGCTGCAGGGCAGCGGCCTGGATTACCAGATCGATGCGGGCTCCGTGACCCTGCGCCCGCTGGGCAAGGGCACCGGCGAAGCCGGTTCGCCGCTGGAGTTGGGTGCCACCGACATCAAGGTGGTCGGCGACTGGCTCGGCGACGCGAATGCCCAAGTGGTGCAGAACCACCCGGGGGCGCGCACCGTGGTGCGCCGTGAAGCCATGGTGGAGCAGGGCGCGATGAACGTCGGTGACGTGCTGCGGCGCATTCCCGGGGTGCAGGTACAGGAGGCCAACGGCACCGGTGGCAGTGATATTTCCCTCAACGTTGGGGTACGCGGCCTGACCTCGCGTCTGTCGCCACGCTCCACGGTATTGATCGACGGCGTACCGGCAGCGTTTGCACCCTACGGCCAGCCGCAGTTGTCGATGGCGCCGATTTCCTCCGGCAACCTCGACAGCATCGACGTGGTGCGTGGCGCAGGCTCCGTACGTTATGGACCACAGAACGTCGGCGGCGTGATCAACTTCGTCACCCGGGCCATCCCGGAAAAATTCTCCGGCGAAGTCGGCACCACCCTGGAAACCGCGGCCCACGGCGGCTGGAAACACATTGAAAACGCCTTCATCGGCGGCACCGCCGACAACGGTATCGGTGCTGCGTTGCTGTATTCCGGGACCAAGGGCGATGGTTACCGCGACCGCAACAACTCCAACGACATCGACGACGTGATCTTCAAGACGCACTGGGCGCCGACCGATCAAGACGATTTCTCGCTGAATTTCCACTACTACGACGCCAGCGCCGACATGCCCGGCGGCCTGACCCAGAAGCAGTACGACGCCAACCCGTATCAATCGGTACGTGACTGGGACAACTTCAATGGCCGGCGCAAGGATATGTCCTTCAAGTACATCCGGCAGATCGACGACCGCACCCAGGCTGAAGTGCTGACCTACTACTCCGACAGTTTCCGCGGCAGCAACATCGCCAACCGCGACCTGAAGACCCTGGGTTCCTACCCGCGCACCTACTACACCTTCGGCATCGAGCCGCGTGTGTCCCATGTATTTGACCTGGGGCCGAGCACCCAGGAAGTCAGCGTCGGTTATCGCTACCTCAAGGAAGGCATGCACGAGCAGGCCACCAGCCTGGCGCTGGTCAACAACGTGCCGACGCCCGTGGGCCAGAGTGACGGCCACGTGTACCAGGACCGTACCGGTGGCACCGAGGCCAACTCGTTCTATATCGACAACAAGATTGATATCGGCAAATGGACCGTCACCCCGGGCATTCGCTTTGAGCAGATCCGCACCGAATGGCACGACCGTCCGGTGGTAGGCCTCAATGGCGCCACGGTTCAGGAGAAGCGCCGCGAGATCCACAACAACGAACCGCTGCCGGCCCTGAGCGTGATGTACCACGTCTCCGATGCCTGGAAGCTGTTTGCCAACTACGAAACCTCCTTCGGCAGCCTGCAATACTTCCAGCTGGGCCAGGGCGGTAACGGCGACCAGACCGCGAACGGCCTGAACCCGGAAAAAGCCAAGACCTACGAAATCGGTACCCGCTACAACGACAGCGTCTGGGGCGGCGAAGTGACGTTGTTCTACATCGACTTCTCGGACGAGTTGCAATACGTCAGCAACGATGTGGGCTGGACCAACCTCGGCGCTACCAAGCACGAGGGCATCGAAGCGTCGGCCCATTACGACCTGTCGAACCTCGACCCGCGCCTGGACGGCCTGACCGCCAACGCCGGCTTCACCTACACCAGGGCCACCTCCGAAGGCGACGTTGCCTTCAAGGGCCGCGACTTGCCGCTGTACTCCCGTGAAGTGGCCACTCTGGGGCTGCGTTACGACATCAACCACTGGACCCACAACCTGGACGTCTATGCCCAGTCCGGCCAGCGTGCGCCGGGCACCGGTACCACCTACATCACCCAGCCGACTGCTGATGGCCAGTACGGGGATATTCCCGGCTACGTCTCGGTCAACGTGCGCAGCGGTTATGACTTCGGTGCGCAACTGTCGAACCTGAAGCTGGGCGTCGGGGTAAAAAACGTGTTCAACCAGGAACACTACACCCGCTCCAGCGACAACAACTCCGGGATCTACCTGGGTGAACCGCGCACGTTCTTCGTGCAGGCCAGCGTGGGCTTCTGATGCGTGCCTGATCCCAGGTATCGACAGTGACGAGGGGGCGCAAGCCCCCTCGCCATAGCCCTTCTTCCTACTCTTTTTCTAACGATTTTCTGCGTCCGCAGGAACTGAATCCGACAGCTCTACCACACAAGGAGGTGCCCACTTTCCATGGGATACCTTGTATCGCCGAGGTGTCTTTGAGCCGGGAGTGAATCGTGTCAATACGCCGAACTGGAGATGCCTATGTCGGTAACCTTATCCAACTCAACTGTTGCCAACCCCTTTGATAACGCCGCGCAGCCGCATACTGATGCCGCCACATCGACGCAGTCACGCTCACGCTCCGGGCAGGGGTCGATCCACATCAGCTTCAACTTGCCACAGAATGGGATCGGCCCGGGATATTCGAATTGGACGACGACGCAGAGCACGATGGATCGCCATGGTGCCGCCAACAACTCATTCCGGGCGTCCTATGCAAACTCGTTCCTGGGCGGGCTGATCGGACAGCTTCAGGACTTTCTGCACAAGCTGTTCAATCCGTTCCGGCCTCACCCCGGTTATGGTCGTCCTGACCCTTCCATTCCACTCAGGCCTCTTCCCGGACACTGCCGTCCGACCCCCTGCAAGCCTGACCCGGGATACGGTCGCCCGGACCCACACTTTTCGAGGCAAACCCCCGATCAACTGGGGAACCTCCTCAAGAACAAATTTGATGCGTTCACGGTGCCGGGCCAGCCCTTCATCACAAAACAAAGCCTGGAGGAGATGGCGGGCAGACGGTTGACCAACGACCAGGACCGTAATGAGAACATTCTGTTGGCCCGGGAACTGCTGCGACGCCCAGACGTAATACAAGCCTTTGACCGAGCCGGCAGGACCGGTGATCTGGATGGTCGAATCTCCCGGCGGGACCTCAACGCCGTGCTCGACTCCGGCAACGCCTTGAAGTACAAGACCGACAAACAGCTCGCCGAACAGATGTTGAAGGACTTCGACGCCCTGAAGGGTATCTGGAGCCGCTCCATCAGTATCAAAGATTTGAAAAAATTGGCCGCATCGTCGTCGAGCGACCCAAAGCAACAGCGGCTCATCGAGTTGGCCAAGGAAGTCACTCAGCGCTCAAGCCTGTTAACGCTGATGGACTCTCTTGACCGGTATGACGGCAAGATCGGCAGAGCCGCCCTGCGCCACCTCTCTCTGAACCTGTTTTAGCTCGATCACGCCGCGACCCTCTCGCGGCGTGATGACCTGCCTTGCTCAATCCGCTGCTTTCAAACTCTCAGCTAGGGCTCAGACATGGCTACACCTTCGTGTGGATCGCAAAATCCTGGCTATCAGCCAGCCTGTCTTGCGCCGACGGGCAGCGATACCCTGCAACCGCCCCCCGTTGCCGCACAGGGCAAACGGTGCGAAGAGGGCGCCGAAGCCCGGCGAGTGAAGAACTTCACCGGGCAGCACACATTCCAGGCGCCAGCGGCTGACGACTTCATCAAAGGCATGTTGCCGCACGCTCAGTTGCCTGCCTCCCACGCGCCTGGGTTACGCCCGTTGCGCGCGGTGATGGGCGCTATGGTCGCAGCGATCAAAGACTTTTGGCAGGAGACAAAACCGACCTCGCCAGGGTCTCGAAAAGCCGACTGATTCTTCGGTTTTTACATGTTGTCATTGGAACGCTGCTCTATCTCGGAACCATTGCCACCGGCACACCACACACCTTTGGCCTGTTTTCACCTGAGCGATACGGCGATTGCCGGGATGATGACCAGGTCAATGTGGAACCGGAAAATGGTGGAGATGAATCATGACAATCAACGGCGGGTCGGTCTGCCAGCACCTCGGTGCTACACCCTGTATTGCCCCGGCACTGGACGGCGGTACACGGGCAATTCACGCCGCTTCAAGTGAACCCGGTGAGGCTGCGCGAAAGCACAGCCATCAATCCGGCGGGGCGCCTGTCCGCTCATCAGGCTATCGGCCTCCTTTGCGGGGGGAGAGTCACTGCAGGAGTCTGCTGCAACACCTGGGGCTTCAGAACGAAGTGGCCAGCCGCCTCCGCGGGCCCAATCCCTACATTCGTTTGCCGGACAGCGATTTGGTGAGCGCGGCGAACGCCCAATTTGCCATGCTGAAAAAACTCCATGAGAACTGACGGACTGAAGCTGTCTTCACTGCAACGAATCGCCAGTAAAAAGCTCGGTGCCAGCCGAGAGGCCGACAGCGCTATCCTGCTTGCCAAGGCGATCATCCAGCGTCCGCGCCTGATCGATGCGATCCTCGACCAGGACGGCTACATCACCCGCGAAAGCCTGGCACAGGCCGAGAACGTCGTGTTCGGCAACAGCGATCCCAGTGCCTTCAGCCCGGACCCTTTCCACACAAAAAACAATGCCGATCTCGTCCGTCTGTTCAAGGAAATGTTCACCGAGTTACGGGACCGGTCGCGGGACCGCATGGGGTTTTTCGAGCAGATCTGCTACGTCAACATCGAGGTGCTGGCGATGATGAGCAAAGACCCGGATGAGCTCGACAGCCATGGCCAAGTTGTACTGGACCCGGCCACGGGGCTACCGAAGAAGAAATACGACGAACAGCAGGTGTATATGGCGAAAAACCTTGTGGACCGGCCGGGCTTGTTGCGGTCGCTGGAAAACACCGCCGACAGCGGTCGGCGAATTTTCGGCAGCCATCACCAGGCGGGCTGGCTCAGCAACAAAACCCTTGATCGCTGGCTGGAACTCCAGAAAGCCAAATGATCCCGGGTTGACGCCTCAATATACGAGGCGTGATGGGGCTGGGTGGTCAGACCCGCAGTATTTTCCCGCTGATCGCCACACCGATCAGCAGTACGGCAATCAGCACAAAGGCAGTGCTCAAGCTGCTGCCATGGGCGATGAAGCCGATCACCGCAGGGCCGGCGAGAATGCCGGTGTAGCCCAGGGTGGTGATGGCGGGCACGGCAATGTGTTCCGGCATGACGGTCTGCTTGCCGACGGCGGTGTACAGCACCGGTACGATGTTCGAACACCCGGCACCGACCAATGCATACCCCAGCAGGGCGGTTTCCCACGCAGGGAATAGCGTCGCCAACAGCATGCCGCCGGCGGCGAGCGCGCCGCCGAATACAATCACCCGGGTTGCGCCCAGGCGGCGAACTATCCTGTCGCCGGTAAGGCGCCCGACGGTCATGGTCAAGGCAAAGGCTGCGTAGCCAAGGCCCGCATAGGCCTCGTCAAGGCCGCGCTCGGCACTCAGGAACACCGCGCTCCAGTCCAGTACGGCGCCTTCGGCAAGAAACACGATGCAGCACAGGCAGCCGATAAACAGCACCACGCCGTGGGGCACGGCAAAGGCCGGCCCGGAGCTTTCACTGCCGTAGGGCAGCAGGTGTGGCCCGGCCTTGAGCAAGGCCACTACGATGACGACGATCACCGCGAGGGTGGCCTGCAACGGCGACCAGCCCAACCCCAGCAGCCCGCTGACACCTGCCGCCCCGACGATCCCGCCCAGGCTGAACAGCCCGTGGAAGCCCGACATCATGGTCTTGCCGCTGGCCCGCTCGACCATCACCGCTTGCAGGTTGACCGTGGAGTCCACCGTGCCCAGGCCGGCACCAAACACAAACAGCGCGGCCATCAGCAAGGGAATCGAGGTGACGGTGGCCAGCATCGGCAGGCCCAGGCAGATCAGGAGGGTGCCGCCGGTGGCCACTCGCCGGATACCGTAGCGCGACGCCAGGGCCCCGGCGACCGGCATCGCGATCATCGAGCCCACCCCCAGGCACAACAGCAAAAGGCCGAGGGTGCCCTCATTGAGTTGGGCGCGGGCCTTGGCATAAGGCACCAGTGGTGCCCAGGCGGCGATGCCGAAGCCGGCGATGAAAAACGCGATGCGGGTCGACATTTGTTCCAGCCGCCCGGGTACCACGGGCGCTGGGGTGCTGATGGCGGTCATGAAAAATCCTTGGTTTTGCGTTCAACGAACGATGTGCAGCGCAACATCCTTGCACATCAGGCCGTATCGAGCGAGCCGGGTTCCCTTGGCATGCCTGAACACAGGGCCAAACATTTTTTCCAGGATCATGGAACGCGACAGGCCTTTCCAACCACTATCAGTTCGTAGGACAAGTAACCACTTGAGGTGCGAGGTGGCCTGGAAGGTGCGTAATCCCCGCGAGAACTGGTGAACCCCGGGCTTCCAGCGACGGATTACCACCTTCCAGGCCGATCCTCTCACTTCAGCAGCCGCGCCAGTTTGCCATCCCGCACCTGCAACACTTCAAACAAGCCCAGGGCCTGCAGGGCGGGGAGGGCTTGCAGGATGTCCTGTTCGGCCAGCAAGCGCTGCTCGTCCGGGGTGGCCGGATCGCACCAGGTTCTGGCGTTGGCGAGGAATGCGCCCACCGTGCCCTTGCGCACGGTCACGCCATTGAATTGGCCTTGGTCGAGATGGTCGGGAAGCACGTCTTCTGCACGCATGGCGGAGCCCTCAATGAATGAATCCGCAGTCTGGGCGTGCGCAAATGGCTACACTGCCTTATCCAGGTCATTCAATACGGTAAAGCTGCCATATGCCGTCAACACTCGTTTCAGCCCAGCTCGCCAATGCGACCGGCGGTCCGTTGCTGGTGGCGACGTTGCGCAGCAGTCCGGTAGCACGCACCACGGCCCTTCATCAGCATGCCCGCGGGCAATTGCTCGGAGCCCAGCGCGGGTTGTTGTCGGTGCAGGCGGCGCACCAGCATTGGGTAGTACCGGCCACCCATGCGGTGTGGATTGCCCCCGATTGTTCCCACGCCTTGCGTTCCCACGGGCCGTTTGATGGCTGGAGTGTGTATGTCGAACCCCAGGCATGTGCAGGGCTGCCCCGACAGACGTGCGTTATCGCCACGTCGGCCTTGTTGCTGGAAGCCGTCAGGCGCGCGGCAACCTGGAGCCAGGCGCTGCTCGAGCCGCCACAGTCACGGATCGCCCAGGTGATCCTTGATGAAATCGCCGGGTTGCCCCAGGAGCCATTCGGCTTGCCGCTGCCCCGGGACCCGCGCCTGTTGCGCATCGCCCAGGCGCTGGCCGACAGTCCCGACGACAACCGCCTGCTGGAACACTGGGCGCAGTGGGCCGGTGTCTCGCCGCGTACCCTGGCCCGGCGGTTTGTTGCCGAGACCGGGTTCACCTTCAGCCAGTGGCGCCAGCGCGCGCGATTGTTGCGCGCCCTGGAGTTGCTGGCGGCGCATGCACCCGTGACCCGGGTTGCGCTGGACCTGGGTTATGAAAACGTCAGTGCCTTTATTGCGATGTTCCGGCGTACGTTCGGGACGACGCCGGGGCGGTACTTCACGGATGGCGCAAGCGACTACGGGCATATACCGCCACAATCACGAAACACCCCATAGGCAACAGGTAAGCCAGCGCCACTGTGCTGTTGTCCGCCACCTTGCCCATCAAGTAGGGCATCAGGGCGCCGCCGACGATCGCCATGATCATGAACGAACTGCCGCGCTTGGTGTGCGGCCCGAGGTTCTTCACGCCCATGGCGAACAGCGTCGGGAACATGATCGACATGAAGAAGAACACTGCGATCAGCGCGATCACTGAGATACCTTCCAGGCCGATCACCACCAGGCCGCACAACGCGATATTGATCAGCGCATAAATCAGCAGCAGCTTCTGCGCGCTGACCCGGCCCATCAGCCAGGTACTGAAGAAGCGCCCGAACATGAAGGCCAGCATTGCGATCGACAGCAGGTAGGCGGCTTGCTGATTGCCCATCTGTGCCCAATGCTCGGTGACGTAGTTGATGAAAAATGCGCCGACTCCGACCTGGGCCGCCACATAGAAAAACTGCGTGATCACCCCACCGACGAACTCCCGGTGCTGCCACAGACCCTTGCCGGCCGTCGGTTGCAGTGCCTGTTCCTGCGCGCGCAAATCCGGCAGCGGCGTGCGGGCGATCAGCAGTGCCACCAGCAGTACCAGAACCGCGATCACTACGTAGGTGGTCTGCAACGAACTCATGTCCGAGGCCGGTGTGCTGCCGGCGCTGAAGAACATCGCGCCGCCAATCAGCGGGCCGAAGAACTGGCCAAGGCCATTGAATGATTGCGCCAGGTTCAACCGCCGCTCGGCGCCCTGAGGTTCGCCCAGCACGGTGGCATAGGGGTTGGCAGCGGTCTCCAGGCAGCCCAGGCCGCAGGCGATGACAAACAGCGCGAACAGGAAAAACGGAAAGCTCGCCGCCGCAGCCGCCGGCATGAACAGCAGCGCGCCCGCCGCATACAGGCACAGGCCCAGCAGGATCCCGGCCTTGTAGCCGTGGCGGTCCATCAACAACCCGGCCGGCAAGGCGATCAGGAAGTACGCGCCGAAGTAGGCGCTTTGCAACAGCCCGGACTGGGCCTTGCTGACGTGCAGGGCTTCCTGGAAGTGCTTGTTCAGTACGTCGAGCAAACCGTAGGACAAGCCCCAGAGGAAAAACAGACTGGTCACCAGCATCAGCGCCCAGCGATAGGTCGGCACGGCACGGGTGCCTGGCAGGTGTGTATCTTTGCTTAACATGACGCTTCTCCTGTTGTTTTTATGGGATCAAGGCGTGCGATGCAGCGGGTATCAGGGTTGGTCGGTGAGGCAGAAAATCTGCTCCAGGGGCTGCCATTTGCCGCCGGGGTCAGTCCACGGCGTGGGGGCCTGGAAGCGCCACATCAGGGTTTCCCAGGCTTGCACGTCGGGGTTGGCGCGTGCAGCGTGGTCCAGCCCTTCGAAGCTGAACCCGGCCGCAGTGTCCATGACCATGAACAGCCGCGTGCCCAGGCGCCAGATCTGCATTTCCAGGATTTGCTGGCTGCGCAGATGCTCTGCCACGGCAGGCCAGATGCGTCGATGCAACTGCTGGTACTCGGCGATCAATGCCGCATCGTCGATCAGGTCCAGGGCCAGGCAGTAACGTTGGCCGCTCATGTCAGCGCCCGGTCGAGGTGGGTGTAGCCTCCATCCACCACCAGCCACTGTCCGGTGGTGTGGGAGGCGCGGGGTGAGAGCAGGAACAGCACGCTGTCGGCAATTTCCTCGGGAGTGGTCATCCGTTTGCCCAAGGGGATTTTTTCGACGATGGCGGCGAGCTTGGCCTCGGGGTTGTCGAAGCCGTCGATCCAGCGTTGATACAGCGGCGTCAGCACCTCGGCGGGCACCACGGCATTGACCCGGATGCCGAACTCCAGCAAGGAGGCGGCCCATTCCCGGGTCAGTGACAGCTGCGCACCTTTTGCGGCGGTATAACCGCTGGTACCGCCCTGGCCGGTGAGGGCCGTCTTGGAGCTGATATTCACGATTGCCCCGCGGCTGGCCTTGAGGGCATCGAGGCACAAGTGGGTCATCAAGTAGTAATGAATCAGGTTCTTTTCCAGGGATTCGACGAACGCTGCACGGCCCGCATCCAGGCCCACGCCGTCGTTGACCCCGGCGTTGTTCACCAGGCCGTCGATGCGTCCGAAACGTCGCAACACTTCGTTGACGGCTGCGCGGCAGGCGTCCTCATCGCGCAACTCGACACGGATGAAGTGGCTTTGACCGTGCTGCTCAAGCTCGGCCGCGAAGGCCGGCGACAACGGTTGATGGCCGAAAATTACCGGGATTGCGCCTTCGGCAATCAATCCCAGGGAAATGGCGGCGCCAATCCCCGAGCCGCCGCCGGTGACGATGATCACGCGGTCCTGCAAATGCAGATTCATGGGAAGTTTCCTTCAAGGTGATAGACCCGCTGGGCCGTGCCGCCCCAGATGGCCTGCTGTTCATCGGGCGACAGTGGGCCGAGGGTTTGTTGCAGCAATTGGCAGGTGCCCTGGTATTCCCCGGCCAGCAGGCACACCGGCCAGTCCGAACCGAACATCAGGCGCTCGGCGCCGAACAATTCCAGCGCCAGTTCGATGTAGGGGCGCAGGGCTCGGGCGTTGCGTTGCTCGGGCCCGGCTTCGGTGAGCAGGCCCGACAGCTTGCAACTGACGTGGGGCAGGGCGGCCAGTGGCGCCAGGTGTTCGGCCCAACCGACGGGGCCGTTGGCGATGTCCGGTTTGCCCAGGTGGTCCAGCACCAGATGATGCCGGTCGTGGCGCTGGCACAGGGCTGTCGCGGCGTCGAGGTCGGCGCAGCGGATCAGCACTTCGTAGACGTAGCCTTGTTGCTGCAGGTGTTGCAGGCCACGGGAGAACTTCGCGTCAGCCATAAAGCTGGCAGGCGTAGGCTCATCCTGAATCTGATGCCGAAAGCCCTTGAGTCCCGGTGCGTCGCGCCACTGTTCCAGGTGCTGTTCCAGGCGTGGGTCGCACAGGTCGACCCAGCCGACGACGCCGAGTATCCATGGGTGCTGCCGCGCCATTTCCAGCAGCGCGTCGGTTTCCTGCTCACCGGCGCGGGCTTGCACGGCAATGCAGCCATCCAGGTCGGCAGCGTCGAGCAACGGCCGCAAGTCCTGTGGGAGAAAGTCCCGCCGCAGGTCAGCCTCAGCCGTACCGATCCACGGATAATCAGCGGCCCGGTAGCGCCAGAAATGCTGGTGCGCATCGAGCCTCAAAGGTGATGGGGACGACATTGTTATTGTGCTCCGTCCATTCAAATTGCGGTTCAGCTCACGGCCGGTGGCGGTATTGCTCCCGGGACGCGGCTTTCATCTGGATCGAAAAGCCCGGCGCCTTCGGCGGCAGATAGGCCGCACCGCGCACCACGCAAGGTTCCTCGAAATGCTCGTGCAAATGGTCGACATACTCGATCACCCGGCCTTCGTGGGTGCCGGCAATGCACAGGTAGTCGATCATCGAAAGGTGCTGCACGTACTCGCAAAGCCCGACACCGCCGGCATGCGGGCACACGGGCAGGCCATATTTGGCCGCCATCAGCATCACTGCCAGCACCTCGTTCACCCCACCCAGGCGGCAGGCGTCAATCTGCACCACGTCGATGGCTTCGCGCATGATCAATTGCTTGAAGATGATCCGGTTCTGGCACATCTCGCCGGTGGCGACCTTGACCGGCGCCACCCCCTGGCGGATCTTGCGATGGCCCTCGATATCGTCGGGGCTGGTGGGTTCCTCGATGAACCACGGCTTGGCAAACGCCAATTCGCGCACCCAATCGATGGCGGTGTCGACTTCCCACACCTGGTTGGCGTCAATCATCAATTGGCGGTCCGGGCCCAATACTTCGCGGGCGATGCGTACGCGCCGCAGGTCATCCTGCAAGTCGTGGCCGACCTTGAGCTTGACGTGGTTGAAGCCGGCATCCACCGCTTCCTGGCACAGCCTGCGCAGCTTTTCGTCGCCGTAACCGAGCCAGCCGGCGGAGGTGGTGTAGCAGGGGTAGCCGTTGGCTTGCAGGTCGGCCAGGCGTTCAGCCTTGCCTTCGGCGCGTTGGCGCAGCAAGGCCAGGGCTTCGCTGGAGGTGATGCAGTCGGTGATGTAGCGGAAATCGATGCAGCGCACCAGCTGTTCCGGGCTCATGTCGGCGACCAGGCGCCACAGGGGTTTGCCTTCGGCCTTGGCCCACAAGTCCCACGCGGCATTGACGATCGCGCCGGTGGCCAGGTGGATTGCGCCCTTGTCCGGGCCGATCCAGCGCAACTGGCTGTCACTGGTGACATGCCGCCAGAAGCGGCCCATGTCTTCGGCGATCCATTCCAGGGTCAAGCCCACCAGCAGCGGCTGCATGGCCTGGATCGCCGCGCAGCAAATCTCGTTGCCACGGCCGATGGTGAAGGTCAGGCCATGGCCTTCAAGGGCCGGGTTGTCGGTCTGCAAAATCACATAGGCGGCCGAGTAGTCCGGGTCCGGGTTCATGGCGTCGGAACCGTCCAGGGACTGGGACGTAGGAAAGCGGATATCTTCGACGCGAATCGCGGTAATGGTAGTCATGAACGGCTCCTAGTCTCTTGTCAGGCGTCGACCGTGGTCTGGTTCTGTTCGCCGAGGCCTTCGATACCCAGGCGGATTTTTTGCCCGGGCTTGAGGTAGACCGGCACGGGCTTGATCCCCAGGCCGACACCGGGCGGGGTGCCGGTGGAAATCACATCCCCCGGTTGCAGGCTCATGAACTGGCTGAGGTAGCTGATCAGTTTGGGGATCTGGAAAATCATCGTGCGGGTGTTGCCGTTCTGGTAGCGGTGGCCGTCGACTTCCAGCCAGATCGACAGTTGGTGCGGGTCGGCGATCTCATCGCGGCTGACCAGCCAGGGGCCGAGCGGGCCGAAGGTGTCGCAGCCCTTGCCCTTGTCCCAGGTGCCGCCGCGTTCCAGCTGGAACTCGCGCTCGGAGACATCGTTGATCACGCAGTAGCCGGCCACGTGCTGCATGGCCTGGCTTTCCTCGATGTAGCGGCCACCCTGGCCGATCACCACCCCCAACTCCACTTCCCAGTCGGTCTTGGTGGAGTGGCGGGGGATTTCGATGTTGTCGTTGGGGCCGACGATGGCGCTGGTCCACTTGTTGAAGATGATCGGTTCGTCAGGGATGGGGGCGCCGGTTTCGGCAGCGTGATCGGCGTAGTTCAGGCCGATGCAGATGAATTTTCCTACCTGGCCGACACAGGCGCCCAAACGCGGATTGCCCGGTACCAGGGGCAGGCTCGCGGGGTCGAGTTCTTGCAGGCGAGCGAGGTTTTGCGGGAGCAGGGCGCCACCGGCGATATCACTGATGTGAGCGGACAAGTCACGCAGACGTCCATCAGCGTCCAGCAGGGCCGGGCGTTCCTGACCTTTTTCACCATAGCGCAGCAATTTCATGAGCAATCCTCTTATTGGAAGTGGGCGGTCAGTTGCTCCAGCCGCCGTCAATGATCTGGGTGGTGCCGGTGGTAAACGCGCTGGCATCGGAGCCAAGGTACAGCGCCAGCTGGGCAATTTCCTGGGGCGTGCCCAGGCGTCCCATCGGCTGGCGCGCAGTGAAGGCGGCGTACACCTCGTCCTGTTGACGGCCTTCATGGCGGGCTTGTTCGACGATGCGTTGCTGCAGCGAAGGCGACTCCACGGTGCCCGGGCAGATAGCGTTGCAGCGGATGCGCTGGGTGACAAAGTCGGCCGCGACGGATTTGGTCAGGCCGATGACGGCCGCCTTGCTGGCGCAATAGGCAAAGCGGTTGGGCACGCCCTTGAGGCTGGAGGCCACCGACGACATGTTGATGATCGAGCCGCCGCCCGCCGCCAGCATCCCCGGCAGAAACGCGCGGATCATGCGGTACATGGCGGTGACGTTCAGGTCGAGGGCAAACGTCCAGTCGCTTTCCGGGCATTCGAGGATATTGCCGGCATGCACCACGCCTGCGCAGTTGAACAGCACATCGAGCGGGCCGATCTCGGCAGCAAGGCGTTGAATAGCGCTGGCGTCGGTGACGTCGAGCAAGACCGTTTGCGCGCCCGACAAGTCAGCGAGCGCCTGTTGATTGATGTCGGCTGCAATCACTTCGGCCCCTGCCGCCAGATAGGCTTCGACGCTGGCGCGGCCAATGCCCTGGGCGGCGGCGGTGATCAGCACGCGTTTACCGGTGAGGTCCATGACAGACTCCCTTGATTGTTATTATTGGCTCAATGGTCAGGCCATTGAGGGCGTGAAACACCTGCATCTGCGGCATAGCGAACCCTGGTGGGTTTGCTATGATCAGCACACTGGAAACGATCCAATGGTCAGGCCATTGATCCAATTTTTAGCATGGGTCATCCCGGTCAACAAGCGGCTTTTTTGCGGGTTGATCGCTTTGACCGTGCTGTGCATGAATCGAGCTGAGCCTAGATGCCATTTCAAGTGATTGATAACCAACGTCTTTATCGACAGATTGCCGACCAGTTGCGAGCGTTGATCGACAGCGGAGAATTTCCGCCGGGCAGTCGACTTCCCGCTGAGCGTGAACTCGCCAAACTGCTGGGCGTGAGTCGCGCTTCCGTGCGTGAGGCGATGATTGCCCTGGAGGTGATCGGCCTGGTAGACGTGCGGGTGGGCAACGGCGTGCTGGTGTGTGAACCCGTGAAACCGACAGTCAGCCAGGAACCGGTGATGGCCCAGGCCACCCGGGATCAATGGAAAGAGTTCGATCCGGAACTCAACCTGCACGTCGACTTCAATGCCGAGATTCCACCGTTTTCCCTGCTCCAGGCCCGTCGCCTGATTGAGCCGGAAGCCGCCGCCCTGGCCGCCAAACATGCCACCGACGAAGAGCTGGCGGGGATCCGCGAGGCCTTCGAGCGTAATGTGCAGGACAACCGCGACGGCTCCCATACCCATCCGGGCGATCGCCTGTTTCACATTCGCATCGCCCAGGCCTCGGGCAATCCGGCGTATGCGTTGATGATTGCGCATTTGCTGGGGCATCGTTACGGCAGCATGTTCCAGCGGTTGCAGGCGCATTACACCTCGGACGACATGCCCCATCGCTCGGAAGACGAGCACCGCAAGATCCTCGATGCACTGGAATTGCGAGACGTGGAGGGTGCGCGGCAGGCGATGCGCAAGCACCTGGAAGAGGTGGTACGAATCTTTATGCGGACTGCGCAATGACCCTGTTCTACGACGCCCGCGGGAATATCTACGGGGTGGTAAGCCCGGCGCAGTTACGCAGCAAGGGTATCGACGTGCCGGACCGTGCCGACTTGGCCGCTGGCACCCGAGGTGTTTGGGCATTGGTGGCGATTGCCGCCGAGTGCGGTTGGGATGAGTTGCCGCGCCCGGCAGAGGCCAAGGCGCATCGTTGTGACGGTTTGTTGGTGGGGCCGTTCCAGGCCGCGCCGCCTTTTGACCTGTTGATCGTCAACACCGACGGTTCCCTGGCCGAACGCAGTGGCAATGGCCTGACGATCTTTGCCCAGTCGTTGACCGACCAGGGATTGATGGCGCAAGGCTGTGAGTTGCGGGTGCATCACGACAAGACAGACGCACTGTCGCCGGTGGTTACGCGGGTTGAGCCGGCGGAGTACGAACAGGTGCAGGGCTTTTGGCTGGCGCTCGGGCGTCCCGAGTTCGGACCTTTGGCGGTAGGGGCTGTTGGTGTGGGCGCGGTCTCGCTTGAGGGAACTGAGGTGAGCCATGTTTCGCCACTGGCTGCGCTCAACCCCGAGTGGAATCACAGCCAGTTTGTGCGTGTGGGCAACCCGCATTGTGTGACGCTGGTACAGGACGCGTCAGCGTTGCCGGACAACGCCCAGCTGCATCGATCAGCCTGGTTCGATCCGCTGAGGGCGATTGCTTTCGCACCACCTGCCGGGGCCGGCCAACCTTGTATTTCCGGGGTCAACCTGCAATGGGTCGCCCGGGATTCAGGCAATCGCGTGATCGCGCGAGTGTTTGAGCGTGGTGAGGGGCCCACGGCGTCCTCCGGGACCAGCGCCAGTGCGGTGGCATGCGCCGCCTGGTCTGTAGGATGGGTGACGGCGGGTCAGGTGGCGGTGGTGATGCCGGGCGGTACCGCACCCGTACGGTTGCAAGCAGAGCCGGGTGAGTTGCTGAGCGTTAGCCTGTTCGGGACTGCGCGGCTGCAGGAAGTTTGAAAAAGGCAGTGGCGGGCTTAATCATCTTTGTCAGCTGTTTCTCTATAAACAAGCAGCTCTGGTGAATGGTGGTGTAAGAGTATTCCCGTTAGTCAGTACCGGCTGTTTAACTGCATTTCTGTATTTATAAAAGACCCTTCCAATATCAATGTACGAATCTTCTTTTTTATTTTGAAGCGGCCGAATTTCGCCTGAAATCGCTAGTATTCCTGGGGTTCAGGCACTTTTTATCGGCTTCGAATTGAGTGGCTTTATCTGCGTTTTACGGGAGAAGTTATTTCAGCTCGACAATGAATGGCGGGTAACAACGGATGTTCAATACGCTTGTTTCGTCACGTTTCAAACTGGTCGTTGCAGGAATGAACCAGGCATTTCAGGTGCTGGCTTTTAAAGGCAGCGAAACGATTGACCAGCCTTTTTTCATTGAAGTGCAGTGGGTCAGTGAAAACCCCAGCCTGGATCTGGAGAAGTTACTTCACCAACCGGCCTATCTGGATTTTGGCGAGCCCGGTGAAGGCCTGCACGGGCAAATCTACAGCATTGGCCGGGAAGGCCCGGGGCAGCGGCTGACCCGCTACCACCTCACCCTTGCGCCGCGTGTGGCGTACCTGGCCCATCGTTGCGACCAGCGGATTTTCCAGCAGCGCAGCGTGCCGCAAATTATCGCGGCAGTGCTTGAGCAGCACGGCATCCTTGCTGATGCCTATACCTTCGAACTGGGGCCGGTGGTTTACCCACCGCGTACGTTCTGTGTGCAATACGCGGAAACCGACCTGCACTTTATCCAGCGGCTGTGCGAGGAAGAGGGCATTCACTACCACTTTCGCCACAGTGCAGACGCCCATGTACTGGTGTTGGGTGATGACCAGACGGTGTTTCGTCGTTTGCCGGCGCAACGCTACTGCCCGGCCGGAGGCCCGGCTGCCGAAACGCTGGTGATCCAGCGTTTCGATGTGCGCCTGGCCACGCGCAGTGCTCAGGTTGTTCGGCGTGACTACGACTTCGAACATCCGTCGCTGCGCTTGCAGGAGCAGGCCGGGTCTTTCCCGGCACTTGAAGACTATCAATACCCCGCGGGATTCACGGGGCATCTGCGAGGTTCGCAGTTGGCCCGGCGTGGCCTGGAACGTCATCAACGCGACCGCCATCGGGCCCTGGGCCGCAGTGACCAGCCGGCTTTGCGCAGCGGGCATTTCCTGGAACTGCGCGGCCATCCGGACCGCACCTGTAATGACTTGTGGCTGATCACCGGCGTGCGTCACGAAGGCTATCAACCGCAGGTGCTGGAGGAGGCGGTAGTGGATGTCGAGGCATTCCACGGCTACCGCAATCGATTTACCGCAACGCCCTGGCGCGCCGCTTACCGCCCGCCGCTCAAGCACGTCAAACCGCGTATCAGTGGCAGCCAGACCGCAACCGTCACCGGGCCCGAGGGTGAAGACGTGCATTGCGACGCTCACGGCCGGGTGAAAATTCGCTTTCATTGGGACCGCCTGGACCAGCACGACGACAAGAGCAGTTGCTGGGTGCGTGTGGCGTCCGGATGGGCGGGTGACAGCTATGGCGCGGTGATGATCCCGCGTGTGGGCATGGAGGTACTGGTGACGTTCCTGGAAGGTGATCCAGATCGGCCAGTGATCAATGGTTGCCTGCCCAATACCTTGCAGCCTGTTGCCTATCCGTTGCCCCAACACAAGACCCGCAGTGTGCTACGCAGCCGCAGTTCGCCGGGCGGGGCGGGGGCCAACGAGCTGCACCTTGAGGACCGCAGCGGCCAGGAACTCATCTACCTGCGCGCCCAACGCGATCTGGAGCAGCAGGTCGGCCACGACAGTCGGCTGGAGGTGGTGGGCGAACGTCGGGAAACCATCCACGGCTTGAGTGCCACCACCCTGGGAGGCGAGGAACACCGCAGCATCGCCGGCGACCGCAAGGTTCGGCTTGGGGCTGATGATCACTTGCACGTGCAGGGCAACAGCCAGACCCTTGTCGGCCAGACCCTGGTGATCGAAGCGGGGCAACAGGTCCATCTGAAGGCGGGGGCCAATCTGGTTATCGATGCCGGTGCGCAGTTGAGCTTCAAGGCCGGTGGTGAGCATTTGCTGATTCAGGCCGGCGGGATTTTCAGCAGTCGGCCGATCACGTTGGGCGGTGCGCCTGCCGTGATTCGCACAGCCAACCCAGTTGGACCGGGTGACGTGGCTGCTTCGTCCGCATTTGCAGCGGATGGGCCGAAGGTTTCGGTTATCCAAGGCGCAGTCATGGAGCTGGCCAGAAGACTGGATGCGGACTTCTGTCCAGTGTGCGAGCGCTGCCGTGAAGGCCTGTGCGAATCCACGGGGAGGGCGGCTTGATGGAGATCGCGCCTGGCCAGTGGATGGCTGAACAGCAGCAGGCAGGGCGCCGGCTGTGCCTGGTTCTACAGGGTGAAAGCGATGCGCGTGGGGTACTGCTGGCGACACGCACGGTCGCTGAGTATCGCTGCCTCTATGGTGAAACCGTCGCATCGGAAATGGCAGCGGATGGGCCGATGCTCCTGTTGCTCGACCATGTCAGCGAGCCCGCATTGGTGGGTTTGCTGCAAAACCCCCAGCTTAATTGGGGCTGGTTGGGCAGCCTGCCTGGTGATGATTTATCGGGTGTTATCCGGCACTGGCGCGACAGGTTGGTGGTGGGAGCGGCGGGCAGTCAGGCGCTGTACCGCTTCCACGATAACCGCACCTTGGCGCGGGCCTTGGTTCACCTGCCTGCTCGGGACTGGCCTGTTTTTCTCGGGCCGCTGATCGGCGTGTGTTACTGGCAGGGTGAGCGTTGGAGTTGTGTCGATAACCCGGCTCCGGGGGGGTATCCGGTACCCGATCCTGCGCCGTGGCTGGAGGTGCCGAATCCCCAGGCGGGAGTGATTCTGCAAGCCAATATCCTGCGTTACCTGCTGGCCGAGTACAGCGAGGCGTTGAGCGCACTGGTTGAGTTTCAAGACCCGAGAATCTGGTTGGCGCAGGTGCTGGAGCAAGCGCGGGCCTGGCAATGGGACAGGCCGGAACAGCTGGAGTTTTTGGTCGTGCGGCGGTTGTTGGAAGCCACTGGGGACGTGCTTGTTCGATGGCAGCCGATGCGTGGGGAAGTGGCGGAGGATCATTTTCAGCGGGTGGTTGGGGAGTGGCGTCGGGTGGAGCGGGAGCAGCAGGATGCGTAGGGGAATTATGTCGGGCGTGTGGCGAGGGGTATTCGTTTGCAGTGTGCTGGGTGTTTCCGGTTGTGTGATGAAGCCTGCTGATAGTTTCACGTTGGAGGTCGATTTGCCGGCGAATTACAGACTCAGAGGCGATGCAACTTACGTCCCCGGAACAGGTGAGACTTGCACTTTACGATGGCGTCCAGGTGATCTGCCAGAGATCAAGATATTCGACGCTCTTGAGAAGTCGGTGGCGAATCGGGCGAGCTTCGAGTTGCCTCTGACGGAGACGGTGAACGGGTGTCCGTTAGTGCTGCGTTACATGACGTTTGATGTCTATGCGAAGTCGGCTGAGCACTTGTCGGACAGTGGGGGGGATTTTGCGTTTATCGGTGTGCATGATTGGGTTGAACCCCATATGTCTCGAATGCCGGGGGAAGGTACCTTGGAGGTGCCGGGGGCCTGTCAGTGGTTACTCAGGCCGGCAGGGCCAACGCAGGCGACTGATAACGTATTTCAATGCAACCTGGTGGATGCAAGAGGACTGCCGCCAACGACAGCAACGGGTGGTCGTGTGCAGCGTGATGAGTTGAACGGCAAAACGGTGAGGCTCGTGTTTGGGGAAATCTGATGGGGAGCGTACTTATCTTTAACTTTTACTGAATAAGGATATTCAGCGATGGCGCTTACAGAATGGAAACAACCCTTTTTCAGCGGGAAAATGCCGGCTTGTGCAGTGCGTGGATGTTGGCTGAGTTTTTGTCTGGTGGACGAATCAGGTGACGGAAACGCTTATGGGGGTCTTGCGTACAAGGTTTTTGACAGCACAGGTCAACAATATGCAGGTCGTTTGGATGGAAACGGTTTCGCAAAGTTGGACAACCCATATCGAGGGCCTGTGGTTCTGATCTTCGATGCGCCGTATGAAATGAGCGGGGATTACTACGCAACGTTGCAAACGCGTGGTTGTTATCCACTGCCTATCACCGAGCTTCAGGTGCGAGCCGAACAGACGCGGTTTTCACGTGTAGACGGGGAGCGCGTCGAGCGAAACCCGGCACGGCGGGAAACAGACAAATTCTATCAAGTCGAGGTCAGTGACTTGGTCTTGCACACTGCTCACTTGCCTCCCTTGGCGCCCAGAACCCATCGACCACCGCGGCATGCGCTCCGCATGCTGGCTGAACTTGGGTTTGGCTCCCCTCAGCCCAAGCTGACAGGGCTGGTTTTATTTCCTGACCTGCACACTGTGCTGGAGGTACGGCCGCTGCGTGCGTTACGCCCGTTGTTGTCGATTGAAGACCAGTTCTGTGCCTTGAACCTTTATCAGTTGGCGCTTATGGCTACCTTGAGTTATTGCGATTTTGGGCAGGAACCGTCGACTCCGCCGATGGACCAGGTCAGCTTTCCCATAGAGCCCAGTGTGGGCAATTTTTTTTCCGAACAACTGTCGGGCTATCAGGAGGCTTGGAAGTTCGATTCCGACCAGGTGGAACACTTTTATCCCGTGTATGAAGACGTGCCGTACTCGCAACGATTCGAGGTGTTGCCTTTTGATCCTGAGTTGTATGAGCAAAATCGATCGGGGCAAGGAGAGTCCCCGGCCCACCCAGCGAAGCTGCATTTTTTTGATGACGAGGAGAATGGCACTGATACTCAGGCGTTTATCAGCCATCACGACCATGTGATCCTGATCGCAGTGCGGGGCACTGCAAGCCGTTCCGATGGGCTGAGGGATGCCAATGCTCACCAGGTCGCTTTTGTCGAGGGTGTTGGTAAGGTTCATGAGGGCTTTTATGGCGCGTATCGGGCGATGCGTGACTTTGCGCTGCATTACCTCGACCGGTTCTACATAGGCCAGCGCATCATAATTTGTGGCCATAGTCTCGGCGGCGCCATAGCACTGCTGCTGGCAGAGTCTCTTAGGCGAATTCCAGGTTACGACCGCAACATCCTTCTTTACACCTATGGCGCTCCCCGCGCTGCCGACTCTGAGTTCACTGACGGTGCTTCATCTTTGGTGCATCACCGCATCGTCAATCATAACGACCCGGTACCCAGCGTCCCGGCACCCTGGATGAACACAACTGCCAAACTCTGGATTCCCGGGCTTGTTACCCTGTTCAGCAATCCTGCACCTGCTGGCCTGCTGTTCGCACTTGGGTTGGTGCGGGTGGGCGGGAACGCCTATCAGCATCACGGCTCCCAGCAGCATTTCATGCCGATTGCCTTGCCCGACGGCACACAGTCTTCAATATTGTGGAACCCCGGGTGTGAGTCGATCGAAGAAGCTGCATGCAATCGCGCGATTCAACTCAGCGGTGATATGCCGGACCGGGCCAACCTGATCAAGCAGCTAGTCCAATACAAGCAGCACTTTATGACCGCAAGCTACATCCCGGCAGCCTGGGCGACGTTACGTCGCTGGCAGCAAACCGTGGACGCCGACGGAACACTGGTGACTGCGAGTGAATTTGAGCTGATCGAAAAAGCGCTGATCAGCATGCGGCAACAACTGCGGGAGAAAAAACGAGAACTGGACCGCTATCGACCGACCAATCAGCGTGGTTATGAAGATATCCAGGCCTTGAGCATCGAAGCTGATCGTCTGCAAAGTAGTCGCGACCGCCTGGCAACCCTCCGCTGGCGCCGCCTCCAGGCCCGCGACGTCTACGGCAGCCACGCTTCATCCCCAACCCTGCAATCCAGCCTGAAACGCTGGTTCGCTCATCCGCAAAATCGCGTACTCACCCAAGTGGCGAGCATCCCGCCACAATCGGATGATGGCTGGGGAAAGCCACAAACCCTCGATATAGATTCAATCGTATGAGCCTACAAAAACTCCACCTGCGCCGGCCGGCGTTTCATCAACACTTTGCCCGCTCGAATCGAATACAACGGCAAGCCCTGGCTGCGAATCACTTCATAGTCGCTGTCTGCAGACAGGATCAACAGGTTCGCCGGGCGTCCCGGTTCCAGGCCATAACGATCCCCCAGGGCCATCGCCCGGGCGCTGTTGTCGGTGACCAGGTCGAGGGCACTTTGCAGGTTGCGGTAGCCAAGCATGTGGCAGATATGCAACCCGGCTTCCAGCACCCGCAAAATGTTGCCGTTACCCAAGGGATACCAAGGGTCGACGATGGAGTCCTGGCCGAAGCAGACGTTCATGCCAGCCTCCAGCAGTTCGTTGACCCGGGTCACGCCGCGGCGTTTGGGGAAAGTGTCGAAGCGGCCCTGCAAGTGGATGCTTTCGGTAGGGCAGGAGACAAAGCTGATGCCCGAATGCCCCAGCAGGCGGAAGAGTTTGGCGCAGTAAGCATTGTCGTAGGAGCCCATGGCCGTGGTGTGGCTGGCAGTCACGCGGGCGCCCATGTCACGGCTGCGGGCTTCTTCGGCCAGCACTTCAAGAAAGCGCGAGTGTGGGTCGTCGGTTTCGTCGCAATGCACATCGACCAGGCAACCGGTGCGTTCGGCCAGGTCCATCAGGAACTTCACCGAACTCACCCCTTGGTCACGGGTGTATTCAAAGTGCGGGATGCCGCCGATCACGTCGGCGCCCAGGCGAATGGCCTCTTCCATCAGCTCGCGGCCATTGCGGTAGGACTCGATGCCTTCCTGGGGGAACGCGACGATTTGCAGGTCGATCAGGTGGCCGCTTTCCTCGCGTACTTCAAGCATGGCCTTGAGCGCGGTGAGGTCCGGGTCGGTGACGTCGACATGGGTGCGCACATGCTGGATGCCATGGGCGGCCAGGGTCTGGATGGTTTTTTTGGAGCGGGTCTTGGTGTCTTCCAGGGTGATGGTGGCCTTGCGCTCGCCCCAGCACTCGATGCCTTCAAACAGGGTGCCGCTCATGTTCCAGCGCGGCTCGCCGGCGGTCAGGGTGGCATCGAGGTGAATGTGCGGCTCGACGAAAGGCGGGACCACCAGGTTGCCGGCGGCGTCCAGGTCGTCGGGGCCTGCCAGGGGGGCAGCGCCTTGTTGGGTGATGCTGGCGATCCGGCCGTGTTCCAGGTGCAGATCATGCAGGCCTTCACGGTTGCGCAGGCGGGCGTTGATGATGTGCATGGGCAAGTTCCTCTTGGCAAAAAACAGTCAGGCAGACAGCCGCCAGATCATCAGCGCGATGCCGATGTCCAGGCGGTCATAAGCATTGTCCAGCGTCAGCCCGCACAGGGCTTCGATACGCTGGACGCGATGCGTCAGGGTGTTGCGGTGAACCGCCAGCCGTTGGGCTGCGGCCACAAGGTTACCATTCTCGTGGAACCAGGCCTCCAGGGTCGGCATCAGGCTTGGGCCATGGTGCAGGTCGTGGCGCAGCAGCGGCCCCAGGCGTTCGTTGAGGAACTGATCGAGCAGGGCGCGATCACGTACGCCACTGAGCAGCTTGAGTACGCCCAACTCATCGTAGACACACAGCCCGGCGCGTTCACTGAACCGTCGCGCAGCGGCCAATGCCTGGCGCGCCTCATCCAGGGCCTGGGCCAGGCGCGCGGGTGGGTGCGCGGCAGCACTCAGGCCGATAAACAGTTTCAACGGTGCCAGGCGCAGATTCAGTGCCTTCAACCAACCCGCCAACAACTGACGGTTGGCCAATGCCGCACCCGCGTCTATCGCAGGCAGCAGCAACGTCCATTGTCCGGCACGCCCCAGCACGGGCAGGCGCGACGGATGCTGCGCAGAAAACTGGCGCAGACGGCGGGTAATCGCATCGTGTTGTCGGGCAAGCTGCGCCTCGACCACTGGCGCCTCACCCTGGGCAAACAGCGCGTCGCTGCCGTCCAGTTGCAACTGGACGAGTTGCCAATGGCCGGCCAGCGGCATGTCCAACTGCGCAGCGCGGTGCAGCAGCAAATCCAGGGATTGGTAATCACCGGCCAGCAGGCGCTCCAGCACATCGTGTCGCGAGCGCCCCAACTGCTGCGACTGGATCAACGCCGAACCGATGGCCTGGGTCACCAGTACCATCTTCAACGAGTAAGGCTGTTCGATCAGCGGCATGCCCGCCGCTTGCGCCGCTTCCAGCAAACGCTGGGGAATCGCCTGGATATAGTCCGGCCCCGTGAGGATCACCAGGCCGGCGACCTGGCGCTGACAGGCTTCGTCCAGCAGCACCAACAGATTGGCCTCGTCCCGTGGGTGATTGATGCCGGTGACGAACACCAGTTCGCCCCCCAGCACCCATTCGGCAATGCCGCTGTTTTCTGCGACATAGGGCCAGCGCACCGTGTTCTCCAGGCCGGCTTCCCCGGCCCGCAGGCACATCGATTCAAGGCCGGGCAAGGCCAGCACATCGGCGACTGTCAGGCTCATGCCTGGACGTCAGCCAAAGGTGCCCGCACCCGCAATACGCTGGTCAGCACGATGTAGGTCAGGGACGCCGCCACGATCCCCACCAATGGCGCCACCCAGGGTGAATGAAAGGCCAGCACCGTACCCACGGCATAGGCGATCAGCCCTGGCCAGTTGAAGGCCGGCAGGCGTGTATCGGCCAGGCGCGGATAGTGGCCGCGGTAGCGATAGAAGAAATCCGCCATGATCACCCCGCCAATCGGTGGGATCACCGTGCCCAGCAGGATCAGGTAGGGCACCAGCATGTCGTACATGCCCAGCAACGCCAGCAGGGTGCCGATCACCGCACCGGCCAGGGTCACCGTTTTGCGGCGCTTGGTGCGCAGCAGGTTGCAGCCGGCGACGGCGAAGTTGTAGATGGTGTTGTCCTGGGTGCTCCAGATATTCAGCAACAGCATCGCCATGGCCGCCATGGCGAAGCCTTGCAGCAGCAACACTTCGACCACGTCGGGCTGCTGGTAGACGATGGCGCCATAGGCACCGATCAACACCATCAAGCCGTTGCCGATAAAGAAGCCGATCAGGCTGGCCAGCACCGCGACCCTGGCCGAGCGTGAGAACCGCGTCCAGTTGGTAGCCTGGGTCGCGCCGCTGACAAAGGTGCCGAACACCAGCGTGATAGCCGTGGACATGTCCAGCTCACCGGTCGGCACCACCGCCAGCAGTCCATCGAGCCCGCCTACCTTGACGGTGGCGACCCACATCGACAGAAACAACAAAATACCCATGGCCGGCACGGCGATGTAGGACAGAATCTCCAACCCGCGATAGCCCACGTAGGCCGTCGCGCAGAACACCATGCCAAACAGCACCATCAGCCCGAGTACGCTGCCCTGGCTCAACTCGAAATACTTGCCCAGTACTACGGCTGCGGTGGCGGTGCCCCAGGCGTACCAGCCGATCTGGGTAAAACCGAGAATCAAGTCGCTGAGTTTGCTGCCCACTTCACCGAAGCAGAAGCGCCCCATCAGCACCGAGTTCAAACCGCTCTTGAACGCGATGTAACCCAGGCCTGCGGCGTAGATACCCAACAGCAGGTTACCCAGGGCCACGACGCCGAGCATCTGGGTAAAGCTGAAGGCCACCCCCAGCTTGCCGCCGGCGAACATGGTCGCGGTAAAAAAGGTAAAGCCCAGCAGCACCATGGCGGTGGAGGCCAGGCCTTTGCGGGCATGCATGGGCACCTCGCTGAGAGGGTAGTCATTGCCCGGTTCGTTCTGCGTCATGTGCCGTTCTCCCTGAATGAGTGACGCAGGCCTATTGCACCCGTCGTGCCAAGTGCGAGGCAGTGACGGGCGCACGGTCAGGACTGTGCAGGTTGCACAGTATTTATAGCCAAACAGGGGAAACACGCAGGCGGGATTGGTCTTTCTGCCCACTCAGGCGCGAAAGCGGTGCAGGGTGATACAAATTGGATCACCCGTTATTCAATCGAACAGGGTGTGAGTGGTCTGCCCGCGATGAAAGGCAAACGCGGCCTCAAGGTCGCTTTCAATGGTGCGGCCACGGGACAGCGGCGGCAGATCGTCCAGGCTGAAGAAGCCAACTTCGGTGGTTTCGAAACCGGCCGCCGGCGCCAGTTGATCAACCCGTTCGCACAGAAAGTAGAGTTTGTAGAAGTCCCGGATATCCGGCCGGTACAAGCCTTTGGCCTTGTGGGTGACGCTGTACAGCGCCTTGGCCGTGACCGTCAGCCCGGCCTCTTCGCGAATTTCCTTGACGATGTTTTCAGCCGCCGACAAACCAATATCCGCATAACCGCCGGGCAATGCCCAACAGCCATCCGTGAGCTCGCGGACCAACAGGATCCGGTCACCGTCAATCACTGCGCCCCGCACATCAATCATGGGCGTCGAATAACGTTTGGCAAAATCCGGCACCAGCCCGGTGATGCGCTCCAGCGGTACTTCGCCCAATTGCGCCAGCATGCTGTGGGCAATCTGGGCGATTTCCTCAAGGCGCTCGCGCTCGAAGTCATCGGTGCAGAAGTGCAGCCCCGTGGAGGCCAATGCTTGCAGGCGCTTGGCCTGGGCCAGCCAGGTGTTTTCCATGGGAGCTCCTTCAGTGCGAGGCGGTGAGGTCTTTTTGCATGTAGACCCGACGCAGGCCGTTTTCCTCGGCCCGGTGGGTTTCCACATAGCCTTTGCGGGTGTACAGCGCGATGTTTTCGGTCATCGCTTCATTGGTGTAGAGACGGATGGAGCCATGCCTGGCCTGGCCTTCCGCGAAGCCCAGCAACAGGCGCCCGTAACCCAAGCCCTGGGCACCGGGGTCGACGGCCAGGTTATCCAGCAGCAGGTACTCATCGTGATGAATCAGTACGACAAAGCCGTGGACCTGGCCCGCACTCTCCAGCACATGCACCCGTTCGGCAGCGACCTGCTGGCGATAGTCATCCAGCATCGGCCCTGGCTTGCGCCCGATTCGCTGGATGTAAGGGGAGTAGGCGGCGTGGACGATCGCTTCAATTGCGGCGATATCGTCGCCGGTAGCGGGGCGGATATGGGTTGGCATCGCAGCGCTTCCTGTACAAGAGGCCACGACTGTAAGGGAGTCACCGGCATAAAAAAACCACCGCAAGGGTGGTTTTTTACATCGCCGGCTTATTCGCCGCGATAGATGCAGCCGCTGGTGCAGGTCTCATGGATGCGAATCGCGCTGAGTTCCGGCAACAGCGGTTTCAGTTCATTCCAGATCCACTTGGCCAGCACTTCGCTGGTCGGGTTTTCGAGGCCCGGGATGTCGTTGAGGTAGTTGTGGTCGAGGCGTTCGTAGAGCGGCTTGAAAATCGCCTTGATCTCCGAGAAGTCACGGATCCAGCCGGTGTGCGGGTCGAGGTCGCCGCTGAGGTGGATCGCCACCTTGAACGAATGGCCATGCAGGCGCCCGCATTTGTGGCCTTCCGGAACATGGGGCAGGCGGTGGGCGGACTCGAAGGTAAACTCTTTGAAGATTTCCACAGGGTTTTTCAGCTCGGTGAGGTGTCTGGCAGGCGGCGAGTTTAACAGTTTGTCGCGGCCGCGCGCATACCGCGTAGCAGCTGTCGAGCCATGGCGAGGCTGCGTTTGCGATTTGTCTGGCAAACCGAGGTGCTGCCGACGCAGCCTCGCTTGGGCTCGACAGCTGCTACGGAGAGGGCGCTAGAGAGCCAGCAGGCGTTCGCCCAATTGGCCATTGTCGGCCAGTTGCAGAAACTCATCCCCCAGCCGCTGGCTTTCGCTCATTGCGGTTTGCCAGTACTTGTTGCGGCCCGGGTCGTCCCCCATGAAGCGCTTGAAGTCACTGCGGTCCGGCAGTTTGCCGTGGGGCAGTCGCGCCAGGTATTCCTTCGACGGCGCCAGCAGCAGGACATCCTGCAAACCCTGTTGATTGGCGCGGCGCCACGGCAAGCCCTTGTCGAACCAGCCGGGAATGACCCGGTCGGTGAAGTGCGGGTACAGCACGATGTCATCGCCGTGGTAGGGCAGGTCGAGGTGATAGTCCAGCAGGCCGCCATCGCGGTAAGTGCCTTGGCCCGCACCCGGCAGGTCGCGTACGCCTTGCATCACCATGGGGATCGAGCCCGACGCCAGCAAGGCCTGGCGCAGGTTGCCCAGTTCCAGATCAAGGAAGCGCGACGGGAAATCCTTGAGCGCATGCAGCGGTGGCGCCTGGCGTGGGTCGTGGACGATCAGCCGTTCGAAGTGCCGGGACAACCGCGCGCGGCCCCTCAGGTTGTCGGCGATCACCGAGGACAACCCCAAACCAAGCCGACCGCGATGATCGTCGGCGAGCAGGCCATGGCTTTTGACCACCATGATGTTCAGCCGGTAGTGCGGGTTGTCGAGCACGCGGGCATCGCGGCCGGCCAGCAAGTCATCGAGCATGCGCACGCAGCTCTGGCTGACTTCGGCCATGGTCACGCCTTTGGCAAAGCTTTGTGCGTTGTACAGCCGGCCCAGGTCGAGCAGGCCTTGCACCGGGTCGGGCAGGCACGCACTGGCAAACCGCCAGGAGCCTATCGAGGCGCCGATCAGCGCACGCTCGCGGGGCGCCCGGGGCAGCCAGTCACCAAACAGCGCCAGGTCCAGACCCTGGATGCCCAGCGCCTTGGGCCCGCCGGCAGCGCCGGGAAGGATGCCGACGTCCGCAGGCGCAAGCCCCTGCTCACGAATGCGTGCAAAAGCGCGTTTACCGGCCTTGAGGGTCAAGGCGGGGAACTTCATATGGATAGCAGTCATACCGGTCTCATTTACCGCGAGCAGGGCAGTATAGAAAATCTTGCCCGGTTGCAGGCAAAGGTCTCGCAGAGAATTGCCATGGTGGCAATTCAGTTTCAGTTAAGTTGGATCCAGTACCGTGAGTCCCGTAGGCAAAATATCCCGAAACGGAGACTCACCATGAAAACCCTCACAGCCTTGATCGCCAGCAGTATCATCGCCCTCACCGCAGGCGTCGCCCAGGCTCGCGACCTGGGGCCGGACGAAGCACTGAAGTTGCGCGACGCTGGTACCATTGTGTCTTTCGAGAAGCTCAACGCCACGGCGTTGGCCAAACATCCCGGCGCCACCGTGCATGAAACCGAGCTTGAAGAGGAATACGGCAAATACCTTTATCAGGTTGAACTGCGCGACGCCCAGGGCGTCGAGTGGGACCTGGAATTGGACGCTGTCACCGGTGCCGTCCTCAAGGATCATCAGGATACGTAATGAAGGTAAATCTACGCACCAGCGTTCAAGTGGCGCTGGTGCTCCTGGCATTTTGCTCAGGCCTGGCCGCTCGGGACCTGGGCCAGGATGAAGCGCTGCGCCTGCGCCAGAAGGGCGTGATCGCGCCGCTTGAGCATCTGCTGGGCCCGGCTTTCGAGCGCTACCCGGGCGCCAAGCTGCTGGACGCCGAGCTTGAAGAGCACAAGGATCGCCCTGTGCGCTATATCTATGAAATCGAACTATTGACGGTGGAAGGCGTGGTGCGCGAGATCGAACTCGATGCCAACACCGGTCAACTGCTCAAAGACAAGGAAGACGACTGATGCGCCTGCTGCTGGTGGAAGACCACGTACCCCTGGCCGATGAGCTGATGGCCGGACTCAATCGCCAAGGCTATGCCGTCGACTGGCTGGCGGACGGGCGCGATGCGGTGTACCAGGGGCGCAGCGAACCCTACGACCTGATCATCCTTGACCTCGGCCTGCCGGGTTTGCCCGGGCTTGAGGTGTTGACGCAATGGCGTGCCGCCGGCCTGGCCACGCCGGTGCTGATCCTCACTGCCCGCGACTCCTGGGCCGAGCGCATCGAAGGGCTCAAGGCCGGGGCCGACGACTACCTCAGCAAACCGTTCCATCCCGAAGAGCTGCACCTGCGTATCCAGGCCTTGCTGCGTCGTTCCCATGGCCACGCCAATCAGCCCACCTTGCAGGCTGCCGGCTTGCACCTGGATGAGGGTCGCCAGTGTGTGATGCGTGATGGCGAGGAGATCCAGCTGACCGCGGCCGAGTTTCGGCTGCTGCGTTACTTCATGCTGCACCCCGAGCAAATCCTTTCAAAAAGTCACCTGGCCGAACATTTGTACGATGGCGAGACCGAGCGTGACTCAAATGTGTTGGAGGTCCACGTCAACCACCTGCGCCGCAAGTTGGGCCGCAGCGTGATCGAGACCCGGCGCGGCCAGGGTTATCGGTTTGGCGCCAGCCCGGCATGAAGTCGATCCAGCGGCGCCTGAGCCTGGGGCTGATCAGTGTGATGGTGATCGTCGGCCTGGTGCTGGCGCAGACCAGCCTGTGGCTGTTCGAAATGGGCCTGCAACGTTACCTGGAGTCCGGCTTGCGCAACGACAGCGAGAACCTGCTGGTGGCGCTGGTGCGCGGGCCGGCGGGTGTGCAACTGGATGAGCAGCGGTTGTCTCCTGCGTACCAGCGTCTGTTTTCCGGGCACTATTTCCGTATCGATTTTGCCGACACCCATTGGCGTTCCCGCTCGCTGTGGGACCAGGAACTGCCGCAGTTGCCCCACGCCGGGCTGAAGGGCAACCTGCAGTTGGGGCCGGAAGGCCAGCAGTTGCTGGTACTGCGTTCGGACTACAAACGGTTTGGCCAGTCGATTTCCATCAGCGTGGCCCAGGACTACACACCCGTCAGAGAAAGCTTTCGGCTGATGCGCCAGATCGGCCTGGTGCTGGGGCTGGCGGCGCTGTTGCTGATCCTGATTCTGCAACGGGTCACCGTGCGCCGCGCCTTGCGCCCGCTGGAGACCGCACGCAACCAGATCGCCCAACTGCAGCAGGGCCAGCGCTCGCAACTGGACACCCAGGTGCCGGTGGAGCTGGAGCCGTTGGTGGCGCAGATCAACCATCTGCTGGCCCACACCGAAGACAGCCTCAAGCGCTCGCGCAATGCCCTGGGCAATCTCGGCCATGCCTTGAAAACCCCGTTGGCGGTGTTGCTGAGCGTGGCATCCAGCGAACAGCTCAAGGACCATCCGCAACTGAGCAAGCTGCTGCGGGAACAGTTGGAGCAGGTGCAGCAACGGCTTAATCGTGAACTCAATCGTGCCCGCCTGGCCGGAGAGACACTGCCGGGTGCCTTGTTCGATTGCGACGGCGAATTACCGGGGTTGCTCGCGACCCTGAACATGATCCACGGCGAACACCTGGATTTGAGTTACCGCGTGCCGCCCGGTTTGCAATTGCCGTGGGACCGCGAAGACCTGCTGGAACTGTTGGGCAACCTGCTGGACAACGCGTGCAAATGGGCGGATGCGGAGATTGTGTTGAGCATCGGCGAAACCCCGGAAGGCTTTCGGTTGGCTGTCGAAGATGACGGGCCGGGGATTCCCGAGAGCCAGCGTGATCAGGTGTTCAGCCGAGGCACGCGGTTGGATGAGCAGACTGACGGGCATGGTCTGGGGCTGGGGATCGTGCGGGATATTGTCGAGGTGTGGGGCGGGGTGCTTCTGTTGCAGGAGAGCGAGCTGGGCGGGTTAAAGGTCATCATCGACCTGCCACGCCGCCATTGAAAACAAACCGTAGCAGCTGTCGAGCCTCGCCAAGGCTCGACAGCTGCTACGGGATACTCGGGCTGATTGCCGGAGTATCCCGCAACTCATCAAACCCTGAACTGATCCATCAGGCCCTGCTGCTGATTCGCCAGGCTGTTCAACGCCTGGCTGACCCGCGCCGATTCATTCGCCTGTTCGGACAACGACTCCGTCACATCCCGAATCGTCGCCACGTTGTTGTTGATCTCCTCGGCCACCGCACTTTGCTCTTCGGCGGCGCTGGCGATCTGCAGGTTCATGTCGCTGATTACCGTTACCGCATCGCCGATCTGGCGCAAGGCGGTCACGGCCTGGCCCACTTGTTCGACGCTGCCCTGGGCCTGGCGATGGCTGTTGCTCATGGAACCGACCACCTCCTGGGTACCGCTTTGCAGTTGCTCGATCACCAGGCGGGTTTCTTCCACCGACTCCTGGGTACGTCGCGCCAGGTTGCGCACTTCATCGGCGACCACCGCAAAACCGCGACCGGCTTCACCCGCACGGGCGGCCTCGATAGCGGCGTTCAGTGCCAGCAGGTTGGTCTGCTCGGCGATTGCACGAATCACTTCCAGTACCGAACCAATCTTCTCGCTGTTGGCCGCCAGTCCTTCAACCTGGGTCATCGCGGTGCTCATATCCGCCGCCAGGTGGCCGATGCTGGTGGTGGTGCGGTCGATCACGGTCAAACCTTCACGCGTCGCCTGATCGGCATCGCGGGCCGCCTGTGCGGCTTGCGCTGCACTGCGGGCGACGTCCTGGGCGGTGGCGCTCATCTCGTGGGAGGCGGTGGCCACCTGGTCGACCTGACGGTATTGCTGCTCCATGCCGGCACTGGTTTCAGTGGCGATGGCGGCCGACTGGTCGGCGGTGCCACGGGCGTCCTGCACTGAGCGTTTGACCTGGGCAATGATCGGCTGCAGCTTGTCGAGGAAGCGGTTGAACCAGCCGGCCAATTCGCCGAGTTCGTCGTGTTTGTCGTAGGCCAGGCGGCGGGTCAGGTCACCTTCGCCACTGGCAATGTCTTCCAGCATGCGCGCCACACCGAGGATCGGCCGGGTCACGCTGCGGGCCATCAGCCACACCAGCAACAGGCCGACGATTGCTGCCAGCAGGCCCAGGCTCAGTTCCAGCAGGGTGCCCTTGGCGTTATCGGCGTCCAGTTTGGACTTCAGGGCTTCAGCCGGAGCCACCAGGACTTTTTCCGGAACATCCAGCAACACGCCCCACGGCTTGCCATCGGGGATCGGCTGGAACGGCGCGAGCACCTTGAGTTGGTGGTCGGTGCGCACGCTGCGGGTCTGGGTGCTGGTGGAAAGCGAACTGATCAATTGCGCGCCGTTGGCGGTGTCGACGGCATCCAGGCGCTGGCTGAGTTTGCCGGCGTCCGGACTGTAGCCGGCCAGCAGGCCCACCGGGCTGATGATGCTGACGCTGGTCTGGCCGTCGTAGAGTTTCTGGCTGGCGCCCTGGCTGACGGCTTGCAGGCTGTTGAGGTTGATGTCCACCGACAGCGAGGCGATGACTTTGCCGTTGACCATCAGCGGGAAGACGATGCTGGTCATCAGCACCTTTTGCCCATCGATCACATAGAAGTACGGCTCGATCACGCAGGGCTTGAGTGTGGTGCGCGGGCAGGTGAACCAGGCGTTGGCTTTTTCGCCGCTGGGTCCGACGCTGGTGTCGGACATGTCGCTTTCGGGCAGCGACATTGAAGTCAGCTTGGCCGCAGTCGGCTGGGACCAGTACAGCGCAAAGCGGCCCTTGTCGTTGCTGCCCAGCTCTTGCTGGTTGGCGAACAGTTCGTCCTTGCCATCCAGTGCGTTGGCCTCGAATACCAGGGACAGGCCCAGCAGTTCCGGATTGGCCTGCAGCGCGGCCTTGACTTGGCGGGTCAGGTCTTCGCGCAGGTCGAAGGCATCCAGGAAGCGTTTCTCGGCCTGTTCGCGCAGGAACAACACCTGCCGGGAAAAACCGTGGCCGTATTGATAGGCGTCCATGAACTGCTGGCGAATGCCCAAGGCCTGGACCTCACCCTGGGCTTCGATGCGCGCCTGGGCGGCTTCGTCGAGCATTTCCATACTGGAAGCCTTGACCAGGTCGGAGCTCTGCGCCATGCGGTACAGCGAGAGACCTACCAGCAAGGTCACGATGCCCAGCAGGCAAAGACCGGCCAGCAGGGTAATTTTCCATTGAATGGACAGCTGTCTGAGCGACATGGAGCCTTCCTTAACCTTTCGATACGACAGAGACGATCTGCCTGTATCGGCCGCTCGGAAATTTTCTTTATTCAAACGATCAATTTAAAGCTGTTTGCGACGTCGTGCTTTGACATGCCCGCCCACCTGCTGCAAAGTGCGCGCCCTCTAATAAAACTCCCTTAAAACCTGGTTTGCGGCAGCCGTTCCCGACAGCAGCCCGGGCAGGTGCGTGCTTTTTTCATGTTTTCTGTCTTGAGGTAACGATGATTAATGCAGTAATCGCCGCGGTCGGCACCATGCTGGTGCTCAGCTTGTCCCGCGTGCATGTGGTGATCGCGATCATTGTCGGCGCCCTGGTGGGTGGCCTGACCGGCGGCCTGGGTATCGACGCGACGCTCAAGGCGTTCAACAGCGGCCTGGGTGGCGGTGCGACGGTGGCGTTGTCCTACGCGCTGCTCGGCGCGTTCGCCGTGGCGATTGCCAAATCCGGCCTGGCTCATGCGCTGGCCGATAAAGCCCTGCTGCTGGTGGATCGCCAGGAAGCCACGGGCGGCAGTCACGTCAAATGGCTGCTGATCGGTCTGCTCTGGGTGGTGGCCATCGCCTCGCAGAACATCCTGCCGATCCACATCGCGTTTATCCCGCTGCTGGTACCGCCGCTTTTATATGTGCTGACCAAACTGCAGCTGGACCGCCGTCTCATCGCCTGCGTCATGACCTTCGGCCTGATCACGCCCTACATGTTTCTGCCGGTGGGCTTCGGCAACATCTTCCTGAATCAGATCCTGCTGGCCAACGTGGCCAAGAGCGGTGTCGACATCAGCCAGGTCAATGTCACCCATGCCATGGGCCTACCGGCGCTGGGCATGGTGGTCGGTTTGCTGGTGGCGGTGTTTGTCAGCTACCGCAAGAAGCGTGTGTACGACCTGGAGAAGATCGAGCGAGTCGAGCAGGTGGCGGTGCACTACAACCCGCTGACCCTGCTGGTGGCCGGCCTGGCGATTGCGGCAGCGTTCATTATCCAGCTGTGGCTGGACTCGATGATCATTGGCGCCCTGGCCGGGTTCCTGATCTTTTCGGTGTCGGGCATCGTGCGCTGGCGCGACACCGATGACCTGTTCACCGAAGGCATGAAGATGATGGCGATGATCGGCTTCATCATGATCGCCTCGTCAGGCTTTGCCGAAGTGCTCAAGGCCACCGGTGAAGTGCAGACACTCGTGCAAGCCTCCGCGGCATTTATCGGCCATAGCCGCGGTGTGGGCGCGCTGCTGATGCTGCTGGTGGGCTTGCTGGTGACCATGGGCATCGGCTCGTCGTTTTCCACGGTGCCGATCCTGGCGGCGATCTTTGTGCCGCTGTGCGTGCAGCTGGGCTTCAGCCCGCTGGCGATCGTGTGCATCGTCGGCACGGCCGGGGCATTGGGTGATGCCGGCTCGCCTGCGTCGGACTCCACCCTGGGCCCGACTTCCGGTTTGAACATCGATGGCCAGCACCACCATATCTGGGACACCGTGGTGCCGACCTTCCTGCACTACAACATTCCGCTGCTGGCGTTTGGCTGGTTTGCCGCGATGACGCTCTGACGGGATTGTCCTACAGATTTATTGTAACTAGCCGTTAACCTCTTGAGTTGTCCCTCAAGAGAGAAGAGCCATGCGTCTGAGTCTAAAGGCCAAAGTACTGTCCCTTGCTGTCCTGCCCGTGTTGTTGTTTGCCGTGATCATCAGCCTGACCACGGTGTGGATCCTTCGGGAGCAGGCCCGCAACGAGGTCGAAGAAACCCGTCAGAACCTGCTCAACGACGCCAAGACCACCTTGCGCGGCTACGTCGAGGTTGCGATGACCACCATCAAGCCGCTGTACGACGCTGCCGCCCAAGGCGATACGGCCGCACGGACGCAAGTGGTCAAGCTGCTGTCCAACACCAGCTATGGCAAGGACGGTTATTTCTTCGGCTACGACTCCGAGACCATTCGCCTGTTCAAGGGCAACAGCCCGGACGGCGTCGGCAAAAGCTTCAAGGACAACCGCGACCCGAACGGCGTCTACGTCAACCGCGACCTGGTGAAAGTCGGCAAGGACGGCACCCACTACCTGCAATACAGCTCGACGCAGCCCGGCCAGACCGAGCTGGTGCCCAAGCTTGGCTACACCGAATACTTGCCCAAGTGGGACATGGTGATCGGTACCTCGGTGAACCTGGACGGCATCGACGCCCAGGTTGCCGAGGTTCAGGCGAAGGTGGAGAAACGCATGGAAGGTGTGGTGCTGAGCATCATCGGCATTGCCGTGGTGGTGCTGTTGGTGATTGCCGCCGTGGGCATGCTGGTGGCCAATACCATCCTGCGGCCGTTGCACCTGATGAAGATCAACCTCGACGACATCGCCGCCGGTGAGGGTGACCTGACCCGCCGCCTGGCCATCACCAGCCAGGACGAGCTTGGCGAACTGGCAGGCTCTTTCAACCGCTTTGTCGACAAGATCCACAGCCTGGTACGCCAGATCACCGAGATGACCTCCCAGCTTACCGGCCTGGTGAGCCAGGTCGCCGAGCAAGCCAACCGCTCGGAAAAGGCCATGGAGCGCCAGCGTCACGAGACCGACCAAGTGGCTACCGCGATCAACGAAATGTCCTCCGCGGCCCATGAAGTGGCGCGCAGTGCCCAAGGCGCAGCCGTCGCTGCGCAGCAAACCGACGCCGAAGGCCAGGCCGCGAAAAAAGTCGTGGATGGCAGCATCGCGCAGATTCACGCGCTGGTGAACGACATCCGCAGCAGCGGCGTGTCCCTGGACAGCTTGCAGCAGGATGTGTCGTCGATTGTCAGCGTGCTTGGCGTGATCCGCTCGATTGCCGAACAGACCAACTTGCTCGCCCTCAACGCCGCCATTGAGGCCGCGCGGGCAGGGGAGGCCGGTCGTGGTTTTGCCGTGGTCGCCGACGAAGTACGGGCGTTGGCCAGCCGCACCCAGCAAAGCACCCAGGAGATCCAGGGCATGATCGACCGCCTGCAAAAAGGCACCGAAGCCGCCGTGGAGTCCATGCGCCGTTCCAGTGACGCCGGTGATGGCACATCGGCCCAGGCCAACGAAGCCGGAGCGTCCCTGGACACCATGGCGCAGCTGATCGGCACCATCAACTCGATGAACGCGCAGATCGCCAGCGCGGCGGAAGAACAAACCGCCGTGGCCGAAGAGATCAACCGCAGCGTGCATCAGATCGCGGTGGCGGTGGACAGCGTGGCCGATGAAACCCAACAGGGGGCCCAGACCTCCCGCAGCCTGGCGGACCTGGGGCAGCGGTTGGGTCAGTTGGTGGGGCAGTTCAGGATTTGATTGCAGGCTTTCGCCCATCGGCAACGTCCTGTTGCCGATGGGGTTGGCTGGATTGATCGATCAGGTCAACAGCGCCAAACGTTCCACCGTCTCCGGAAACTTCGACACCAGCCGAATCAAGGTTGCCGCCTGAGCATTGGGTGTGGCCCGGCCTTGCTCCCAATTTTCCAGGGTCCGGGTGTTGGTGCGCAGGTACATCGCAAACACCGAGCGCGACAGATTGAGTTGTTGACGCACAGCGACTACTTCGTCGGCAGTGAGCGGTGCCAGCTTGCTCAACTGCACCTTGTGGCTGCGCAGCGTTACCTTGCCTTCTCGTTCATCTGCCAGCGCGTCGAAGCCTTCGACCAGTTCGGAAAAGATGTCACGTTTCATAAGATTTTCTCGCTTTGATTTCCCTGTCCAGCAGGTGTTTGAGCGCCGTTTTGTGTTGAGCGCTCAGGTCGTCCTGTTCGTGTTTGCCATAAAGGGTGAACAGCCAGAACTGCGTACCGCCCGACCACCAGTAATAGATGACTCGCAGGCCACCCCGTTTGCCCTTGTTGCGTCGCTCGTCGACAAAGCGCACCTTGCGTAACCCGCCGGTTCCCTCTATCACGTTGCCCGCTTGCGGGTTTCTCATCAACTCTTGTTGAAAGCCGTGAAATAACTCATCACTCAGATAATCCCTGCGGTGCCGCTCAAAGGCTGGCAATTCGATAAATAGAGCATCCATGTTCTGTACGTAGCCTGCGTATAGTTTGGTGGCCCATCTGCGGTGGGTCAAGTGACCCTGCTGTGGGATGTTTCCTAAAACGCAACCACGATACGAGCGACCCAGGCAGGGTGATGCCGGAAGGGGAGGCATCTCGACGAGGAAAATTCCCTTTGTGTGTCAGACAACAAATTAATACGCCAGAAACGCAAAACGGCGCCCGAAGGCGCCGTTTTGCTTGCTGCGTTTAACTAAGCGATCAACCCGCCATCACCGCATGCTGCACCAGGGTGAGCAACGGTTGTGGGTACACACCCAGGAAGAACGCCAGCAGGGCGATTGCCAGGAGCATCACGCCGCCTGCTTTCTGTTCCCAGTGCAACTCGGCGTCCACACGGCGCAGGTTTGGCTCGATCAGGTACAAGGTCACCATCACGCGCAGGTAGTAGAAAACGCCGATGGCGCTGCCCAGTACCAGGGAAGCAACCAACCACCATTCGTGCGCTTCAACACCGGTGGCCACGATGTAGAACTTGCCGATGAAGCCCGCAGTCAGCGGGATACCCGCCAGGGACAGCATCATCACGGTCAGTACGGCGGTCAGGTACGGACGGCGCCAGAACAGGCCGCGGTATTCGTACAGGGCGTCGGCGTCGCGGCCTTTGTAAGGCGAGGACATCAGCGTGATCACACCGAATGCACCCAGGCTTGTGATCACGTAGGTGACCAGGTACACGCCGATGGCTTCCATCGCCAGGCCCTTGCTCGCCACCAGGGCGATCAGCAGGTAACCGAAGTGCGCGATGGACGAATAACCCAGCAGACGCTTGAGGTTGTTCTGGGTCAGCGCCAGCAGGTTGCCGAACAGGATCGAAGCGATGGCGATGATGGTCAGCACGTTGCTGAGTACACCGGTGTTGGCCGCAGGGGAGATCTGGAACAGACGCACCATCACGGCAAACACGGCGACTTTCGACGCGGTAGCCAGGAAAGCAGCCACCGGCGCCGGGGCGCCTTCGTACACGTCCGGGGTCCACAGGTGGAACGGCACCAGCGACAGCTTGAACGCCAGGCCGATCAGCATCATGGCCAGGCCCAGTTGGGCGATTGGCGCAGGGCTGCCGGAGGCTGCCAGGGCGTGACCGATACCGCTGAAGCTCAGGCTGCCGGCTTCTGCGTAGAGCAGGGCCATACCGAACAACAGGAATGCCGAACCGGCAGCCGACAGCACCATGTACTTGATGCCGGCTTCCAGGGAGCGCTTGTTGAAGAAGGCATACGCTACCAGGCCGTAGACCGGGATCGACAGCAGTTCCAGGCCGATGAACAAGCCGGCCAGGTGCTGCGCGCTGACCAGCACGATACCACCGGCCGCAGCCAGCAGGATCAGCAGGTACAGCTCTTCGCGGTTGCCCGGGTAGCCGGTGCCGCCTTCGCCGAGGTAGGCGTGGGCAAGCGTGACGCAGGCCAGGGTGGCAACCAGGATCAGCGCGATATACAGCAGCGCGAAGTCATCGACCATCATCAGCGGGGTCACGGCCAGTGGCGCGACCTTGAGTGCCGGGATAATCGACAGCAGGGCCAGGTTCAAGCCCGCACAGGACAGCAGGAACGTTTGCGAGTGATTGCGGCGCCAGGCGATCGCCAGCATCACCACCACGATGGTGAGGCTGGTGATCAGCAGCGGCGCAAGCGCGATAAAGTGTTGGATCGTGAATTCCATAGCGCTCTTACCGGGCCGAAGCGAGTTGAGAGAAGGCGGTGCCGAACCACTGCTGCACGCCATGCATCGTTGCGGCAGAAGTATCCAGGAACGGTTGCGGGTACACGCCGATAAACACCAGCAGTACCGCAAGGCCGAGCACCATGATCAGTTCGCGACCGTCCATGCCGTGCAACACGGTGTCGGACTTGGCCGGACCGAAGTATGCGCGGTGGATCATGATCAGCGAGTAGACCGAACCGAACACCAGGCCAGACGTAGCGATCGCACTGACCCACGGCGTATGCACGAAGGCACCCATCAGGATCAGGAACTCGCCGATGAAGTTACCAGTACCCGGCAAGCCCAGGGATGCGGCGGCGAAGAACAGGCTGATGGCCGGCAGGTAGGCGATACGTGACCACACGCCACCCATCTCGCGCATGTCACGAGTGTGCAGGCGCTCGTACAGTTGGCCGCTGAGGATAAACAGTGCCGCAGCCGACACACCGTGAGCCAGCATCTGGATCACTGCGCCTTGCAGCGCCAGTTGGCTGCCGGAGTAGATGCCGATCAGTACGAAGCCCATGTGGGAAACGGACGAGAAGGCAATCAGACGCTTGATGTCGGTTTGGGCGAAGGCCAGGAACGCACCGTAGAAGATCCCGATCAGACCGAGGGTCATGGCGATCGGCGCGAACTCGGCCGAGGCATTCGGGAACAACGGCAGGGCGAAACGCAGCAGGCCGTAGGCCGCCGTCTTCAACAGGATACCGGCCAGGTCGACGGAACCCGCAGTCGGCGCCTGGGCGTGAGCGTCAGGCAACCAGGAGTGGAACGGCACCACCGGCAGCTTCACCGCGAACGCGATGAAGAAGCCCAGCATCAGGATGTACTCGGTGGTCAGGGACATCTTGGTTTTCAACAGGTCGGCGTAGTTGAACGTGATCACGCCCGTGCTGTTGAAGTTGACCAGTACCAGGCCCAGGATCGCCACCAACATGATCAGGCCGGAAGCCTGGGTGAAGATGAAGAACTTGGTCGCCGCGTAGATCCGGGTTTTCTTGCCGTCCGAAGAACTGTGACCCCAGAGCGCGATGAGGAAGTACATCGGCACCAGCATCATTTCCCAGAAGAAGAAGAACATGAACAGGTCGAGGGCGAGGAACACGCCGACAACGCCGCCCAGGATCCACATCAGGTTCAGGTGGAAGAAGCCCACGTGACGCTGGATCTCTTTCCAGGAGCAGAGTACCGAGAGGATACCCAGCAGGCCGGTCAGCAGGATCATCAACAGCGACAGGCCGTCGAGGGCCAGGTGCACGTTGATGCCGAAGCGCTGGATCCACACGTGCTTGAATTCAAGCGCGAAGGTGGGATCGACACCCGGTGCCGGAGCAAATGAATAGTCGCCATGGGCCCACAGCCAGAGGCCGAGCGCGAGTTCCAGGGACATGGTCAGCAACGCAATCCAGCGGGGGAGGGTGGCGCCGAAGCGTTCACCCATCCAGCAGAGCAGGCCGCCGATAAAGGGGATCAGGATTAGCCAGGGCAGAATCATGACGGGCTCGTTTCCTTTCGCAAGTTCGCAAAGTTCGCAATGTGCATAGTCAGACCGCGACCACGATGATGGCGCCGATTACCAGGACGGCACCGGCCGCCATGGAAGCTGCATACCAGCGCAATTGGCCGGTCTCGCTGCGGCTCAGGGCGGTGTGACCGGCCTTGGCGGCACGCGGGATCAAACCGATGGTCTGGTCGAGCGGGTCTTTGCGCAGTACGTGGCTGATCGCAAGGTACGGCTTGACGAACAGTTTGTCGTAGATCCAGTCGAAGCCCCAGGCAGCGAACCACCAGGCCGAAAGGAAGCGGCCAATGCCACTGTTGGCGATGGCGGTGACGAAGCGGCGCTTGCCGAGGAACAGCAGGGCCGCCAGCAGGATACCCGCGATGGCGATGGCGCCCGAGGCGATTTCCAGGCTGTGCTTGGCTGCACCACCGGCATGGCCGGCGCTTTCCGGCAAAACACCGGCCAGTGGCGGGGTGATCATGGCGCCGACGAAGGTCGACAGGATGATCAGCACCGACAGTGGCAGCCAGTGGGAAATGCCATGGCCTGCGTGGGCTTCAGTCTTGGCTTCACCGTGGAACGTGATGAAGATCAGGCGGAAGGTGTACAGCGAGGTCATGAACGCACCTACCAGGCCGGCGTACAGCAGGCCGTGGTTACCGCTGGCAAAGGCTTCCCAGAGGATTTCGTCTTTCGAGTAGAAACCTGCGGTCACCAGTGGCAGGGCCGACAAGGCCGCGCCGCCGACGATGAAGCTGGCGTAGGCCAACGGCAGTTTCTTCCACAGGCCGCCCATCTTGAAGATGTTCTGCTCGTGGTGGCAGGCAACGATCACCGCACCGGAAGCAAGGAACAGCAGGGCCTTGAAGAAGGCGTGGGTCATCAGGTGGAAGATCGCGCCGTCCCAGGCGCCAACGCCCAGGGCCAGGAACATGTAGCCGATCTGGCTCATGGTCGAGTAGGCGAGGATACGCTTGATGTCGGTCTGAACCAGGGCAGCAAAACCTGCCAGTACCAGGGTCACGCCACCCACCAGGCCCACGAGGTGCAGAATCTCCGGCGCCAGGGTGAACAGGCCGTGGGTACGGGCAATCAGGTAGACACCGGCGGTTACCATGGTTGCGGCGTGGATCAGTGCCGAAACCGGGGTAGGACCGGCCATCGCATCCGCCAGCCAGGTTTGCAGCGGCAGTTGTGCGGATTTACCGACAGCGCCACCCAGCAGCATCAGGGTCGCCAGGGTGATCCAGAAGTCGCCGACCTGGAATTTCTGCGGCGCCAGCACCAGCAGTTCCTGGATGTTCAGCGTGCCCACCTGTTGGAACAGGATGAACAGGCCGATGGCCATGAACACGTCACCGATCCGGGTCACGATAAAGGCTTTGAGTGCGGCGTTACCGTTGTTGCGGTTGCTGTAGTAGAAACCGATCAACAGGTACGAGCACAGGCCCACGCCTTCCCAGCCGAAGTACAGGAACAACAGGTTATCGCCCAGCACCAGGAACAGCATGCTGGCGATAAACAGGTTGGTGTAGGCGAAGAAGCGCGAGTAACCGGCTTCACCGCGCATGTACCAGGACGCGAACAGGTGGATCAGGAAGCCCACACCCACCACCACGCCGAGCATGGTGATCGACAAGCCGTCGACGTAGAGGGCGAAGTTGGGCTTGAAGCCCTCCACCGACATCCACTGCCACAACACCAGGGTGTAGTGACCGCCTTCAGGCGGTGCGACGTTGAATTGCCAGATGACGTAGGCGGCGACAATTGCCGACAGGCCAATGGAACCTACGCCGACCAGGGCCGAGAGGTTTTCCGACCAGCGTCCACGGGAGAACGACAGCAGCAGGAAACCGATCAGGGGAAATACGAAAGTCAGAAAGATCATGTTCATCCGCGCATCTCACTGGCAGCGTCGATATCAAGCGTGTGGAAGCGACGATACAGTTGCAGCAGGATCGCCAGGCCAATACTGGCCTCGGCGGCTGCCAGGCTGATCACCAGGATGAACATCACTTGTCCATCCGGCTGGCCCCAACGGCTACCGGCCACGATGAACGCGAGTGCCGCGGCGTTCATCATGATTTCCAGGCTCATCAACACGAACAGAATGTTGCGGCGAACCATCAGGCCGACCAGGCCAAGGCAGAACAGGATGCCGGCGACCGCCAGACCATGCTCCAAAGGGATAGCAGGCATCGTCATTGCTCCTTGGCTTCGTTGCGGCCCAAGTGGAAGGCGGTGATGGCTGCAGCGAGCAGCAGCATCGAAGCCAGTTCGACCACCAGCAGGTACGGGCCGAACAGGCTGATGCCCACGGCTTTCGCGTCTACGGTGGTGTGGCCGATGGCCTGGCCGCTCTGGTGAGCGAACAGCACATACAGCAGTTCAGCCAGCAGCAGGGCTGCCAGGATCACCGGGCCGAGCCAGATGCCGGGCTTGAGCCAGACGCGTTCCTGGGCGACAGACGCCGGCCCCAGGTTGAGCATCATCACCACAAACACGAACAGCACCATGATGGCGCCGGCGTAGGCGATCACTTCCAGCACACCGGCGAACGGTGCGCCGAGGCTGAAGAAGGTCATGGCCACGGCGATCAGCGAAATGATCAGGTAGAGCAGGGCGTGCACGGGGTTAGTGTTGGTGATCACGCGAAGCGTGGACACCACTGCAATACCCGATGCGAAATAGAAAGCGAATTCCATCTTTCTTCCTTAAGGCAGCAAGCTCTTCACGTTGATCGGCTCGGCTTCGTTTTGTGCGGCGCCTTTCGGCTTACCGGCAACGGCCATACCTGCAACACGATAGAAGTTGTAATCAGGGTTTTTACCGGGACCAGAGATCAGCAGATCTTCTTTCTCGTACACCAGGTCCTGACGTTTGAACTCGGCCATCTCGAAATCCGGTGTCAGCTGGATCGCGGTGGTCGGGCAAGCTTCCTCGCAGAGGCCGCAGAAAATGCAGCGCGAGAAGTTGATGCGGAAGAAGTCCGGGTACCAGCGACCGTCTTCGGTTTCAGCTTTCTGCAGCGAGATGCAACCCACCGGGCACGCCACGGCGCACAGGTTGCAGGCCACGCAGCGCTCTTCGCCGTCGGGGTCGCGGGTCAGGACAATGCGGCCGCGATAACGCGGCGGCAGGTACACCGCTTCTTCCGGGTATTGCAGGGTGTCGCGTTTGCGAAAGCCGTGACCGAACACCATCACCAGGCTTCGCAACTGGGTACCGGTACCCTTAACGATGTCGCCAATATATTTGAACATGGGTCAAATCCTCACTGAACCGCGCCCGCTGGCGTGTTCAACAACACAACGGCAGCAGTCACCAGCAAATTGATCAGGGTCAGCGGCAGGCAGAATCGCCAGCTGAAATCCATCACCTGGTCATACCGTGGACGCGGGATGGAAGCGCGCAGCAGGATGAACAGCATGATGAAGAACGCGGTCTTCAGGAAGAACCAGAAGAACGCCAGCTGCGGCAGGATGCCGAACGGACCGTGCCAGCCGCCGAAGAACAGCGTGACCAGCAGGGCCGAGATCAAGATGATGCCGATGTATTCACCAACGAAGAACATGCCCCATTTCATGCCGGCGTATTCAATGTGGTAACCGTCGGCCAGTTCCTGTTCCGCTTCCGGCTGGTCGAACGGGTGACGGTGAGTCACGGCGACGCCAGCGATGAAGAACGTACAGAAGCCGAAGAACTGCGGAATGATGAACCACAGGTTCTGCGCCTGGTACTCGACGATGTCGCGCATGTTGAACGAGCCCACCTGCACCACGATGCCCATCAGCGCGAGGCCCATGAACACTTCGTAGGACACGGTCTGGGCCGAGGCCCGCAAGCTGCCCAGCAGGGCGAACTTGTTGTTGCTCGACCAACCGGCGAACAGCACCGCGTAGACCGACAAGCCGGCCATGGCGAAGAAGAACAGCAAGCCGATGTTCAGGTCCGCCACGCCCCAGGTCGGGGTGATCGGGATGATTGCGAAGGCAATCAGCAAGGCGCTCATGGCCACGACCGGTGCCAGGGTGAAGATCACCTTGTCGGCAAACGGCGGGGTCCAGTCTTCCTTGAAGAACATTTTCAGCATGTCGGCGGCGATCTGGAACATACCAAACGGGCCAACGCGGTTCGGACCGTAACGGTCCTGCCACCAGCCCAGCAGGCGACGTTCGACGAAGCTGAGCAGGGCGCCCGCCACGACCACGGCCAACAGGATCACGATGGCCTTGACCACCGCGATGATCACGTCGATCACTTCAGGGGTGAACCAGGTCATTGAGCTGCCTCCTGCAGACCGTCAACGGTAAGGCCGAAGATCGCCGGAGGAATCCCCGCGAGGCCTTTTGGCAATGCAACCAGGCCAGCACCCAACTCTTCGTCGATGCGCAGCGGCAGACGCAGGGTCTTGCCGGCGACGTTCACGCTGAGCAGGGCACCGTCGTTGACGCCCAGGCGGTCGGCTTCGGACTTGGCTACGGACACGTAGGCGGCTGGAATGCGCTCTTGTACCGGCGCGGCTTTGGAAGAAGTCTCTTCGCTGCCGAACAGGTGGAAGAACGGCACAACCTGCCAAGTGCCCTGGGCCGGGTTGAACGGACGCGGAACGCTGGCGAACCAGTTCAGCGAGTCACCGGTGCTTTCGATCAGGCGGGTGCCCGGGTCGCCGGCACGGATGTGGCCACCGACTTCGTCCTGGAACTTGTTCCAGGCCTGCGGCGAGTTCCAGCCCGGTGACCAGGCGAAAGGCACCTGCTGACGTGGCTCGACCGAACCCGAGTAACCTTCCATGGAGAAGGCAAACGCGGTGTCGTTGTCTTGCGGTGTACGTGGCTCATGCACGCTGATGTCAGCCCGCATGGCGGTACGGCCGGAGTAACGCAACGGTTCACGGGCGAGTTTCATGCCCTTGATGCGGAACGCGGCGGACGGTGCAGCGTCGACGATGCGTGCCAGTTGCGGTGCAGCGGCAGCGGCGGCAGCGGTCACGTGGTCGAGCTGGGTCCAGTCGATCGGCTGGTTCAGCAGGGTGGCGCGCAGGGCATGCAGCCAGCGCCAGCCTTCGTGAACCAGGATGCTGGCGTCCATGTACTTCGGATCGAACACCTGGAAGAAGCGCTGGGCGCGGCCTTCCTGGCTGACCAGGGTACCGTCGCCTTCAGCAAAGCTGGCGGCGGGCAGTACCAGGTGGGCACGGTCGCTGGTGGCGGTTTTCTGGTGGTCGGCAACGATCACCACTTTGGCCGCGTTCAGCGCTGCGTCGACCTTGGCCGAATCAGTGCGGGTGTACAGGTCGTTTTCCAGCACCACGATCGCGTCGGCACTGCCGTCGGTCACGGCTTGCAGAGCGGCGTCGAGGGACTCGCCACCGAGCATGGCCAGGCCAAGGCTGTTGGCTTCCGGCACGATCAGGCTGATGGAACCGTTCTTCTCGCGCAGCTTCAAGGCTTTGGCAATGTTGGCAGCGGCTTCGATCAGCGCCTTGGAACCCAACGAGGTACCGGCAATGATCAATGGACGCTTGGCGGCCAGCAGGGCGTCGGCGATACGCTTGGCCAGTTCAGCGGCTTCAGCGTCCAGGCCTTCTACGGCAGGCGCACTGGCGTCGAGGGCGTGGGCCACGGCGAAACCGATGCGGGCCAGGTCGTCAGGCGCGGCGTGTACGCATTCTTCTGCGATGTCGTCGAGCTTGGTGGCGGTCAGGCTGGCGATAAACAGCGGGTTCAGCGCGTGCTGGCCGATGTTTTTCACCGCAGCGTCGAGCCAAGGCTGGACGCGCATGGCGTCGGCCATGTCTTCGGCCTTGCCTTTTACCGACTGGCGCAGGGACAGGGCCACGCGTGCAGCGGTCTGGGTCAGGTCTTCACCGAGGACGAAGATCGCGTCGTGGTCTTCGATGTCGCGCATGTTCGGAGCCGGCAGCGGGCTGTCGTTCAGAACTTGCAGCACCAGGCGGATACGCTCCAGCTCACCGGCTTCGATACCCGAGTAGAAGTGTTCGGCGCCTACCAGCTCGCGCAACGCGTAGTTGCTTTCGAGGCTGGCGCGGGGCGAACCGATACCGACGATGTTGCGACCGCGCAGCAGGTCAGCGGCTTTATCCAGTGCTTCGTCGAGGCTCAACTTGGCGCCGTCGGCCAGCAGTGGCTGACGTGGGCGGTCTTCGCGGTTGACGTAGCCGTAGCCGAAACGGCCACGGTCGCACAGGAAGTACTGGTTGACCGAACCGTTGAAGCGGTTTTCGATCCGACGCAGTTCGCCGTAGCGCTCACCCGGGGAGATGTTGCAACCGCTGGAGCAGCCATGGCAGATGCTCGGCGAGAACTGCATGTCCCACTTGCGGTTATAGCGCTCGGAGTGAGTCTTGTCGGTGAACACACCGGTCGGGCAGACCTCGGTGAGGTTGCCGGAGAATTCGCTTTCCAGGGTGCCGTCTTCAACGCGACCGAAGTACACGTTGTCGTGGGCGCCAAACACACCGAGGTCGGTACCGCCGGCGTAGTCCTTATAGAAGCGCACGCAGCGGTAGCAAGCGATGCAGCGGTTCATCTCGTGGGAAATGAACGGGCCCAGTTGCTGGTTCTGGTGGGTACGCTTGGTGAAGCGATACCGGCGCTCGTTGTGGCCGGTCATCACGGTCATGTCTTGCAGGTGGCAGTGGCCGCCTTCCTCACACACAGGGCAGTCGTGCGGGTGGTTGGTCATCAGCCATTCGACGACGCTGGCGCGAAACACTTTCGCTTCTTCGTCTTCGATGGAGATCCAGCTGCCGTCGGTGGCAGGGGTCATGCAGGACATGACGATACGACCACGGGTGTCGTTCTCGTCGGTGTACTGCTTGACCGCGCACTGGCGGCAAGCGCCAACGCTGCCAAGGGCGGGGTGCCAGCAGAAATATGGAATGTCGAGGCCTAGCGACAGACACGCCTGTAACAGGTTGTCTGCCCCATCGACTTCGAGCTCTTTGCCGTCTACGTGGATAGTGGCCATGGTTCAAAGTTCTTCGTTGGCCCGGTGTCAGCGGGCGTGGCTAATGGAATCTTGTTATTCATGTGCATCAACACAGCCTTGAAGGCGTCAGCACATGAGAAAGCGAAGGGCACGGACCCTTCGCCTTTTTAAGCGTTACGCGCCGACTACGATCGGCCTTGCCAGAGGCGGGACGGCGGCGCTGGTAGGCGCGATGCCGGCTTCGAACTCCGAGCGGAAGTATTTGATCGCGCTGCCCAATGGCTCCACGGCGCCCGGTGCGTGAGCACAGAAGGTCTTGCCTGGGCCGAGGAAACCGACCAGACCCAGCAGGGTCTCGATGTCGCCCTCGCGGCCTTCGCCGTTTTCCAGGGCCATCAGCAGCTTGACGCTCCATGGCAAACCGTCGCGGCACGGGGTGCAGAAGCCACAGGATTCGCGGGAGAAGAACTGCTCCATGTTGCGCAGCAACGACACCATGTTCACGGTGTTGTCCACGGCCATGGCCAGGCCGGTACCCATACGGGTGCCCACCTTGCCGATGCCGCCGGCGTACATTTGAGCGTCCAGGTGTTCTGGCAACAGGAAGCCGGTACCGGCGCCGCCTGGCTGCCAGGCCTTGAGGGTGTAGCCATCGCGCATGCCGCCGGCGTAGTCCTCGAACAGCTCGCGTGCGGTCACGCCGAAAGGCAGTTCCCACAGGCCCGGGTTCTTGACCTTGCCGGAGAAGCCCATGAGCTTGGTGCCCATGTCTTCGCTGCCTTCGCGGGCCAACGATTTGTACCACTCCACGCCGTCGCCGATGATTGCCGGCACGTTGCACAGGGTTTCAACGTTGTTCACGCAGGTCGGCTTGCCCCACACGCCCACGGCGGCAGGGAAGGGCGGCTTGGAACGCGGGTTGGCGCGGCGGCCTTCGAGGGAGTTGATCAGTGCGGTTTCTTCACCGCAGATATAACGCCCGGCGCCGGTGTGCACGAACAGTTCGAAGTCGAAACCCGAACCAAGGATGTTCTTGCCCAGCAGGCCAGCGGCCTTGGCTTCTTCCACGGCACGGTTCAGGTGCTTGGCGGCGGTGGTGTATTCGCCACGCAGGAAGATGTAGCCACGGTAGGTTTTCAGCGCGCGGGCACTGATCAGCATGCCTTCGATCAGCAGATGGGGCAGTTGCTCCATCAGCATGCGGTCTTTCCAGGTGTTCGGCTCCATTTCATCCGCGTTGCACAGCAGGTAGCGGATGTTGATGGATTCGTCTTTGGGCATCAGGCCCCACTTGACACCCGTGGGGAAGCCTGCACCGCCGCGGCCCTTAAGGCCTGCGTCTTTCACGGTCTGGACGATGTCGTCCTGGGCCATGTCGGCAAAGGCTTTGCGCGCGGCCGCGTAACCGTTCTTGGCCTGGTACTCGTCAAGCCAAACAGGCTCGCCGTCGTCACGCAGGCGCCAGGTCAGTGGGTGAGTCTCGGCCGACCGCTTGATGCGGTTGGCAGGACCGAAGGAAGTCAGGGTCATGGGTAGCCCTCGAGCAATTGGGTGACGCCAGCAGGCTGCACGTCGCCGAATGTGTCGTCGTCGATCATCAACGCCGGCGCCTTGTCACAGTTGCCCAGGCAGCACACCGGCAGCAGCGTGAAGCGCCCGTCCGGAGTGGTTTGGCCCAGGCCGATGCCCAGCTTGCTCTGGATCTCGCTGACCACGGACTCGTGGCCACCGATGTAGCAGACCATGCTGTCGCACACGCGAATGATGTGGCGGCCGACCGGCTGGCGGAAGATCTGGCTGTAGAACGTCGCCACGCCTTCAACGTCGCTGGCGGGGATGCCGAGGATCTCGCCGATGGCGTAGAGGGCGCCGTCCGGCACCCAGCCACGTTCCTTCTGGACGATCTTCAAGGCTTCGATCGACGCCGCGCGCGGGTCTTCGTAGTGATGCAGCTCGTGCTCGATGGCCGAGCGCTCGGTTTCACTCAAGGTGAAACGGTCTGTCTGGATAAGCGTGCTATTCATGCTTAGCGGTCCACGTCGGCCATAACGAAATCGATACTACCCAGGTACGCAATCAAGTCCGCGACCATTTCACCTTTGATCACCGAAGGGATCTGCTGCAGGTGCGGGAAGCTTGGCGTACGAATCCGGGTGCGGTAGCTCATGGTGCCGCCATCGCTCGTCAGGTAATAACTGTTGATACCCTTGGTCGCTTCGATCATCTGGAAGGATTCGTTGGCCGGCATTACCGGGCCCCACGAAACTTGCAGGAAGTGCGTGATCAGGGTTTCGATGTGTTGCAGCGTGCGCTCTTTCGGCGGCGGCGTGGTCAGCGGGTGATCCGCCTTGTACGGGCCTTCCGGCATGTTGCGCATGCACTGTTCGATGATCTTCAGGCTCTGGCGCATTTCTTCGACGCGCACGATGCAGCGGTCGTAGGCATCGCCGTTGGCCGCCAGCGGCACTTCGAATTCGAAGTTCTGGTAGCCGGAGTACGGGCGTGCTTTACGCAGGTCGAAATCGCAACCGGTGGAACGCAGGCCAGCACCGGTGACGCCCCATTCCAGGGCCTCTTTGGTGTTGTACTGGGCGACGCCGATGGTCCGGCCCTTGAGGATGCTGTTGTCCAGGGCGGCTTTCTGGTATTCGTCCAGACGCTTGGGCATCCAGTCGATGAATTCCTTGACCAGGCGTTCCCAGCCACGCGGCAGGTCGTGGGCGACGCCGCCGATGCGGTACCAGGCCGGGTGCAGGCGGAAACCGGTGATGGCTTCGATGACCTTGTACGCACGCTGACGGTCGGTGAAGGTGAAGAACACCGGGGTCATGGCGCCGACGTCCTGGATATAGGTACCCAGGAACAGCAGGTGGCTGGTGATCCGGAAGAACTCGGCCATCATGATGCGGATGGTGTCGACCTTGTCCGGCACCTTGATGCCGGCCAGCTTCTCGACCGAGAGCACGTACGGCAGGTTGTTCATCACGCCGCCGAGGTAGTCGATACGGTCGGTGTACGGGATGAAGCTGTGCCACGACTGACGCTCGGCCATCTTCTCGGCACCACGGTGGTGGTAGCCGATGTCCGGTACGCAGTCGACGATTTCTTCGCCGTCCAGTTGCAGGATGATGCGGAAGGCACCGTGAGCCGAAGGGTGGTTCGGGCCCAGGTTGAGGAACATGTAGTCCTCGTTGGTGCCGGAGCGCTTCATGCCCCAGTCTTCCGGACGGAAGCGCGCAGCCTCTTCTTCAAGCTGTTGCTTGGCGAGGGTCAGGCTGAATGGATCGAATTCGGTGGCGCGGGCAGGGAAGTCCTTGCGCAGCGGGTGACCTTCCCAGGTCGGCGGCATCATGATGCGCGACAGGTGCGGGTGGCCCGGGAAATCGATGCCGAACATGTCCCACACTTCACGCTCGTACCAGTTGGCGTTGGGCCAGATACCGGTCACGGTCGGAACGCTCAGGTCGCTCTCGGAGAGGGCCACCTTGATCATCACGTCGCTGTTACGTTCAAGCGACATCAAGTGGTAGAACACGGTGAAGTCGGCGCCGCTCGGCAGCCCCTGGCGCTTGGTGCGCAGGCGCTCGTCCACGCCATGCAGGTCATAGAGCATGACGTACGGCTTGGGCAGGTTGCGCAGGAAGCTCAGGACTTCGACGAGCCTGGCACGCGCCACCCACAGCACCGGCATGCCGGTGCGTGTGGCCTGGGCGGTGAAGGCGTCAGGGCCAAAACGGTTGTTGAGTTCGACGACCACATCCTGGTCGTCTGCCTTATAAGGCGGGATGTACAGAGCACTGCCTGTAGTCATGGTTTTTTATCGCTTTCGGTCAACGTAAAGAATGAAGCCAGGTTTTCGTTCTATAAAAGAAGCGGTTCTGGATCAGACTTCGTCGGGGCTGCGCAGGTTGGTTACCTGAATACGCTGTTCGCGGCGCTGTTCCTTTTGTGACGGCATCTCGGCGCGGTATACGCCTTGATCTCCGACAACCCAGGAAAGTGGACGACGCTCCTTGCCAATCGATTCCTGCAACAGCATCAAGCCTTGCAGAAATGCTTCAGGGCGGGGCGGGCAGCCAGGCACGTAGACGTCCACGGGCAGGAACTTGTCCACCCCCTGAACCACGGAGTAGATGTCGTACATGCCACCGGAGTTGGCGCACGAACCCATGGAGATAACCCACTTTGGCTCGAGCATTTGCTCGTAGAGACGCTGAATGATCGGCGCCATCTTGATAAAGCAGGTACCGGCGATAACCATGAAATCCGCCTGACGCGGCGATGCCCGGATAACTTCGGCGCCAAAGCGCGCGATGTCGTGGGGCGCCGTGAAGGCGGTGGTCATTTCCACGTAGCAGCAGGACAGACCGAAGTTGTACGGCCACAGGGAGTTCTTACGTCCCCAGTTGACCGCGCCACTCAGCACGTCTTCCAGCTTGCCCATGTAGATGTTTTTGTGGACTTGGTCTTCTAACGGGTCGGAAACGGTTTCCCGTTCGCCGATTGGGTACTGCTCGTTAGGAGCATCCGGGTCGATCCTGGTGAGATTGTATTGCATCGCCAAAGCCTCATTGTTTCAGCTTCGCTTGCCGCTTGCGACGAGCTTCCGGAGCCCAGTCAAGGGCGCCCACTCGAAATAGGTAGACAAGGCCTGCCAACAGAATTGCTATGAAAACGAGGGCTTCGACGAATCCGGTCCAGCCGCTTTCGCGGACGGACACAGACCAGGCAAAGAGAAAAAGGGCTTCGATGTCGAAGATCACGAAGAGCATCGCGACCAGATAGAATTTGGCTGAGAGCCGCAAGCGGGCGCCACCTGTAGGTAGCATGCCGGACTCGAACGGTTCGTTTTTGCTGCGGCCCCAGGCTTTTGACCCGAGGAGGCTGGAGACGCCGAGCATGAAGGCGCAAAGGCCGACTACACCGAGGAGGAAAATGGCAAAGCCCCAGTTGTGGGCCATGAGTCCTGTCGCTTCGGTCATGCTGGAAATCCTTAACAGAGAGCAAAGGTCTCTGAGCTCGAAAAAGTAACGATGCAGTGACGATATGTCGCAGCGCAATCAATCGCGGTGATTTTATGGCTAAACACCGGGCAAGTAAAATTCCTATAGCGAAATTATTCGATGGAATAAGGACATAGTGCACCTTCTTGGGGCTGTAGCCCTTGTGCTGCGGGCATTAGCGGGCTTTTCACGAATTGTGTTTTGTTTAACCGGTAAAGAAGTTTTCATGCTCTAAATGATAATGAATATTGTTTGCGTGGGGTTTAAGCGAATGTTTCTCGTGTGGCGGGGGAAGTTGCCGTTACTTGCTAGATTGTCGCTTAGTTGCTGACGGAGATCTTTTAACCGATCTGGTTGATGCAGATACCGCTCTAGATCAATGTTTTGCACAAATTTTCAGAATGCACACATTCCCCTTGTGGGAGCGGGCTTGCTCGCGAATGCAGTGGGTCAGCCAATGAATCTGTTGACTGATACACCGCATTCGCGAGCAAGCCCGCTCCCACATTTTGATCTGTGTTGTGTCAGGCAGGGTTTCATCAGTGCAAAAAAAACGCCCCGAACCAGTCGGGGCGTGATTGCTGTGCGGCACTGCGGTTAGGTCTTCCGTGGGGCCGCAGTGGCCGTGTACTCAGTACTTAGTGGAACTGCTCTTCTTCGGTCGAACCGGTCAGCGCAGTCACGGACGAGGTGCCGCCCTGGATCACGGTGGTCATGTCGTCGAAGTAACCGGTGCCCACTTCCTGCTGGTGCGCCACAAAGGTGTAACCCTTGGCAGCATCAGCGAACTCTTGTTCCTGCAGCTTCACGTAGGCAGTCATGTCGTTGCGGGCGTAGTCGTGCGCCAGGTTGAACATGCTGTGCCACATGTTGTGAATGCCGGCCAGGGTGATGAATTGGTGCTTGTAGCCCATGGCAGACAGTTCACGCTGGAACTTGGCGATGGTCGCGTCGTCCAGGTTCTTCTTCCAGTTGAAGGAAGGCGAGCAGTTGTAGGACAGCAGTTGATCCGGGTATTCCTTCTTGATGGCTTCGGCAAAGCGGCGAGCTTCGTCCAGGTCCGGCTTGGCGGTTTCGCACCAGATCAGATCGGCGTACGGCGCGTAGGCCAGGCCACGAGCGATCGCCTGGTCGAGACCGGCGCGCACTTTATAGAAACCTTCCTGGGTACGTTCGCCAGTCACGAACGGCTGGTCGTACGGGTCGCAATCCGAGGTCAGCAAATCAGCCGCGTTGGCATCGGTACGGGCCAGGATGATGGTCGGAGTGCCAGCAACGTCAGCAGCCAGACGAGCAGCCGTCAGCTTTTGAACAGCTTCCTGGGTTGGAACCAGTACCTTGCCGCCCATGTGGCCGCATTTCTTCACCGAAGCCAGCTGGTCTTCGAAGTGAACGCCGGCAGCGCCTGCCTCGATCATGCTCTTCATCAGCTCGTAGGCGTTCAGTACGCCACCGAAACCGGCTTCAGCGTCTGCAACGATCGGTGCGAAGTAGTCGATGTAGCCTTCATCGCCCGGGCCTTTACCGGCTTTCCACTGGATCTGGTCGGCACGGCGGAACGAGTTGTTGATGCGCTTGACCACGGTTGGCACGGAGTCCACCGGGTACAGCGATTGGTCGGGGTACATGGATTCAGCGGAGTTGTTGTCCGCTGCCACTTGCCAGCCAGACAGGTAGATCGCCTGGATACCGGCTTTGACCTGTTGAACCGCTTGGCCGCCAGTCAGGGCGCCCATGCAGTTGACGAAATCTTTTTCGGGACGGAAGGACGGCTTGGCACCCTGGGTGACCAGCTTCCACAGCTTCTCGGCGCCGAGTTTTGCAAAGGTGTGCTCAGGTTGAACCGAGCCACGCAGGCGGACGACGTCAGCAGCGGAATAAGCGCGGGTCACGCCTTTCCAGCGTGGGTTTTCAGCCCAGTCTTTTTCAAGGGCTGCAATTTGCTGTTCGCGTGTCAGTGCCATGGGGAAAAACCTCGTCGCATAGGTCTAGGTGGAAAATTCCATTTGCCAGCCACGTATCAGTGCGTGGTTATGGCTGCTCGCTGACCAGAAGCTTAGGCGGTCAAGTCAGGCTCGGCGGGGAAGGCGACGGGATGAACGAGTGGCTCAAGGGGGAGTTGAGCAGGTAAGGGCGAACTGCGAACAGTCTTCGGGCGTCGTGGGCCTTTGTACGATCCATCAGTGTGTTGCCGGGTTACCTGGTTAGCTTCCGTCCCTCGGGACAACTTCGTTCCAGTCGCAACCTCGTCAAACACACCTTGTGGGCGGTACAGACACGAATCGGCTCAGGTGGGTGGCTTTGAGCGACGATCCGAAGGCCCTTGCCAGGGCCCCTGATTAGCGGGAGCGAGGCCATCATGCCCATGCTTTTTTGGATCGTCAAATGTTTTGTAGTGCTTTTTTTAAAGCACTACATCTTTAGTCTAATACGACTCGTCAGTCAGTTTTTGGTGCTTCAGTTCAGCGTGTCGACTTTGACCCGCAATGTCAGGTCATCGCGCCCTTGAGTAGAGTAGCTGCGGGTTGTAGTGCTTTTGTCGGCTTGGGTCTGGCGGTTGATCCCGGCCAGGGTGATCCGCTCGCCCAGGCGTCCGCTGACAGTTGTGTCGGTACTTTGCACGTTCACTACATCGGGACGTTCTTGGCTCATGCGGTCACGATTGGTACTGATGCTCAGGTGAACGGTCTCGCCGGTGACGCTGGCCGTCACGTAGAAGCCCTGGGTTACGTTGCGATACTGGGTCTGGTTCTGCGGGCGGCCGTAGGCATCGGGCTGGGTGGTGGTGAGGGGCACGCTCTGGCCGACCTGGATCAGCGCGGGCACGCCTTCGCTGGCCTGGATCTGCTGGATCCCGCCGTCACGGCTTTCGGTGCTGTAGGTGATGACCTGTGTTTGATTGTTGCCGTTGCTCTGCTGGTTGTTTTCGTTGGTGTCGACGGTGATCAACAGGCGTTTGGAAGGCGTATCCAGTTGCGCGAGCAGGGCGCGCAGGCCCTGGATCTTGTCGGGCTCGGCGTTCACGATCAGTTGGTTGCCGTAGGCGCTGACGGTGCCGTCCTTGCCGATAAAGTTCTGCGCCACCGGCAGCAGGTCGGCGCTGGTGCGGTTGCTCAGGGGCACGACTTCGGTGGCGGCCATCACCGAGAAACTGGTGGCCAGGAGCAACAGGGTGAGCAGGGTGCGTAGGGACATGTCCGTTATCTCTGCGAGTCATTTAGGCTAGATATTGCCAGTTTGTCGGCCTGGCGGGGTGCAAGTTGAATCCTGGACGGCAAAAGGCCCTGGCATCGGGGGATGGCAGGGCCTTTTGAGGTGTTGCTGATGGCGCCTTCGCGAGCAAGCCCGCTCCCACATTTGACCTCATTCCAAAGGATGTACTGGATCGAATGTGGGAGCTGGCTTGCCTGCGAAGGGCGCGGCGCGGTCTCGGATCAGCCCTCGCGCACCATATCAACGTGAGGAATCCCGACTTCCAGGAACTCATCGCTGACAATCTTGAAGCCCAGGCGCTCATAAAATGGCGCCGCATGGACCTGTGCACTGAGGATCTGCCGGGTCTGGCCGCGTTTCTCGGCCACGCCGATCACCGCTTCCATCAGCTTGTCGCCGACCTTCAGGCCGCGCCAGTCCTTGAGAACCGACACGCGGCCGATCTCGCCGGTAGGCAGCAGGCGTGCAGTACCGATGGGAAAGTCGCCTTCGAACGCCAGGAAATGCACGGCACTCGCGTCGTCTGCATCCCATTCCAGCTCCGGTGGAACCGATTGTTCAGCGATAAATACCGCTTCACGAATGCGCCGTATCTCGGCGATATCCTTTTGCCAGTCCGCGACACTTACGTGAATCTTATTCATCGGCAAACCCCAGGCTCCCTTGCTTGACCAGTTCCCACAGCAGGGCGCAGCCATCTTCATCCGCCAGCCATGGGCCGAGGTTGTCGATGTGCAGGGCGTCGGCGGCGCACACCAGCTTCAGCAGTTCCCGCAGCTTGCCCGGCAACAGGCGGCTCTGGCCGCTGGCGAACAGCAGCAGGTCGTCGTCGACTTCGGACCAGGCCAGGCGGGCGCTCGGGTTGCGGATCAGCACGGCGCCGTTTTCCAGGCTGCCCAGCAGGTCTTCTTCTTCCACTTCCGGGCCGGCGACCAGTTCCGGGTAGCGCGGCTCGGTCATGAACTGGCCGAACCAGGTCAGCAGCATGCGCTCGTCGCTCATGTGCTCGGCCAACAGGCTTTTCAGGCGGTCGAGGGCGTCGCCCTGGATCTGGTGCGGGTCGCTGACCGGCTGGGCATCGGCGTCGGTGTAGCGCTCTTCGTCAGTCAGGTACTGGCTGAGGAAGTCGGTGAAATGGGTCAGCACTTCAGCGGCGCTCGGGGCGCGGAAGCCTACGGAGTAGGTCATGCAATCATCCACGGCCACACCGCAGTGGGCCAGGCGGGGCGGCAGGTAGAGCATGTCGCCCGGTTCCAGCACCCATTCGGCGGTCTCTTCGAATTCAGCGAGGATGCGCAGGTCCGTGTGTTGCAGCAGCGGGCTTTCGGAGTTGCACATCTGGCCGATCTTCCAGTTGCGCTTGCCGGAACCTTGCAGCAGGAACACGTCGTAGTTGTCGAAGTGCGGGCCCACGCTGCCACCCGGGGCGGCGTAGCTGATCATCACATCGTCAATGCGCCAGCTTGGCAGGAAGCGGAAGTTTTCCAGCAGTTCGGCCACTTCCGGCACGAACTGGTCGACCGCCTGCACCAGCAGGGTCCACTCGCGCTCGGGCAGGGTGCTGAAGGCATCTTCGGCGAACGGGCCGCGACGCAACTCCCACGGGCGTTCGCCGTGTTCGATGATCAGGCGCGACTCGACTTCTTCTTCCAGCGCCAGGCCGGCCAGTTCGTCGGCGTCGATCGGGCTTTCGAAGTCAGGGATGGCCTGGCGGATCAGCAGGGGTTTTTTCTGCCAGTAGTCGCGCAGGAATTCCCGTGCCGTGATGCCGCCCAGAAGTTGAAGAGGAATGTCAGGATTCATGTGTAACCTATTGAAAAAAAGCACTTTTCAGACGGGAATAAAAACGCCCGGCGCTGCCGGGCGTCTCAAGGGGTCAAGCTTCTATCAGATGCGTTTGGCTTGAGCCACAGCGTTGCCGATGTAGTTGGCCGGGGTGAGCAGTTTCAGCTCGGCCTTGGCGGCGGCTGGCATGTCCAGGCCGTCAATGAAAGTTTGCAGCGCTTCGGAGGTGATGCCCTTGCCGCGGGTCAGCTCTTTGAGCTTCTCGTACGGGTTTTCGATGTTATAGCGGCGCATCACGGTCTGGATCGGCTCGGCCAGCACTTCCCAGCAAGCGTCCAGGTCAGCGGCGATCTTCTGCTCGTTGAGCTCCAGTTTGCTGATGCCTTTGAGGCTGGCTTCGTACGCGATCACGCTGTGGGCGAAGCCCACGCCGAGGTTGCGCAGTACGGTGGAGTCGGTCAGGTCGCGCTGCCAGCGGGAGATTGGCAACTTGCTGGCCAGGTGCTGGAACAGGGCGTTGGCGATCCCGAGGTTGCCTTCGGAGTTTTCGAAGTCGATCGGGTTGACCTTGTGCGGCATGGTCGACGAACCGATTTCGCCGGCAATGGTGCGCTGCTTGAAGTAGCCCAGGGAGATGTAGCCCCAGATATCGCGATCGAAGTCGATCAGGATGGTGTTGAAGCGCGCAATCGCGTCGAACAGCTCGGCGATGTAGTCGTGGGGTTCGATTTGCGTGGTGTACGGGTTGAAACCCAGGCCCAGTTCGTCTTCGATGAAGGCGCGGGCGTTTTCTTCCCAGTCGATCTCAGGATAGGCCGACAGGTGGGCGTTGTAGTTGCCTACGGCGCCGTTGATCTTGCCCAGCAGCGGTACGGCCGCGACTTGAGCGATCTGGCGCTCCAGGCGGTACACCACGTTGGCCAGTTCTTTACCCAGGGTGGTCGGCGAAGCCGGCTGGCCGTGGGTGCGCGACAGCATCGGAACGTCGGCGAAACGGATCGCCAGTTCGCGGATGGCGTCGGCAGTCTGGCGCATCAGTGGCAGCATCACGTCATCACGGCCTTCGCGCAGCATCAGGGCGTGGGACAGGTTGTTGATGTCCTCGCTGGTGCAGGCAAAGTGGATGAACTCGCTGACCTTGGCCAGTTCCGGCAGCTTGGCCGCTTGCTCTTTGAGCAGGTATTCGATGGCTTTAACGTCGTGGTTGGTGGTGCGCTCGATCTCTTTGACACGCTCGGCGTGCTCCAGAGCGAAGTTTTCCGCCAGGGCGTTCAGCACAGCGTTGGCTTCGGCAGAGAACGCCGGCACTTCGCTGATGCCAGGGTGAGCGGCCAGGCGCTGGAGCCAGCGCACTTCAACCAGAACACGAGCACGGATCAAGCCGTATTCGCTGAAAATAGGGCGCAGGGCCTGGGTTTTGCCGGCGTAGCGGCCGTCAACAGGGGAAACCGCAGTGAGCGAAGAAAGCTGCATGGGGTGTTCTCGGACAGTCGGGCAACGAAATGGGGCGCGTATCATACATGAAAAAATCCGCCGGTCCGTTGCCAACTGACCGGCGTATTACGCGTGGGGCTATAAAAAAATCGGTTGCTGCGACTTATTCGTTGCGCATCAACGGGTAAAGCTCTTTCAGCAATTTGCGTCGGCTGACCACCAACTGCCAGCGATGACCGCCCAATTGGCGCCATAACCGCGCCGAACGAATACCGGCCAACAGCAGGGCGCGGATTTTCGAGGCGTTGTTCGGTTGTTGCAGGTTGCGCATATCGCCGTGCACCTGGATCCGCTGGCGCAAGGTGCTCAGGGTGTCCTGGTACAGGGCGCCACAGGCTGCGATCACGTTTTCGTGGGCCGGGCCAAAATGCTCGACCTGGGACTGGATCTGCGGCAGGCGCTTGCCGATGGTGTCCAGCAGGTCGTCGCGCTTGGCCAATTGACGCTCCAGGCCGAGCATCGACAGGGCGTAGCGCAGCGGCTCGCGCTGCAAGGTGCTTGGATCGCGCTCGAGGGCGCCGACCAGTGCGCGATAACCTTCGCGCAGGGCCAGGTCATCGCCGCCGTACACTTCCAGGGTGTCCTTCGGGTCGCGGATCAGCAGGCTGCCGAGCATGCAGGTCAGGCCTGCCTCGGTGACCTGGCCGGTCTTGGCGATCTTGTCCACCAGCACCGCGGCGAGAAACACGCCGCCCAGTGCCGTCAGTTGCTCCTGGGTCGGGCTCATGCCTGGCTGCTCCAGGGTTCGGCAACTTCGATCACACCGCCCCCCAGGCAAATCTCTCCGTCATAGAACACTACCGATTGGCCCGGCGTTACGGCGCGCTGCGGGTCGTCGAAGGTGGCGCGATAGCCGGTGGCGGTTTTTTCCAGGGTGCAGGGCTGGTCGCTCTGGCGATAGCGCACTTTGGCCGTCAGGCGGCGCGGGCTGCTGAGGTCCACCGGGTTGACCCAGTAGATGTCCGAGGCCAGCAGGGCGCGGGAGAACAGCCATGGGTGGTCATTGCCCTGGCCCACGATCAGCTCGTTGTGCTCCAGGTCCTTGACCAGCACGTACCACGGCTCTTCGCCGGCGTCTTTCAAGCCGCCGATGCCCAGGCCCTGGCGCTGGCCGATGGTGTGGTACATCAAGCCGTGGTGACGGCCGATGATCTCGCCTTCGGTGGTCTTGATCTCGCCCGGTTGCGCCGGCAGGTACTGCTTGAGGAAGTCGCTGAAACGGCGCTCGCCGATAAAGCAGATCCCGGTGGAATCCTTCTTCTTGGCGGTGGCCAGGCCGTGTTTCTCGGCAATGGCGCGCACTTCGGGTTTTTCCAGCTCGCCCACCGGGAACAGGGTCTTGGCGATCTGTTCGCCGCCGACGGCGTGCAGGAAGTAGCTCTGGTCCTTGTTGGCGTCCAGGCCCTTGAGCAGCTCGGTGCGGCCATCGATGTCGCGACGGCGCACGTAGTGGCCCGTAGCAATCAGGTCGGCACCGAGGATCATCGCGTAGTCGAGGAACGCCTTGAACTTGATCTCTCGGTTACACAGGATGTCCGGGTTCGGCGTGCGACCGGCCTTGTATTCGGCCAGGAAGTGCTCGAACACGTTGTCCCAGTACTCGGCGGCGAAGTTGGCGGTGTGCAGCTTGATGCCGATTTTGTCGCAGACGGCCTGGGCATCCGCCAAGTCGTCCATGGCGGTGCAATATTCCGTTCCATCGTCTTCTTCCCAGTTCTTCATGAACAGGCCTTCCACCTCATAACCCTGCTCCATGAGCAGAACGGCGGAAACGGAAGAATCCACGCCGCCGGACATACCGACGATGACGCGCTTCTTTTGTGTGTCAGAAGGGGCTGGATCACGCATAGGATTTCAACGGGAGTCTTTAAAAAGGACGCGATTCTAGCAGGCTCGCGTCTGCAAGGCTAAAGAGAAGGGCGGATCAATTCGAGGCTGTGGCGCTGGCCGGCCAGATAATCGTCGATGCAGCGGATGATCAGCTCGCTGCGCCAGTCTTCGCGCAGGGCCATCAATTCGTCACGGGTCAGCCAGCGGGCGCGCAGAATACCGTCGTCCAGTGGGTAGTCCGGGTGGTGTTGCAGGGCCTTGGCGATGAAGCATACGCGCTGATAGGTCACGCCATTGCTGGGAGCGGTGTACAGGTAAATCCCGACAATCCCGGTGGCTTCGACGTCCCAGCCAGTCTCTTCGAGGGTTTCGCGCACGGCGGCCTCGGTCAGGGTTTCGTTCGGGTCGAGGTGACCGGCGGGCTGGTTGAGCACGGCGCGGCCGCCCTTGAGTTCTTCGACCATCAGGAAGCGGCCGTTGTCTTCGACGATGGTGGCGACGGTGATGTGAGGTAGCCAGGTCATAAAGTGCCTCGATTCAAGGTGTAACGCTGTCTTCAGGCGCGATTGCATTCAGTGTGGGAGCGGGCTTGCTCGCGAATACGGCGTGTCAGTTAAAGAGGTATTGACTGATCCACCGCATTCGCGAGCAAGCCCGCTCCCACATTTTGATTGGGTTTCTTCAATAAAAGCGCCATGTCCAGAAACAGAAACCCCGGCACAGGGCCGGGGCTTCTTTGCATCCTTACAACCTTACACCAGCGCAGCGATTGCCGCGTTGAGGGTGGCGCTTGGGCGCATGGCCTTGCTGGTCAGCTCGGCGTTCGGTGCGTAGTAGCCACCGATGTCCACTGGCTTGCCCTGGACAGCGTTGAGCTCGGCAACGATGGTTGCCTCATTCGCGGTCAGGGTCTTGGCCAGTTCGCCAAACTGCGCTTGCAATGCAGTGTCTTCGGTCTGGGCCGCCAGGGCTTGAGCCCAGTACAGCGCCAGGTAGAAGTGGCTGCCGCGGTTGTCGATGTTGCCGACTTTGCGCGATGGCGACTTGTTGTTGTCGAGGAACTGGCCGGTGGCCTGGTCCAGGGTCTTGGACAGTACCAGGGCTTTCGGGTTGTTGTACGTCACACCCAAATGCTCGAGGGATGCGGCCAGGGCGAGGAACTCGCCCAGGGAATCCCAGCGCAGGAAGTTCTCTTCAACCAGTTGCTGCACGTGCTTCGGAGCCGAGCCGCCAGCGCCGGTTTCGAACAGGCCGCCACCGTTCATCAGCGGCACGATCGACAGCATCTTGGCGCTGGTGCCCAGTTCCATGATCGGGAACAGGTCGGTCAGGTAGTCGCGCAGAACGTTGCCGGTCACCGAGATGGTGTCCAGGCCCTTGCGGGTGCGCTCCAGGGTGAACTTCATCGCGTCGACTGGCGACATGATGCGGATGTCCAGGCCTTCGGTGTTGTGGTCTTTCAGGTAAGCCTGAACTTTCTCGACCACGACGCCGTCGTGCGCGCGCTGTGGGTCCAGCCAGAAGATGGCCGGGGTGTTGCTGGCGCGGGCGCGGTTGACGGCCAGTTTGACCCAGTCCTGGATCGGCGCGTCTTTGGTCTGGCACATGCGGAAGATGTCGCCGGCTTCAACAGCCTGTTCCATCAGCAGGTTGCCCTTGCTGTCGGTGACGCGGACTACGCCGTCAGCCTTGATCTGGAAGGTCTTGTCGTGGGAGCCGTACTCTTCGGCTTTTTTCGCCATCAGGCCAACGTTTGGCACGCTGCCCATGGTGGTTGGGTCGAAGGCGCCATTGGCCTTGCAGTCTTCGATCACTGCCTGGTAGATAGTGGCGTAGCAGCGATCCGGGATCACCGCCTTGGTGTCGTGCAGCTGGCCGTCGGTGCCCCACATCTTGCCGGAGTCACGGATCATGGCAGGCATCGATGCGTCGACGATGACGTCGCTCGGCACGTGCAGGTTGGTGATGCCTTTGTCGGAGTTGACCATCGCCAGGGAAGGGCGAGCAGCGTATACCGCCTGGATGTCGGCTTCGATCTGCGCTTGCTGATCGGCCGGCAGGGCCTTGATGCGAGCGTACAGGTCGCCGATGCCGTTGTTCAGGTTGAAGCCGATCTGCTCCAGCACCACAGCGTGCTTGGCCAGCGCGTCTTTATAGAACTCGGCAACGATCTGGCCGAACATGATCGGGTCGGAAACCTTCATCATGGTGGCTTTCAGGTGAACCGACAGCAGCACGCCTTGTTTCTTGGCGTCTTCGATTTCAGCGGCGATGAAGCTGCGCAGGGCTTTCTTGCTCAGCACGGCGGTGTCGATGATCTCGCCAGCTTGTACGCTGGTTTTTTCCTTCAGGACGGTAGCGGTACCGTCCTTGGCGATCAGTTCGATCTTGACGGCATCAGCGCCTTCGATCTGAACGGCTTTCTCGCTGCCGTAGAAGTCGCCGGTGCTCATGTGGGCAACGTGGGACTTGGAGTCGGCAGCCCAGGCGCCCATTTTGTGCGGGTGCTTGCGAGCGTAGTTCTTGACCGACAGCGGGGCGCGGCGGTCGGAGTTGCCTTCGCGCAGTACCGGGTTCACGGCGCTGCCCTTGACCTTGTCGTAACGTGCACGGGTTTCTTTTTCCGCGTCGGTGGTTACGGTTTCCGGGTAGTCCGGCAGGGCGTAGCCCTGGGCCTGCAGTTCCTTGATCGCAGCTTGCAGCTGAGGGGTCGAGGCACTGATGTTCGGCAGCTTGATGATGTTGGCTTCAGGGGTAACGGCCAGGTCGCCCAGTTCGGCGAGGTGGTCCGGCACGGCCTTGGCGCCCAGTTGCTCGGGGAAGCTTGCGAGGATGCGCGCGGCCAGGGAAATGTCGCGGGTTTCCACGGCAATATCAGCGGAAGCGGTGAAGGCCTCTACGATAGGCAGCAGTGAATAGGTGGCGAGGGCTGGGGCTTCGTCGGTGAAGGTGTAGATGATCTTCGAGCGGGTGGGCATATTCGGATTAACTCTCTTCTTTGCTGAAAGCATGCGCAGAAACTCGAGATGCGCCGGGTAAAGCGCGTTCGTTCAAAGTCATCCATGAGCGAAATGTCGAAGTTTCTTCGCGGTGATGTTGGGTTGCATCAGTCGAGCGTCAAGCGGGTGAGCTACTGTAGTAGCTCGGCTTTTCTGGCGGAGGGCGTCTGTCTAGAGCGGTCGGCCGTCGTGACTCTTTGGTCAGCGGCGGCATTATACATAGGTCGCTATGCTTACGCCGAGCCTTCATACAAAAGGTGTGTCGTCCATTGGTCTAAAGGTCGCAGGCAGCGGGTTGCGCCTAAAGTCGCATGATGTGCTCAAGATTGGCGCTTTTCCCTTTGCTTTCAAGCTTGTAGGCCGCTAAATATGCTGTTTTCGACGCAAATGTGCAGGGCCTGAGGTTTCAGTCCTCATTTATCTGGAGTAGGCTCGAACGCAGCCAGATGTTCAATCCATAGATGGAGTTCAGCATGGGATACAAGAAGATTCAGGTTCCGGCAGTCGGCGACAAAATCACCGTCAATGCAGACCATTCTCTCAATGTTCCTGACAACCCGATCATCCCCTTCATCGAGGGTGACGGTATTGGCGTCGACATCAGCCCGGTGATGATCAAGGTGGTCGATGCAGCTGTTAACAAGGCTTATGGCGGCAAGCGCAAAATCTCCTGGATGGAGGTGTATGCCGGCGAAAAGGCCACCCAGGTTTACGACCAGGACACCTGGCTGCCCCAGGAAACCCTGGATGCGGTCAAGGACTACGTGGTTTCCATCAAGGGCCCGCTGACCACCCCAGTCGGTGGCGGTATCCGTTCGCTGAACGTGGCCCTGCGCCAACAGCTCGACCTTTATGTGTGCCTGCGCCCGGTGCGCTGGTTCGAAGGCGTGCCAAGCCCGGTCAAGAAGCCAGGCGATGTGGACATGACCATCTTCCGCGAGAACTCCGAGGATATTTACGCCGGCATCGAGTGGAAAGCCGGCTCCCCGGAAGCGATCAAGGTCATCAAGTTCCTGAAGGAAGAGATGGGCGTCACCAAGATCCGTTTCGACCAGAACTGCGGGATCGGCATCAAGCCGGTGTCCCTGGAAGGCACCAAGCGCCTGGCGCGCAAGGCCTTGCAGTATGTCGTGGATAACGACCGCGACTCGCTGACCATTGTGCACAAAGGCAACATCATGAAGTTCACCGAAGGTGCCTTCAAGGAATGGGCCTACGAAGTGGCGGCCGAAGAGTTCGGCGCGACCCTGCTGGATGGCGGCCCGTGGATGCAATTCAAGAACCCGCGCACCGGCAAGAATGTGGTGGTCAAGGACGCCATTGCCGACGCCATGCTCCAGCAGATCCTGCTGCGCCCGGCCGAATACGACGTGATCGCCACCCTTAACCTTAATGGTGACTATCTGTCCGACGCACTGGCGGCGGAAGTGGGCGGTATCGGTATTGCGCCGGGCGCCAACCTGTCCGACACCGTGGCGATGTTCGAAGCCACCCACGGTACTGCGCCGAAGTATGCCGGCAAGGACCAGGTCAACCCGGGTTCGCTGATCCTGTCGGCGGAAATGATGTTGCGCCACATGGGCTGGACCGAAGCGGCGGACCTGATCATCAAGGGTACCAACGGCGCCATTTCGGCCAAGACGGTGACCTATGACTTCCACCGCTTGATGGACGGCGCCAAGTTGCTGTCGTCGTCGGCGTTCGGGGATGCGCTGATTTCGCATATGTAAGCTGATACAGGGGCGTAAAAAAACCGGCCTGATGGGCCGGTTTTTTTTAGAGCGTTTGCTCAGTGGCTGATCAGGCCAGTTGTCTTTTTGATTTTTGAGCGACGCCCTCTTTGGGGGTAGTGGCGCTGACTGGAGCGCTGATATTCACTGCGTGCAAGCCCTTGGGTCCCTGAATGATGTCGAAGGAAACCGGTTGCCCTGCCTTTAGTGTCTTGTAGCCATCCATTTGGATAGCCGAGTAATGCGCAAATAGGTCGTCAGTCTTGTCGTCTTCGTTGATGAAGCCGTAACCCTTGGCATTGTTGAACCACTTGACCTTACCGCTCGCCATGCCCATATCCCTCTGCACCAGACTCCATCACTGGAGTATCATCCAGTTTATCCGTCCTAACCCGAATAAATAAGGTTGACTGCGCGGACCTTTTTTACCCACTGTGGGTTCTATTGGTTGTAACACTGATTTGCCGATAGTCAAGGCGACCAGTCGGTCAGAGTTGAAATTCTGACAGGTCGCCCCCACCACTGTATTTGAACCACTGACGAACCTTTCTTTCCATGCATGCAATCAGCCAGATTCGACTAACATTCAATCAGGATCGCCCGGATCATCAAGAAGACGACGACGGTTCTGCAGGCATTGCTGTCCAGGAGGCCAAGCCTGCTTTACAGGCGCCGCCGATGTACAAGGTGGTTTTGTTCAATGATGACTACACACCGATGGATTTCGTCGTCGAAGTACTCGAGGTGTTTTTTAACCTGAACCGCGAGTTGGCGACCAAGGTAATGCTGGCCGTTCACACAGAAGGACGGGCAGTATGTGGAGTGTTTACCCGCGACATCGCCGAGACAAAGGCCATGCAGGTCAACCAGTACGCCAGGGAAAGCCAGCATCCGCTACTCTGTGAAATCGAGAAGGACGGTTAACTCCGACCACTTGGGTATGAGGTGAAGCTATGTTAAACCGCGAGCTCGAAGTCACCCTCAATCTTGCCTTCAAGGAGGCCCGTTCGAAGCGTCATGAATTCATGACCGTCGAACACCTGCTGCTGGCACTTTTGGATAACGAAGCTGCCGCCACCGTACTGCGTGCGTGTGGTGCCAATCTCGACAAACTCAAGCATGACCTGCAGGAGTTTATCGACTCCACCACGCCGTTGATCCCCGTTCATGACGAGGACCGCGAGACCCAGCCAACCCTGGGCTTCCAGCGGGTACTGCAGCGTGCCGTTTTCCACGTACAGAGCTCCGGCAAGCGCGAAGTCACAGGGGCCAATGTGCTCGTGGCGATCTTCAGCGAGCAGGAAAGCCAGGCTGTGTTCCTGCTCAAGCAGCAAAGCGTTGCCCGTATTGATGTCGTCAACTACATCGCCCATGGCATTTCCAAGGTGCCGGGGCATGGCGATCACTCGGAAGGTGAGCAGGATATGCAGGATGACGAGGGCGGTGAGTCTTCTTCTTCGAGCAACCCGCTGGACGCTTATGCCAGCAACCTCAACGAACTGGCGCGCCAGGGGCGGATCGATCCGCTGGTGGGGCGTGAGCTGGAAGTTGAGCGCGTGGCGCAGATCCTGGCGCGTCGCCGCAAGAACAACCCGTTGTTGGTCGGTGAGGCAGGCGTGGGTAAAACCGCGATTGCCGAAGGCCTGGCCAAACGCATTGTTGATAACCAGGTGCCCGACCTGCTGGCCAACAGCGTCGTCTACTCCCTTGACCTGGGCGCGTTACTCGCCGGGACCAAGTACCGTGGCGACTTCGAGAAGCGCTTCAAGGCGCTGCTCGGCGAGCTGAAAAAACGCCCGCAGGCGATCCTGTTCATTGACGAAATCCACACCATCATCGGTGCCGGTGCGGCTTCCGGTGGCGTGATGGATGCGTCGAACCTGCTCAAGCCGCTGCTGTCTTCGGGCGATATCCGTTGCATCGGTTCGACCACGTTCCAGGAATTCCGCGGGATCTTCGAAAAAGACCGCGCCCTGGCGCGCCGCTTCCAGAAAGTGGATGTGTCCGAGCCTTCGGTAGAAGACACCATTGGCATCCTGCGCGGGCTCAAGGGGCGCTTTGAAGCGCACCATGGCATCGAGTACACCGATGAGGCGCTGCGTGCAGCCGCCGAGCTGGCATCGCGCTACATCAATGACCGGCACATGCCGGACAAGGCCATCGACGTGATCGACGAGGCGGGTGCCTACCAGCGCCTGCAGCCGGTAGAGAAGCGTGTGAAACGCATCGACGTGCCTCAGGTCGAGGATATTGTGGCGAAGATCGCGCGGATTCCGCCAAAACACGTCAACACCTCCGATCGGGAGCTGCTGCGTAACCTGGAGCGCGACCTCAAGCTGACCGTGTTTGGTCAGGATGCGGCGATCGACTCGCTGTCCACCGCGATCAAGCTGTCCCGCGCTGGCCTCAAGTCGCCGGACAAGCCGGTCGGTTCGTTCCTGTTCGCCGGGCCTACCGGCGTCGGCAAGACCGAAGCGGCGCGGCAATTGGCCAAGGCCATGGGGATCGAGCTGGTGCGTTTCGACATGTCCGAGTACATGGAGCGTCACACCGTGTCGCGCCTGATCGGTGCGCCTCCGGGCTATGTCGGCTTCGACCAGGGCGGCCTGTTGACCGAGGCGATCACCAAGCAGCCACATTGCGTGCTGCTGCTCGATGAAATCGAGAAGGCGCACCCGGAAGTCTTCAACCTGCTGTTGCAGGTCATGGACCACGGCACCCTGACCGACAACAACGGGCGCAAGGCGGACTTCCGCAACGTGATCGTGATCATGACCACCAACGCCGGTGCCGAAACGGCCGCGCGGGCTTCCATTGGCTTTACTCATCAGGATCACTCTTCCGACGCCATGGAAGTGATCAAGAAGAGTTTCACGCCGGAGTTCCGCAACCGCCTGGACACCATCATTCAGTTTGGTCGCCTCAGCCATGAGGTCATCAAAAGCGTGGTGGACAAGTTCCTCACCGAGCTCCAGGCGCAGTTGGAAGACAAGCGCGTGCAGCTGGAAGTCTCGGACGCGGCGCGCAACTGGCTGGCGGAAGGTGGCTACGACGCGGCAATGGGCGCTCGGCCAATGGCTCGCCTGATCCAGGACAAGATCAAGCGCCCACTGGCGGAAGAGATCCTGTTTGGCGAACTGGCAGACCATGGTGGCGTGGTGCATATCGATCTGAAGGACGGCGAGTTGACCTTCGACTTCGAAACCACGGCTGAAATGGCCTGATAGCTGACGCAACAAAACAAAAAGGCGCCGAGAGGCGCCTTTTTGCTGTCTTGAAACCGATGCAGATCAAATGTGGGAGCGGGCTTGCTCGCGAATGCGGTGTGCCAGTCGACACAGTCAGTGACTGATATGCCGCATTCGCGAGCAAGCCCGCTCCCACAAGGGATTGCTGGTTTCAGGTAAATCGCGCGCACACAAAAACGCCCGGCATAACCGGGCGTTTTGTATTGACTTGATTAACGGGCGCGGTAAGTGATGCGCCCTTTGCTCAGGTCATAGGGCGTCAGTTCGACGCGCACTTTGTCACCGGTAAGAATACGAATGTAGTTCTTGCGCATCTTGCCGGAGATATGCGCGGTTACGACGTGCCCATTTTCCAACTCCACACGAAACATGGTGTTGGGCAGGGTGTCGACGACAGTGCCTTCCATTTCGAAGCTGTCTTCTTTCGACATGCAGTAAAGCCCTCGGTATCCAGTGAATGGCCCGGTGCAACTGCGCCAGGCAAAAGCGGCGTGCATTGTGCCCGAAAAAGGGTGTTTAAGCCAAGAGGTTCTAGTTCAACGTGACCCATCTTTGGTTAATTAGCAGCTCAATGGGCCGATATTGGGTCTTGTAGTTCATCTTTTTGCAGTTTTTTATCCAGTATCCGAGGTACACCGCCTCCAATTCCAGGCGCAAGGCTTCACCGATCTGCCACAGGATCGCAAAGCGTCCCAGGCTGCGCCGTTCCTCGGCGGGCTCATAAAAGGTGTAGACCGCCGACAGGCCATTGGGCAGCAGGTCAGTCACGGCGACCGCCACCAGTCGTCCCTCGAGCCGAAACTCATAGAAGCGCGAGAAGGGCAGGTCGCGCACCAGGAAGGTGGAAAACTGGTCGCGGCTGGGCGGGAACATGTCGCCGTCGGCGTGGCGCTGTTCGATGTAGCGTTGGTAAAGGTCGAAATATTCTTCGCTGAAGCCGGGTTTGGTGGCGGTAACGGTCAGGTCGGCGTTGCGCTTCAGGATGCGTTTCTGGTTGCGGTCCGGCAGGAACTGCGCCACCGGGATGCGCGCCGGTACGCAGGCGTTGCAGTTCTGGCAGTGCGGCCGGTAAAGGTGGTCGCCGCTGCGCCGGAAGCCCATTTCCGACAAATCGGCATACACATGCACGTCCATCGGCTGGCTGGGGTCGAGGAACAGCGTGGTGGCCTGCTCATCGGGCAGATAGCTGCATGAGTGGGGTTGAGTGGCATAAAACTTCAAACGCGCCAGCTCGGTCATGATCAACCCTCGGATAAGCTTTGAAATAAGTGTAAGCCAGGTGCGGGGAAGTCGCCTAGGAAACCCACGGAGCAGAGCTGGTTTGGTCCAAATGGTCGCGCAGGTAGTTGGCGAAGTCGCTGCGGGGAATGGCGCGGGCGCCGAGGCTGTGCAGGTGATCGGTGGGCATCTGGCAGTCGATCAGCACAAAGCCCCAGGCCTGTAGTTGCCGAACCAGGGTGGCAAAGCCGTATTTCGAGGCGTTGTCGGCGCGACTGAACATGGACTCGCCGAAAAACAACTGGCCCATCGCCAGGCCGTACAGGCCGCCCACCAGTTCGCCCGCGTCCCACACCTCCACCGAATGCGCATAGCCGCGCTGGTGCAGTTGCAGGTAGGCGTTCTGCATGGCTTCGGTGATCCAGGTGCCATCGGCATAACTGCGCGGCGCCGCGCACGCCTGGATGACCGCAGCGAAGTCCTGGTCGAAGGTCACTGTGTAACGCTGCTGGCGCAACAATTTGCCGAGGCTGCGGGAAACGTGCAGCTCATCGGGGAAGAGTACGGTGCGTGGGTCGGGCGACCACCAGAGGATGGGCTGGCCTTCCGAGAACCAGGGAAAGCAGCCGTGGCGGTAGGCCTGGATCAGGCGGTCGGCCGACAGGTCGCCACCGGCCGCGAGCAGGCCATTGGGTTCGCGCATGGCCTTGGCCAGCGGTGGGAAGGTCAGGGTGTTGCGTTGTAACCAGGTCAGCATGGCATCCAGGCTTACGGAAGGGGAGGGCGGAAACGGCGATGTTGTCCGTTGCAAGAGCTGTGATTATTGTCGACGAAACGCTCTGGGGCTACCCCGAACATGGGATCGGTGCAGATAAGCATGAACGGGTGTTTCTGCAACTCTATGCCGGGGGCGTGGTCGTAATCGCGTACGTCGGTCGGCAAGCTAGCCTGGATTGGCAAAAACAGCTCATAAGCCTTTGTCAGTAAAGACAATGCATGCTCAAATTGAACGTTATGAAATTGAACATTGGCTATGCTGTGTAACGTAGGGCCAAGTGCGTGGCATCGCGCACACAAACCCGTACAATGCGGCCATTGGGGCGTTATCGCCGTTTCATGAATCAGTAGCAGGGTGTTAAAAGTAGCTCCACTGGCACTCGTTCATTTTTTACCTGCCCGGATTGGGCAGTGTTTTGCAGTCATTCAACAGATGGACGCGCTAAAGGCGCAGGAAAAGACCCGTTTTGAAGAAATCCGCCGCAACACCTAAAGCCGCAGTCGTGCCCGCCTGGCGCCAGCACCTGCACTACCGACTCAAGGAAGGTGCACTGATCGCCATCGGCGCGCTGTGCCTGTTCCTGATGATGGCCTTGCTTACCTATGGCAAGGACGATCCAGGCTGGAGCCACAACAGCAAGATCGAAGACGTGCAGAACTTCGGTGGTCCGGCCGGCTCCTACAGCGCCGACATCCTGTTCATGGTGCTGGGTTACTTCGCTTACATCTTCCCGTTGCTGCTGGCCATCAAGACCTGGCAGATCTTCCGCCAGCGTCACGAGCCGTGGCAATGGAGCGGCTGGCTGTTCTCCTGGCGCCTGATCGGCCTGGTGTTCCTGGTGTTGTCCGGCGCGGCCCTGGCCCATATCCATTTCCATGCACCTACCGGTCTGCCGGCCGGTGCCGGCGGCGCTCTGGGCGAAAGCCTCGGCGACCTGGCCCGCAGGACCCTGAACATCCAGGGCAGCACCCTGATGTTTATTGCGCTGTTCCTGTTCGGCCTCACCGTGTTTACCGACCTGTCCTGGTTCAAGGTCATGGACGTGACCGGCAAGATCACCCTCGACCTGCTCGAACTGTTCCAGGGCGCGGCCAATCGCTGGTGGTCGGCCCGGGTGGACCGCAAACGCATGGTTGCGCAACTGCGCGAGGTGGATACCCGCGTCAACGAGGTGGTAGCCCCGAGCACGCCGGACCGGCGTGAGCAGGCCAAGGTCAAGGAACGCCTGATCGAACGCGAGCAGGCCCTGACCAAGCACATGTCGGACCGCGAGAAGCAAGTGCCGCCGGTGATTGCCCCTGCGCCGCCGAAGGCCCCCGAGCCGAGCCATCGCGTGCAGAAAGAGAAACAGGCGCCGTTGTTTGTCGACAGCGCCGTGGAAGGCACCTTGCCGCCGATCTCGATTCTTGATCCTGCGGAAAAGAAACAGCTCAATTACTCCCCTGAATCCCTGGCGGCCGTCGGCCACCTGCTGGAAATCAAGCTCAAGGAATTCGGCGTCGAAGTCTCGGTGGATTCGATCCACCCGGGCCCGGTGATTACCCGCTACGAAATCCAGCCGGCTGCCGGCGTCAAGGTCAGCCGCATTTCCAACCTGGCCAAGGATCTGGCGCGTTCGCTGGCCGTGACCAGCGTGCGGGTGGTGGAAGTGATTCCGGGAAAGACTACCGTCGGTATCGAGATTCCCAACGAAGACCGGCAGATCGTGCGCTTCTCCGAAGTGCTGTCGACCCCGGAATACGACAACTTCAAATCTCCGGTCACCCTGGCCCTGGGCCACGACATCGGCGGCAAGCCGGTGATCACCGACCTGGCGAAAATGCCCCACTTGCTGGTCGCCGGTACCACCGGTTCCGGTAAGTCGGTGGGTGTGAACGCGATGATCCTGTCGATCCTGTTCAAGTCGGGCCCGGATGACGCCAAGCTGATCATGATCGACCCGAAAATGCTTGAGCTGTCGATCTACGAAGGCATTCCACACCTGTTGTGCCCGGTGGTGACCGACATGAAGGATGCGGCCAACGCCCTGCGCTGGAGCGTTGCCGAGATGGAGCGGCGCTACAAGCTGATGGCGAAGATGGGTGTGCGTAACCTGTCGGGCTTCAACGCCAAGGTCAAGGAAGCCCAGGACGCCGGCACGCCGCTGACCGACCCGTTGTACAAGCGTGAAAGCATCCACGACGAAGCGCCGCTGTTGACCAAATTGCCGACCATCGTGGTGGTGGTCGACGAATTTGCCGACATGATGATGATCGTCGGCAAGAAGGTCGAAGAGCTGATCGCCCGTATCGCCCAGAAGGCGCGGGCCGCCGGGATCCACTTGATCCTCGCGACCCAGCGTCCGTCGGTGGACGTGATCACCGGCCTGATCAAGGCCAACATCCCGACCCGCATGGCGTTCCAGGTGTCGAGCAAGATCGATTCCCGGACCATCATCGACCAGGGCGGCGCCGAGCAACTGCTGGGCCACGGTGACATGCTCTACATGCCGCCGGGCACCAGTTTGCCGATCCGTGTCCACGGCGCGTTCGTCTCCGACGATGAGGTGCACCGTGTGGTGGAGGCCTGGAAGCTGCGTGGCGCCCCGGAATACAACGACGACATCCTCGCCGGCGTCGAAGAGGCCGGCAGCGGCTTCGACGGTGGCAGCGGCGGTGGCGACGATGATGCCGAGACCGATGCGCTCTACGACGAAGCGGTGCAGTTCGTGCTTGAAAGCCGCCGCGCCTCGATCTCCGCCGTACAGCGCAAGCTGAAGATTGGCTACAACCGCGCTGCCCGCATGATCGAAGCCATGGAAATGGCCGGCGTGGTCACCTCGATGAACACCAACGGCTCGCGCGAAGTGATTGCGCCAGCGCAGATGCGTGACTGATTACGTGCCGCGTGGCAACACGCGGCACGCCTTGCAACCGAATCTAAGAGGACTCCCATGCGTCTTATCCGCATGCTGTTGTTGCCTGCATTGGCCCTGACTGCTGTTTCGGCTCATGCTGACCCGGCTTCCGTCGCCAGCCTGAAAAACCTGTTGGACAAATCCCAGACCCTGACCGCGCGCTTCTCCCAGCTTACGCTGGATGCCGGTGGCACCCAGTTGCAGGAAACCGCCGGCGAGATGGCTGTGCAGCGCCCAGGGCTGTTCTACTGGCACACAGAAGGCAAGGCCGAGCAGACCATCGTCTCTGACGGCCAAAAAGTCACCCTGTGGGACCCGGACCTGGAGCAGGCGACCATCAAGAAGCTCGACCCGCGCCTGAACCAGACGCCAGCGCTGTTGCTGTCGGGCGATGTGTCGAAGATCAACGACAGCTTCGACATTACCTCCAAGCAGACCAGCAACGTGATTGAATTCACCCTTAAGCCGAAATCCAAGGACACGCTCTTTGACACGCTGTCCCTGTCGTTTGGCAACGGCGTGATCAACAACATGCGCCTGGTTGACAGCGTCGGCCAGCGCACCGATATCCTGTTCTCCGGGGTCAAGGCCAACCAGCCGGTACCGGCATCCAAGTTCAAGTTCGACATCCCGAAGGGTGCCGACGTGATCCAGGAATAAACTGCCCAGAGGTTTCAAACGCTGCCCATGGACCTGTTTCGAAGTGACCCGATTGCTCAGCCTCTGGCGGCGCGCCTGCGCTCGACCAACCTGGACGAGTACGTCGGGCAGGAACACCTGCTCGCCCGCGGCAAGCCTTTGCGCGAGGCCCTTGAGCAGGGTGCGCTGCACTCGATGATTTTCTGGGGGCCGCCGGGCGTGGGTAAAACCACCCTGGCGCGGCTCCTGGCAAAAGTCTCGGATGCACACTTCGAGACGGTCTCGGCGGTGCTGGCCGGGGTCAAGGAGATCCGCCAGGCGGTGGAAGTCGCCAAGCAGCAGGCCGGGCAGTACGGCAAGCGCACCATCCTGTTCGTCGACGAAGTGCATCGCTTCAACAAGTCGCAGCAGGATGCGTTCTTGCCGTATGTCGAAGACGGCACGCTGATCTTTATTGGTGCCACCACCGAAAACCCGTCCTTTGAACTGAACAATGCCTTGCTGTCCCGGGCGCGTGTCTATGTGCTCAAGAGCCTCGATGAAGCCGCGATGCAGAAGCTCTTGCAGCGCGCGCTTAGCGAAGACAAGGGCCTGGGCAAGCGCCAGTTGAGTGTCAGTGAGGAAGGCTTCAAGATCCTGCTGACTGCTGCGGATGGCGACGGTCGACGTTTTCTCAATCTGCTGGAAAACGCTTCCGACCTGGCCGAGGATGGCAGCGAAATCGGCGTCGACTTGCTGCAGAGCCTGTTGGGCGACACCCGCCGGCGTTTCGACAAGGGCGGCGAAGCGTTCTACGACCAGATTTCCGCGCTGCACAAATCTGTGCGCGGCTCCAACCCTGACGGCGCGCTGTACTGGTTTGCGCGGATGATCGACGGCGGTTGCGACCCGTTGTACCTCGCCCGGCGCGTGGTGCGCATGGCCAGCGAAGATATCGGCAATGCCGACCCGCGTGCGCTGAGCCTGTGCCTGGCCGCCTGGGAAGTGCAGGAACGCCTGGGCAGCCCGGAAGGCGAGTTGGCGGTGGCCCAGGCCATCACCTATCTGGCCTGCGCACCGAAGAGCAACGCGGTGTACATGGGCTTCAAGTCCGCCCTGCGTGCTGCCGCCGAGCATGGTTCCCTGGAAGTGCCGCTGCACCTGCGCAATGCGCCGACCAAGCTGATGAAGCAACTCGGCTACGGCGATGAATACCGCTACGCCCACGATGAGCCGGACGCCTATGCGGCTGGCGAAGATTACTTCCCGGATGACCTTGAGCCGCAGCCGTTCTACCAGCCGGTGCCCCGCGGCCTGGAACTGAAGATCGGCGAAAAGCTCAATCACCTTGCCCAACTTGACCGGCTCAGTCCGAAACAGCGGAGAAAGTAGTGCTCAGAACGATTCTTGCCGTGTCCGTGGCCGGCATCGCTGGTACATTATTGCGTTTCGCCACCAGCACGTGGGTCAGCGCCAATTGGCCGAAGCATTTTTATGCGGCGACCCTGGCGGTCAACCTGGTGGGCTGTTTGATCATCGGCTTGTTGTACGGGTGGTTTCTGCTTCGCCCGGAAGTGCCGATTGAGATTCGTGCCGGCTTGATTGTCGGTTTTGTAGGCGGTCTGACGACCTTTTCATCCTTTTCACTGGACACGCTACGCCTGCTGGAAAGCGGGCAGGCACCGGTCGCCTTCGGGTACCTGGCCGTCAGCGTGTTCGGCGGGCTGCTCGCCACCTGGGCTGGCCTGTCCTTGACCAAACTTTGATAAACGAGAGACCGACATGCTCGATTCCAAACTGTTACGTAGCAACCTTCAGGACGTAGCGGACCGCCTGGCATCCCGTGGCTTTGCCTTGGATGTTGCGCGCATCGAAGCGCTGGAAGAACAGCGCAAGACCGTCCAGACCCGCACCGAAGCACTGCAGGCTGAGCGTAATGCGCGTTCCAAATCCATCGGTCAGGCCAAGCAGCGCGGCGAAGACATCGCGCCGTTGATGGCGGACGTCGAGCGTATGGCTGGCGAGTTGGCTTCCGGCAAAGTCGAGCTGGACGTTATCCAGACCGAACTGGACTCGATCCTGCTGGGCATCCCGAACCTGCCGCACGAATCCGTGCCGATCGGCGAAGACGAAGACGGCAACGTCGAAGTCCGTCGCTGGGGCACGCCAAAAGCCTTCGATTTCGAGATCAAGGACCACGTCGCCCTGGGCGAACTGACCGGTGGCCTGGACTTCGAAACGGCGGCCAAAATGTCCGGCGCGCGCTTTGCCTTGCTGCGTGGCCCGATTGCACGCATGCACCGCGCCCTGGCGCAGTTCATGATCAACCTGCACACCGGCGAGCACGGCTACGAAGAGGCTTACACCCCGTACCTGGTCCAGGCTCCGGCGCTGATGGGCACCAGCCAGCTGCCGAAATTCGAGGAAGACCTGTTCAAGATCAGCCGCGATGGCGAAGCCGACTTGTACCTGATCCCGACCGCCGAAGTATCGCTGACCAATATCGTGGCCGGGGAAATCCTCGACGCCAAGCAGTTGCCGATCAAGTTTGTCGCCCACTCGCCATGCTTTCGCAGCGAAGCCGGTGCATCGGGCCGCGACACCCGCGGCATGATTCGCCAGCACCAGTTCGACAAGGTCGAGATGGTGCAGGTTGTCGAGCCGTCGACTTCCATGGAAGCGCTGGAAGGCCTGACCGCCAACGCCGAACGCGTCCTGCAATTGCTGGAGCTGCCGTACCGCGTTCTGGCGCTGTGCACCGGCGACATGGGTTTCAGTGCCGTGAAGACTTACGACCTGGAAGTGTGGGTGCCGAGCCAGGACAAATACCGCGAGATTTCGTCGTGCTCCAACTGCGGTGATTTCCAGGCCCGTCGCATGCAGGCGCGTTTCCGTAACCCGGAAACCGGCAAGCCCGAGCTGGTCCACACCCTCAACGGTTCGGGCCTGGCAGTAGGCCGTACCCTGGTGGCCGTGCTGGAAAACTACCAGCAGGCTGACGGTTCGATCCGCGTGCCTGAAGTGCTCAAGCCGTACATGGCGGGCGTTGAGGTCATCGGCTAAATGGAATTTCTGCCGCTGTTTCATAACCTGCGCGGCAGTCGTGTGTTGGTCGTCGGTGGCGGGGAGATTGCCTTGCGCAAATCCCGGCTGCTGGCCGACGCCGGCGCGTTGTTGCGGGTGGTTGCTCCCCAGATTGAAGACCAGTTGCGTGAACTGGTGCAGGGCAGTGGCGGTGAACTGATTTTGCGTGGTTATCAGGAGGCCGACCTCGACGGTTGCACCCTGATCATCGCGGCGACCGACGACGAGCCGCTGAACGCGCAAGTGTCCAGCGATGCCCGGCGTCGTTGCGTACCGGTCAATGTGGTGGATGCGCCGGCCTTGTGCAGCGTGATCTTCCCGGCGATTGTCGACCGTTCGCCGTTGGTGATCGCAGTGTCCAGCGGCGGCGATGCGCCGGTGCTGGCACGGCTGATCCGGGCCAAGCTGGAAACCTGGATTCCGTCGACTTACGGCCAGTTGGCCGGGCTGGCGGCGCGGTTTCGCAGCCAGGTCAAAGTCTTGTTCCCGGATGTGCAGCAACGTCGCGCGTTCTGGGAAGATGTCTTCCAGGGCCCGATTGCTGATCGGCAACTGGCCGGGCAGGGCGATGAAGCCGAGCGTCTGCTGGTGGAGAAAATCAACGGCGCGCCGCCCCACGCACCGGGCGAAGTCTACCTGGTGGGCGCAGGCCCGGGTGATCCGGACCTGCTGACGTTCCGCGCCTTGCGCTTGATGCAACAGGCCGACGTGGTGCTGTACGACCGCCTGGTAGCGCCGGCGATTCTTGAATTGTGCCGTCGCGATGCCGAGCGGGTGTATGTCGGCAAGCGTCGCGCAGACCATGCGGTGCCGCAGGACCTGATCAACCAGCAACTGGTGGACCTGGCCAGGCAAGGCAAGCGCGTGCTGCGGCTCAAGGGTGGCGATCCGTTCATCTTTGGGCGTGGCGGTGAAGAGATCGAAGAGCTGGCGGCCCATGGCATCCCGTTCCAGGTGGTGCCGGGTATTACCGCGGCCAGTGGTTGCGCGGCGTATGCCGGTATTCCGCTGACCCACCGCGACTATGCGCAATCGGTTCGCTTCATTACCGGGCACTTGAAGGACGGGACTTCGGACCTGCCGTGGAGTGACCTGGTGGGCCCTTCGCAGACCCTGGTGTTCTACATGGGCTTGATCGGCTTGCCGATCATCTGCGAACAGCTGATCAAGCATGGTCGTTCGGCGGATACGCCGGCGGCGTTGATCCAGCAGGGCACTACGTCCAACCAGCGAGTGTTTACCGGCACCCTGGCTGACCTGCCACGCATGGTGGCGGAACATGAGGTTCATGCGCCGACACTGGTGATTGTGGGAGAAGTGGTGCAGTTGCGTGAGAAGCTGAAGTGGTTTGAAGGCGCTCAGTCGCAAGTCTGACACGTCTCCTGTGGCGAGAACGTCTCTGTGGCGAGGGAGCTTGCTCCCGCTGGAGTGCGAAGCGCTCCCAGGATTTTGGGGCCGCTGCTCAGCCCAGCGGGAGCAAGCTCCCTCGCCACAGGGTTTGTCAGCTCAAGATGCCTTTTCCGCTCAGTCTCGCGCGGTCATGCTCCGCCTCAAACGTCTGCAACGGCCCCTTCGGCACAATCCCCGTCGGATTAATCGTGCGGTGACTGGCGTAGTAATGCCCCTTGATGTGAGCAAAATCCACCGTCTCGGCAATCCCCGGCCACTGATACAACTCCCTTAGCCAGTTCGACAGGTTCGGATAATCCGCAATTCGCCGCAGGTTGCATTTGAAGTGGCTGTAGTACACCGCATCAAACCGAATCGCCGTGGTGAAAAGCCTTACATCGGCTTCAGTCAGGTATTCTCCCGCCAGGTAACGATGCTCACCCAAGTGCTGCTCAAGGTGATCCAGTTCGGCAAACACATCATCAAATGCGGCCTCATAAGCCTTTTGTGACGTGGCAAAGCCTGCGCGGTACACACCGTTGTTCACGGCGGGATAGATTCGATCGTTCAGTGCATCAATGGTCGAGCGCTGGGCTTCGGGATAGAAATCCAGTTGATTGCCGGTCAGTTCATTAAACGCACTGTTGAACATGCGAATAATCTCCGCCGACTCATTGCTGACAATCCGCTTGAGCTTCTTGTCCCACAACACCGGCACTGTGACCCGCCCGGTGTAGCTGGCGGTGTCGGCGGTGTAGCGTTGGTGCATGAAGGTGAAGTCGTCAAGCTTGTCGCCGCTGGAGCCATGGGCCTTGTCGAAGGTCCAGCCGTTTTCCAGCATCAGCCAACTGACCACCGACACGTCGATCAGGCTTTCCAAGCCTTTGAGCTTGCGCAGGATCAATGTGCGGTGCGCCCAGGGGCAGGCGAGGGATACGTATAAATGGTAACGACCGGCTTCAGCCGCGAAACCGCCTTCGCCGGTCGGGCCGGGTTCACCATCGGCGGTCACCCAGTTGCGGCGTTGCGCCTGCTCCCGTTGGAAGGCGCCGTCTGCGCTACTTTCGTACCACTGGTCATGCCAGCGTCCTTCGATCAGCAAACCCATGACTGACTCCTTGGCTAATAAGCGTTGGAGTGCAGTCTAAAGGTCTGAGTTCGAACAAAAAGCGCAAAGGCTGGGGGTTAATGATCGACTAAATCGATTTGTCCCGGGCATCCCAGTACTGTTGGGCCAGTTCGAACGCCTGTTCCCGCGGGTGGCCGAGGCCGCGCAAGGCCAGGGCCATGGTGGCGATCAGTGCCAGTTGCGGGTAGCTGTCCTGCACCTCACCGCGCCATAGCGCCTTCAAATGCTCGGGCTCCAGGGCCGCAGGCTTGACGTGGCGCTGGGCGGAGAGGGCGGGCCACTCTTCATCCCAGCTTTCGCCGCCGGTAGTGCCGTACAGGTGGCTGATGGTGTCCGGGTTGATCTCGATCTCGCCGCCGTCGCCCTTGATCACGATGCTGTTGTCGCCAAGCAGGCCGCTGGCATCGCGGTGTACGCCCTGGTAGCCCGGGTGGAAGATGCTTTGCAGGCCGCAGCGGGCGCTCAACGGGTTGAGGATGCGCGCCAGTGAATGGATCGGCGAGCGCAGGCCCAGGGTGTTGCGCAGGTCGATCATGCGCTGCAGTTGCGGCGCCCAGTCCCCCAGGGGAATAAACGCCAGGTTGCCCTGTTCAAGGGCCGCTTCCACCTGTTGCCAATTGCGGCACAACGGAATCTGCAAGCCATCCAGCAACTGCTCGGTGTAGAGCCGGCCTGCCGTATGCGCGCCGCCGCCGTGCATCAGGATACGCACGCCGTTCTGTGCCAGGCACTTGGCTGCCAGCAGGTACCACGGCAGGTGGCGTTTTTTACCGGCGTAGGTCGGCCAGTCGACATCCACATTGAGCGACGGTGCATTCAGGCGCTCGCGCACGGCTTCGGTGAAACCGGCGAGTTCCTCCGGGCTTTCTTCCTTGTGCCGCAGCAGCATGAGGAAGGCGCCGAGCTGGGTGTCTTCGACCTTCTCGTCCAGCAGCATGCCCATGGCTTCCCGGGCTTCCTCACGGGTGAGGTTGCGGGCGCCGCGCTTGCCTTTGCCGAGGATGCGCACGAACGGCGCGAACGGGTGCTCAGCAGGGGTTTCAGTGATCAACGGGGCAAAATCAGTCATAAGCAATTCGTCGGCCTGGGCAGGCCCGCCAGCTTGGCGGCGAGTTTGGCGGGAGTGCCTTTGAACAGTCGGTTGAGGTGCAGGCTGTTGCCCTTTTCCGGGCCCAGCTTCAAGGCGGTGTACTTGATCAGCGGGCGGGTGGCGGGCGACAGCTGGAATTCGGTATAAAAGCCGCGCAGCAGTTCGAGGATTTCCCAGTGTTCCGGGGTCAGCTCCAGCGCTTCGGTAGTAGCGAGGGCGTTGGCCACGTCGCTGGACCACTCGGTCAGGTCGACGAGGTAGCCGTCCTTGTCCAGTTCGAGGGTGCGTTCACCTACGGTCAAAGTGTTCATAGCCAGGTGTTGACCTTGTCATAGTCGATCGACAGCTGGACGAACGCCGGGTAATCGACACTGCCGGCCCATTCAGGCACGGCGAGGTTACGCGCCTGGCTGTCTTCGGCCAGTACAAACACTTTCACGCCCCTGGCCTGCAGGGCCTGGCAAGGCGCGCTGGCGGGTTGCAGGGCGTAGGCGCCGTCGCCGCACAGCAGGATCGCATCCTGGGTGCCACAGAGGCGCAGGCAGCTGTCCAGCCGGCTGTCGGTAAAAGGCGAGTGGGATACCACATGCAAGGTCGACATCAGAGGGTAATCACCTGGTCGTAACGGTCAATCATCTGTGAAATTTGTTCACTGCTCAGCGGCTGTGCGTTGCCGGAGGTGGCCAGCCCGCGCACGCCGAGGCTATGGCTGCAGGCAAACACCTCTTCGACGCCAAATAATTCCAGGGCCTGGAGGTTGGCGCTCAGGTCTTTCTGTTGCACGGCCCTGGCGTCCTGGCTCGCGGCCAGTTGAAACACGCCGTCATCCAGAAACAACAGGCCAATCGGCAAATCAAACGCGCCGCCAGCCAATACGATATCCAGCGCTTCACGGGCGCTGGGGCCGGACCACGGCGCCTGTCGGCTGATCACCAGCAAGGATTTCGACATGTCACGGCCCTCCGAAGCAGATCAAGCGGTCAGCGGACTGGGCGGCGTCATGCAACTGCCCAAGCCCGGACAATGCCCAAGGCGCGTCCAGGTTCACCGCGCTGCGCTGATAACGGGTGGCCTCTTCGGCATTCAGCACGCCACGGCGCAGGGCCGCGGCGATGCACACCACGCCATCAAGCTGATGCTCGCTGACAAACTCGCGCCACTGACGGGCAATATCCTGCTCGTCCTGCGGCGCAACAATGTTAGTGGACGCGCTGTAGACGCCATCCTGATAAAAAAACAGCCGCACAATCTCATGTCCACCCGCCAGCGCCGCCTGGGCGAACAGCAAGGCACGGCGCGAGGAGGGCGCATGGGCGGCGGAAAAAAGCGCAATCGCGAACTTCATGGAACACTCTGAAGGCAAAACCTGTGGCAATGATAAAGCCGCAGGCAACAAAAAGCCCGCCGAAGCGGGCTTTTTGCATGCGGCTGCGATCAGTCGTCGCGGCCCATGATGCCGAAGATCTGCAACAGGCTGATAAACAGGTTGTAGATCGATACATACAGGCTGATGGTGGCCATGATGTAGTTACGCTCGCCACCCTGGATGATTGCGCTGGTCTGGAACAGGATGCAGGCCGAGGAGAACAGCACGAAACCTGCGCTGATCGCCAGTTGCAGGCCGCTGATCTGGAAGAACATGCCTGCCAGTACGGCAGCCAGCAACACGAAGAAACCGGCGGTGATGAAACCACCCAGGAAGCTCATGTCCTTGCGGGAAATCAGCACGTAGGCCGACAGGCCGCCAAATACCAGGGCAGTCATGGCAAATGCCGAGCTGACCACTTCCGCGCCGCCGGCCATGCCGAGGTAGCGGTTAAGAATCGGGCCGAGGATAAAGCCCATGAAACCGGTCAGGGCAAACGCCGACACCAGGCCCCAGGCCGAGTCGCGCAGCTTGTTGGTCAGGAAGAACAGACCGTAGAAGCCGATCAGCACGACGAAGATATTCGGGTAGCCGACGCGCATTTGCTGGGCTACGAAGGCCATCACGCCGCTGAACGCGAGGGTGAGAGCGAGCAAGCCGTACGTATTGCGCAGGACGCGGCTAACTTCTAGCTGCTCAGCCTGCGCGTTTCCATTCACTGCGTAATTTTGTTCGCGCATGGCGACACTCCTTCAGTTTTGAAACATTCAGTCGCAAGGATCATAACAGACGCTCTGTAACAAGCTATGGCGAGAGTTTGACAGTGTGTTTCATTCGGGTATTATGGCGCCCGCTGAGGCAGGATGAGCTACGCTAATCCTGTGTTGCACAAGGGAAATTGGCAGAGTGGTTGAATGCACCGGTCTTGAAAACCGGCGAACGTTAATAGCGTTCCCAGGGTTCGAATCCCTGGTTTCCCGCCAAGATTTACTCAAAAGCCCCGCTATTGCGGGGCTTTTGTGTTTCTGGGGTTTGGGTGGAACATGACGGTTTTTGAGAGGCGTTCCGAAACTTTCGGGTAGGCGTTCCGAAACTTTGCCTATTTTGATGGTTTAGCAGTGGCGCCAATCCTCCTGTAAACCCGTTTTGTGATCTCCTGCTTACTGTGCCCTAGTAGCAGGCTTGCGTCGCCAATATCGATGATTTCCGATGCTGCTTTCGGTCGGATGTCGCGAAACTGAAAACCGCCAATCTTCGCGGCGAGGAGCGGATCGCCCTCTTCGATTGCTTTGGCACAAGCCTTCTCCCGCGCCTTGTCCCAGCGCAAGCGCAGCATTCCCTTCGTCATTCGCTTTCCGTGTCTGTTTATCAGCAAGTACTTCGAGAGGTGACCGGCATTCCTCTCCGTAATTTCCCGAATCAACCTACCCAAGCTGTTTTCTCCCTCCTCTGTGCACATCAGGATCCTTAGCTTCAGCCCTGTCTTGCCTTGCGTGACCAAGAAGTAATCGCCCTCAACGTCGTCCCTGCGCATGACGATCACGTCTGCTGGCCGCTGGCCTGTCAGGTAGCCCAGGTCCATGGCTTCTTTTAGTTCAGGCTCAGCCATCCCGTAGACCGCGTCCCAAACCGCGGCATTCGCGTAGTAGTCACGCGGCGTTTCCTTGTTCTTACGGATGCCCTGGCACGGGTTCTCCCGCTCGGTCAGACCCCATTCCCGCGCCATGTTGAAAACGTGGGAGAGTAGGGCGATCTCCCGATTGGCCCGTACCTTGGCGGTACGGGCGTCGCGGTATCCAGCGATGCTGGCTGGTGTGATTGAGTCGATGGGCGCTCCATCGAACATGGGCCGCAATTGTTTGAGTTCGGCCAGATTGTCCTTTTGGGTGCGCTCGCCTTTTTTCGGAATGACGTCGCGGACGTATCGATCAAAGATCCCCTTCATCATCGTCAGATCGGCTGGTTTTTCTTTGGACTCAAGCTCTGCCCACTTCAATCGGGCTTTGCTCAAGTCTCCCCCAAGCGGGATCTCCTTTCCCGTTGAGTCTCTGTAGTAATAACCCACCCACACTTTACCGTTCTTGCGAGGGCGTTTTCTCCGAACCATTCCCGGTGGTAAGTCCCTGTTTTCGGTGTTTCGAGGTCGCATCTCAGTTCACCCTGGAGAAGTCAGGTGTCCAAGCTGGTGTCGCCGGCGGTGTGCTCTGTTCTGCGAACGTTGGACTGGTCATGCCAAGCTTCATACGAGCGTACATGCGCCCGACCAATGGGCGGCCACCACGGCTCTCAACGAATACCCAATTGCGGTCGTTGAGCCATCTCCGTTGATGGGCTCGCTGCTTGTATCCAGTAAGGTCGGCCAGTTCTTCGTCCGAGAAAATTTCAGTTTCTAAAGTTCTGGTGAGCGAATGGTGCGCATACCCCAAGACAGGCTGCGCGAGCGGGCGCTCCTGAGCGTTAAGCGTTGCATCAGCGAGCGCTGCCCCGCGCAGCTTTTCGTGGGGTAGAAGTGCCTCGGCAGTGGCGTTGGAAGGAGCAGTAATGCCTGCTGCTGCGCAGCAGAGACTGTTTGTTTCTAGCGTGTCGCCACCACTGGCTGTGCGGAGCAAAGCGGGCAGGGCGCTGGTGTTCTCCTGGTGATTCGTCATGCCGCTTTCCTCCGGTGTTCGATAGCGAGTTGGTCCATCAGGCGCTGGTGATAGGTGAGTCGAGCTTCTGCTGCAGGCCATGGGCGGATGGTTTCGTCCGTGGGTTCGATGCCGACCAAGCAATCCCAGATAGCCGGATCGGTTGGCATGAGGTCGCGTCGCTCTGTCGGCAGCGCAATCAGGTCGGCCTTGTAGATGCAGGCGGGGAGTTCTGGGGCGATGTCGAACCGCTCGCAAACGCGCCACCAGATACAGTCCTCGAAGTGTTGGTAGGCGCTGATCCACTGCTTGAGTGGCCGCGTCATGTCGCCCAGGTACGCCGCGGGTGCGTCGTGGAGCAAGGCCGTGAGTTTGTATTCCTCCGGCACCAACTCGGCGACGATGCAGCTGTGTTGGGCCACGCTGTAGAACTCGCGGGTGTGGCCGTTGAATCGACACAGGTGGGCCAGCGAGTGCGAGATGTCCCGTGGATCGATCATGTCGGCGTCAGGCTCGAACAGGTCAAAGCGCTTGCCGGTGGAGGTGAGGATCCAGTTCATGCGGCCTCCTTCACGAGATCGGCCAGTAGCAGGGCGTTGTTGGTTGATTTGTGCAACTGGCGCAGAGCCTCGTAGCCGATCAGGGCCTTCAACTGCCGGTCAAATTCCTTGTTATAGCGGGTCAGTGCGCGCAGATCCTTGATTGCCTTGGTGTGCTGCTGTTGCAGGGTTCCGGCGGCTTGAGGTGTCAGGCGCAGCATCGGGATGGCGAGGCTCATGCTGCGTTCTCCTGTACGGCTGGCTCCAGCTGGGCTGCCATGTCCAAGGCTTTATTGCGCAGGGCAAGGGCTTGCGCGGCCTGGGTCTGGGAGTTCACGGCGCGGAAGGTATCGGCGGCGAGTTTGAGTTTTTCGGCGATGGCCAGAAGGTTTTGGTGGTTGTCAGGGCTCAGTTTTTGGTTGTCGATGAGCTTCCTGTGCCGCAGGGCCAGGTGTTTGTGGTCGGCACGGATGAAGCCCAGAGAGGCTTCCAATGCCTTGATGACCTTGGCGCTGTCGGCCCGCTCGGTGTTTTTGCCTTCCTCTATCCCAGTTGCCAAGCCATCGGTTAAGCCGCCTTTGTACCCTACCCAATAAAGGATGGTCAGTACGGTAACGATGCTGATCAGTGCGCAGATTTGTATTGCCGTCATGTGGTGTGCTCCTGGTGTGTTGTTGGCTGGTGGTGGCAGCCATTGGGGTTACTGGTCGTGCTCGGTTGAATCGTTTGGTGGTCGCGGCATGTCTTCGTCCGCCCTGTAGGCGCGGATGTCGATCAGTGCTGCGACGTGTTTTATGTGGGCGTACCGCAATGCCTTGACGCTGTGATCCAGGGTGGTCACTGGCAGCTGAATACGGCCGCTGTTGATCGCCTCGGTGAAGGTTTTTTCGTTAAGGTTTTTGAAGTAATGCACGCGCAGCTTTTCCAGGGGGATAAGCACGTCGCCGAAGAGTTGGTGCAGCATCTCGATGGTGGCGCTATCCGGTGCGGGTTGCAGTCGTAGCGGTGTTTGGCTGATGTTGCTCATGGGCAGCGGCCTCCTTGCGTTTGAGTCGTGAAGGGTGGTTCCAAGCATTCAGGCAGTGGCGTTTGGTCAGCTCCCGCAGATGCTCCGGCACTTCGAGGAGCGCAGCGTTGCGCTCCTCGCGTGTGTGCATGGCGACGATCTGGCGGGCGTACTCCCTAGGCCACGTCACGGTTGTCTGCCGGGATGGCTGGCAGTTCGAGGCCCAACTGTTCTGCGAGCCAGCGTATGCCGGCCTGCCGGACCTTAGTCGACTGGCTGTACTGCATGCCGGCGGTCTCGTGGTACCAGTTGCTGTCCTTGATCCGCAGGTACTCATGGTCTCGGACGGGGAAGGCCGGTAGGTTGCGGTCGTTGAGCAAGCCCTTCTCACGCATGAGCGCGATCAGCTTGGGACGAGTGAGGCCAAAGTACTTGGCGGCTCTTTCCAGGCTACGTTCCATCTCGGCCTCCTAGGCTGCATGCGCGGCGGGTGTCGCCAAAGCAGCCAGATGGGTGATGGATTCGGCGACCATGGAGTAGATCTCCACGTCACTGCCGTACACCGTGAAGCACTTGGTGCGTGGCTTCCTGATGCCGATGCTCAGGATAGTGGTGATGCCTGCGCGGGTTTTGTTGCGGTGGATTGCCAGGTTGATCGGTTGCTCAAAGCCCATGTAGAGACTGAGAACGCCGCCGGTTTGCACCAGGTCGAACACCCGCTGCTTGTGTTCAATCTCAAACACGCCGTAGCGGCGGTTTGCATGCGGCAAAGGAGATGGATCGGCAGAGGTGGTTGGCCCGTTGACGATCTCTTCAATGAAGTCTGCAAGCTTGAGGTGCATCTTCTTGCTGTTGGTCAGGGTCAGCGTGTGGCGTTCGCTGTCCAGCTCGACAGTGAAGTGCGTGTCGACTTTGCGGCGTTCGACTTTCAGGCGGAAGGCCAGGGCTTCACGCTGCGTCTCGGCGCGCAGGAAGTGGTTGAAGGTTTCGGTCAGGCATACCTGAGCCTTGAGCAGGGTTAGGGTGCGGTTATCGAGTTTGTACTTGCTCATGCCGCTTGCCCTCCGCCGTTTGGGTCGAAAGGAGTCGGTGCGGTGTGCTGTTTCAGCTTTGGTTTGGACGCGATGAAAGCGCAGCCGTAGTTTTGTGCCATGCGGCGGATTTCGAAGATGCGGGAGGGGTTAGCAGCGGCCGGGTGGACGTGCAGAGTGGCTGTGGTGTGCATGGTGTTGCCTCGCTCTGTGGTGAAAGAGTGAGTCAATGTTAACCTCTGGGGTTAATTAATCAAGCCAGAAATTGTCCTTTATGGTTGTTTTTAACGTGATGGCTTTGTGCAATAGTGACATATCGTTGGCGTCACCCTGCCGATCACTCCAGTTCCATCAAATGGACAGTGCAACCCAAAAAGGATTCAGGATGCTTGTTTCTATGACAATGCTGACCTCTCCAAAGGAGGGGTCGTGGGAATGTTCAAGAAGTTAAAAAATTTTTTTTGGGACTCGCCCATACCCATTAAAAGGAAAAGTGAAAGCAAGCAGGTCATTCTCTTTGTGCACGGCCTTTCTGGATCCGCCGCTGGTACGTGGGGGGCCATGTTAAAGGTCCTCCAAGAGTCTTCAGAGCTGGCACATATTGCCTATGATTGCTACGCATATCCAACAAGTCTCTGGCGTGCTCCTTTTGGACAAAAAATGTCGGGCATAAAAGAGTTATCTAATGGCCTGCAATCTTTTATTGAAGCTAATTGTTTTGATAAGGAAGTTATTATAGTTGCACATAGTTTGGGAGGGATTATATCTAGGCATTTTATTTTGGATGCAGTAAAGTCTGGGCGGTCACATCAAGTCGTTGGTCTTTTGCTATATGCGTCACCCCTTAATGGTGCTGGGCTTGCGAATTTAGCTAAGTACTTTTCACTTGGTCATAGGCATTTAAAGCAGCTCTGCAAGAATACGGATTTTTTAGATTTGCTAAATACCGATTGGATCAAGATGGGAGTCGAAGATAAGATCAAAGTTCTCAACTTGGTTGCTGGAGGAGATGCTATTGTCTCGCGAAACAGCTCTGATATTTATATTGGTGCTGAAAATGTAAGAACTCTAATTGATTGTGGTCATATCAGTGCCACAAAGCCGGATGATCTAGAAGATATAAGATTTGTTTTTTTGAAGAATTTTGTTAAAAACTTTTGTGTAATCAATTTGGTCGGCCCCCAAAGTATGATAGAGGGTGACGTGCTATTTGATGCATATACAAAAGTGGCAGAGCCATTTTATATACCTAGAAATGCTGATGAAAGTTTGTCAAGAGCTATCAAAAGTTCGCATGTTTGGGTAAGTGGACCTCCAGGTGTAGGAAAAACCGCATCGTTGAGACGATTGGTAGAACTTTCTAAGTGGAAGTTCCATCATGTGACTCTTGATAGTTTTCAAAATGCATCGCCGCTGACACTTATGAAAGATGTGTGTAGATTGTTACTTGAAAAAAATGGAGTAGTATGCGAGTCATTAGCGGCGGCGAACGATTCCGCCGCCCTTATCAGTTACCTTCGACCACATATGTCCTCTGTTGTTTCTACGGTCCCTGTAGCTGTCCTTATAGAAGAAATTCCTCTTTCCGCAGGTGCTGAATATTCAGAGTTTTTGGATATTGCCTATCAATTAATTATCTTGGCTGAGACTGCAAACGCTCAAGGTCGTTTAATATGGATGTTTTCGTCATTGCGATGTCCCAAGGCAGATGTGAATCCTGCTCGCTATAAAATGTATGATAAAGTCCAGTTTGTTGATTTTAAGCGATGGTCTGCAGAAGAGATTATGAAGCTTTCAATCATGATTGCCACTGCGCTAAGTCATTCACTATTAGATCACGAGTTTGATGTGATCGTCAGCAAAAGTAAAGGATCGCCAAGGTTCGTGAAGTCGTTCTTCAGAAAGACCAGAGTCGAAGTTTTTGCTGATAAGAAGTTAATGGATTTGCTTGAGTCTGTAGAAGAGGATCTGAAATATGATAAATAAAAAACTCAAGCCCAATACTATAGTATCTTCATGTCAATATGTAGAGCGGGCCGCTGATAGGCAATTACGTAATGTTATTGATAATATGGGGCGCCCTCCTTATATTTTAGTTGCTAGGCAAATGGGTAAGACAAATCTACTTATTAATATGAAGCGTGAACGTAAAGCTGATTTGGTATTGTATTTGGATTTGTCTAATCGTTTTGAGACCGCAAAATTATGGTTTAGAAATGTTATTGATATGTTGATCGAGTGCGATCCTGATGTATTTGATCAGCACTTGCTGCGAGTTAAAGAGCAGCGAGTAAAGTTAGAGCTGGAGCCGAACGTTGAGTATGATCGTCATTTGCGCTTATTGCTTCGCTCTACAAATAAAAAACTGGTGATTGTCCTAGATGAAATCGACTCTTTAGTAGGCTGCAGTTATTCTGATGTCGTGTTGGCGCAGATAAGGAGCATGTATTTTAATAGAGTAAATTTTTCTGAGTACTCGCGCCTAACTTACGTCTTGTCTGGGGTGGCTGAACCAACTGATTTGATAAAGAATAAAGATATTTCTCCTTTCAATATAGGGGAAAAAATTTATCTTGAAGATTTTAACCGAATGGAGTTTGAGGAGTTTCTGTCTAAGGTTGGCCTGAATTTCAGCCCTGAAGTAGTGAGCAGAATTTATTATTGGGTAGATGGTAACCCGAGAATGACCTGGGATTTATGCTCGGAGCTAGAGGATGTTGCTCTGCAAGGCAGGGAAGTTGGAACTGGAACAGTTGATGATCTGGTTGCTGCATTATATTTGCACGAATATGATCGTGCTCCTATTGACCATATTAGGACTCTCGTTGAAAGTGATTCTCAGATACGGAGTGCAATAATTTCTATTCGGTATAATAGATCAGAATTCCCTGAGGATAAAATCAAAAGCCGCCTTTTTCTATCTGGTATTACTAAGACAGTGAACGGTGAGATACGTATTAAGAATAGGGTTATTGACGAGGCTCTTTCTGATCGCTGGATTGATCATGTAACTTCTGCACAGCAGTCTAGTGTAGTTACAGCTACTGAAGCATATGCTCAACGTAATTACGAGCTTGCAATACGATGCTTTGAAGATGCGCTGACCGGAGATGGTGATTCGTCTGCGTTCACTGGAATGCATAGACTAGAGCTTGCATTGAGCTACCTTTATGTTGGCAGAAAGTCAGACGCAAAAATTGAACTGGAAGGTTGTATTGCTGAATCAGAAGAGTTGGTTTTTTTACAGTTGGTGAGGTTTTATTTAGGTGTTGTCAATCTGGAGATGCGGGATTATAAGGGAGCCTATACCGCGTTGTTCGCAGCATCACAAGGTCCTACTTGGACTACCTCTATAAATGCGAAAGTTAATCTCTTGCTTTTATATACCCTGCTGGGAATACAGATCTTTAAAAATGAAGCGCTGGAGTTGAGCTCAGAATTGATAGCTGAGCTGCAAATTACAGAACGTACTGAAGCGGTATTGGACTATCTCGTATCTGCTTATTATAATTCTTCTAAAATACATCAAGCACTCGGTGACATTGCCTCAGCGATAGCTATGATAGATCAGGCAGTAAAAGTATCACCCAATAAATACTTGCCGTATTTATTGGTTTCTAAATCGCAGCTATCTAAAGATAAAAACATAAAGTCTGATGCTGTCGGTTCAATTATCAATGTCTTGATCGCTAATGATATAGATTTGGCTCATGTTTCAGAGATGGGACTTGGTTTAAGTAAAAGGGTCTTGGGCTTAACTCTGTGTGAGCTTGATGCTCTAGAGGACTTACATGCCTTTGATAGATTGATTAAGTTTATACTTCTTAAATACTATCGAGGTAAATTATCAGTTTTTGACGCGCTTGTTGATCTCTACGATAGCATTGAGGTGGGCGACACAGAGGAAGGCGCTGGTATCTCTTTATTGGTTCGTTGTGCTAAAAGTTACCTGAATGAAAATGCATCTTCATTAAATAAAATCAAAGTATATCGTGCTCTAGCTCTGTCTTCTGTCATGCTGGATCACAATTTATATAAAAGTCAGTACTTAACAGAGCTCTATGCTGGATGTCCGACGGATTTAATACAAGATAGTGATATAGAAGCCCTTATTCTTGTGATGCACCATTTTTTAAGTAAGGATTTTTCCGAGGAATTCGTCTTTTCCATTTCTGTATGGAGAAAATATGAGGCTGTTATCGAGCGCAAAGATCCAGAGTGGGCTGCATTGATTAACTTTTATGGCATGACATATTTTAATAATATCATGGACAGAGCAACGGCAATAGAGTATGCAATTAAGCTAAATAGCTTAATAGATGCCAGAGTATTTTCGGAGTCACCATTCACAGGGTTGTGGCCTGGGATTAGGAAAGAAGCCGCGAAACTAATTTCAAGCTTGATAGTGGATCCTTTTCGACATTTGGGGCGGAATCAGAAAGTTTACGTTCGTTACGCTGATGATGTCGTGCTAGAGAAGAAATATAAACAAGTATCTGCCGACCTTAAGGAAGGCAGGTGTGTATTGGTTAAGGCGTTGTAAATCGTATAGGTTCTATGGCATATCTCAGTGTGATGTGCCATAGAGCTGCCGTGGTCAAAGGTCAGAAATTTTCCACTTCGCTCTTCCGCAAACATACCAGTCTTCAGTTAAACGTATTATTCGTTCAGGCCAATCTGGGTTGAGTGCGTAAAGATATTGTTCATTACCTTCCTGTTTTAGTTGCTTTAAAGTTACACAATTATCTCTGACTCTTCTGGCAGCAACGAAATGGCCAGGTAGGGCTTCTAGTGATGGATCAATAACGACTTTATCGCCCTCAGAAAATTTCGGCTCCATACTGATGCCCTCTATCCGCAAAACAAAAGCATTAGCTCCCACTGGTCCTGGAGCATCAATCCATTCTTCGGCATCACCGGATTCGAAATTACCAACCGCTTCGCACCAAGCACCCGCCGCAATCGATCCAATTAGGGGTAGTTTTCGACCGGTTTCGCCGACCACTGATGCGTTACTTAACTCGTGAAATTCATAGGGAACGTCCAGGTGACCTAATGGAAGTCCAAATGCTCTCTCTATTTCCCTTGCTATCTGGTCGCCGATGCCTTTGGTAGGATTTTTTCCACCAAAAGCGCTCACCTGTGCTGGAGCCTTACCTAAACGGTCTGCCGCTTCGGTAAGTCGCATTTTTTTGTCCGCAAGAACTCTGCGGAAATTTTTAAGGCGGGTATCTGAAATTTTCATGCGCTGATTCTGTATTGGTTAACCTTTCAGGTGAATGTCCTTCTGGGTATTGAAAAAAATAACCTATTAGGTTAATTTGCGCTCCGGAGGTATAGCGATGAGCCTACGAAAATACATTGACACCCTGGGTCGTGACCCACTGAGTGACTATGCAAAGAGGTGCGGTATATCAACGAACTATTTGAGGATGCACGTGAAATACGCGAGTAAAGACCCTAGCGTCTCGTTGATTAAAGCTCTATGTAGAGAAAGCGGAGGGGCTGTCTCACTTGCAGATGTACTTCGCCATTTTGCGATCACAGAGTCAGAAATTAGGAAACTTTAGGAAGAAAAAAAGGCGGCCCGAGGGCCGCCCAGTTTCCCCCGGCACACACCACCACAGTGCTGTCGGGTCGCGACGAAGGTAGGAGGGCACACCACATGCAAACCACCTCCCTTTATCGCGTTGCCAAGACACGGATGTCTTGGGTTGCTGCCTTTTCCACCACAGATTAGGCAGCTGTTGCGCCAGAGGTGAGCAACGGATTGTTCGCCTCGGCACGGTGCCGGTTTCGATCCCTAAGATCTGGCCGGCGTTTGGGCCCTTTCAAGCCACGCGGCAAATGTATCACCACTACACGTCGCGGGGCACTGGCAACTTAGTAGGATTAATGCCATGAGCCGAGTAGCTTTAAGCTGTGTTGAACGAGCGCAAAGGGAAGTTCTGACGCTCGAATTAGCCCTGTACCACGCCGCACGGGACTATCCTGGCGGTGCCGCTGCAATCGCCGCCACCACCGGCCGCAATGCCACCACGTTGCAGCACAAGTTGTCTCCCACCCATCCCTCGCACGCGGTCAACATTCAAGAGTTCGGCGAGATCCTCGAATTGACCAAGGACCGCCGCATCCTCGATGCGGTACATGCATTGGTCGGCGACACAACGTGGCAAGAGCTGGCTGAAACCTATACCAGCGACATGCCTGAGACCCTGACCACCGGTATTGCCTCGTACTTCAGGCACGTGGCTGACCTGGCCGACACCTGGGCCAAGAGCATTGGCGATGGCGTTGTGAGTGATCAGGAACTGGCCGAGATTCGCCTGCAGGTATTTCGCGGAATCCAGGGGCTGTTGGGGATGCTCAATCGCGCCCAATACGTCAACCAGACCACTCGGGGGGCGGACCGTGGCTGACGACATCGACTTTGCAAATGACCTGGTGCAGGAACGCATGGACCGTGCACTCGCCGCACGAAACGCGAAAAAAACTGGCACGCCCGCGCATTCCTTCATGTTCTGTGAAGAGTGCGACACGCCGATCCCAACAGCGCGCCGCGTTGCGATCCCCGGCTGCACGCATTGCGTGACCTGCCAATCCATCGACGAAGCCAGGAATGCCCGCCATGCTCGATGAGGTATTGAATCAGTTCTCCGACTACGGCCTTGAACCCGCCCAACCCCTGATCTTCGGCAAACTCACCCGCTGCAAAACCACCCAGGACAAGGGCAAGGAAAAAAACGGCTGGTACGTCATTCACGAACACCGCACCGAAAAAAACGAGACGCTGATCTTCGGCAGCTTCGGTGACTGGCGCTCCGGCGACACCCAAAAGATCAAGGTGAAGGCCGGGCGCATGAGTCCCGAAGAGCGCGAAGTCATGCGCGCTCGCCAGGAAGATGCCAAGCGCAAGGCCGCCGAGATCGCGGCCAACGCATCACGCCGAGCGGCCAACCGTGCTGCCGGCCTGTTCAAGCGCATGCCTGAAAAGGGTAAGAGCGCCTACCTGGATCGAAAGCAGATCGTCGGCTTCAAGGTTCGCTATGCGCCACGCACTGGCGCATTTTTGGTGCCTATGTGCAATGTGCGCGACCAGATCGTCGGCCTGCAGGTGATTTTCCCCGCCAAGCAAGACGACACCGGCCGCGACAAGGCTTACTGGCCCTACGGCATGTCGAAGGACGGCGCCTTCCACCTGATTGGCCCGCATCCTGAACCCGGCGAGCCGGTGCTGGTGTGTGAGGGCTACGCCACGGGCGCCAGCCTGCACATGGCGACGTCGCTTACTGTTGCCATCGCCTTCGACGCGGGCAACCTGCTGCCGGTCTCCAAGGCCATGCGCGAGCGTTTCCCCGGTTGCCCGCTGATCATCTGCCGCGATGATGACTGGAAGACCAAGCGCCCCAACGGCGACCCTTGGAACCCAGGCGAAGAGAAGGCTAACAATGCCGCGCTGGTTGTCGGCGGTCAGGTAGTCGCTCCGGTGTTCTCTGGCGAGCGCGAGGTCAAGTGGACCGACTTCAACGACCTGCACATCGCCGAGGGATTGGAGGCTGTCCGCCGTCAGGTGCTGGCGGTGGTCAAACCTCCTGCAGCGGGTGGCTGGAAAGATCAATTGGCGCGCACCGAAAACGGCTCCCTGATCGCGCACATGCAAAACGTCGAGCTGATCCTGGGCAACGACGAACGCTGGGCGGGTGTCATCGGCTACAGCGTGTTCAGCTCCAAGATCGTCAAACTGCGGTCTGCTCCCTTCGGCGGCGGTGCCGGCGATTGGGCCGACATTGATGACATGCGCGTGATGAAGTGGCTCGCGCAGCAGTACAACCTACGCGTGAAGGCTTCGCATGTGATCGAGGCGGTCAGCGTGGTCGCCCACGACCATGCCTTCCACCCGGTGCGCGAGTACCTGGAGAAGCTCGAGTGGGACCGCGTGCCCCGCATTGAAACTTGGCTGACCGATGTGCTGGGCGTCCAGGCCAACGAGTACTCGGCCAAGGTCGGCAAGCGCTGGCTGATCTCTGCGGTCGCACGGGTAATGCGCCCAGGCTGCAAGGCTGACTCGGTGATGATCCTCGAAGGCGGGCAGGGCGCGGGTAAGTCCACGGCCATGGGCGTCCTCGGTGGGGAGTGGTTCATGGACACGCCTTTTGCCCTCGGCGACAAGGACAGCTTCCAGGCGATTCGCGGCAAGTGGATCGTCGAGCTGGGCGAGCTGGACAGTTTTAACAAGGCGGAAAGCACCAAGGCCAAGCAGTTCTTCTCCGCGTCCACCGACACCTACCGCGAGAGCTACGGCCGCAGAACGAATGACGTGCCACGCCAGTGTGTTTTCGTGGGTACCACCAACCAAGAGGAATACCTCAAGGACGCCACGGGCAACCGTCGCTACTGGCCGGTGTTCTGCAACAAGGTCGATCTGGAGCAACTGCGCGAGATCCGCGATCAGCTATGGGCCGAAGCCCTGTTTTGCTTCGAGGCCGGCGATATCTGGTGGGTGACCAAGGATGAATCTTGGATGTTCGCCGAAGCCCAGGACGAACGCTTTGTGGTGGACGAGTGGGAAGGGCCGATCCTGGCCTGGATGGAAGAGTCTCAGATCGGCGAAACCGCCACTGGCAACGAGATCCTGACCCAGGCGCTGAAGCTCGACTTCGGTCATTGGGGCAAGCCCGAGCAGATGCGGGTAGGGGCAATCATGCATCGGCTGGGTTGGCGCAAGCGGCGAATGCCGGCATTGCCGAAAAGCGGGGTACGGCCTTGGGCCTATGAGAAGCCTGCGGGCTGGGGCCGTGCGTCTGCGTTGCAGCAGTCGGTGATCGAGGAGCCTTGTTTTGATTAAGCGAATCGACGAGATGCTCAAACTATGGGCGCAGGATCTGCATTCGCCTGTACCAGAAAACGTTGGCGGGCCGAGTGGCGGCAACATGATCGCCATGCTGATGGAATGCAAAGGGGAGCTGATACGCGGCACGCGTGGTAGTCGGGTGCTGCTGGATGAATCAGTGGATATTGAGCTGATCGTCAAGAAGCACCTGCCGCCCCGCCTTGCACTGGTCGTGTGGGAGCACTACTGCAACCACGAAAGCTTCCTTTCACAGAAGCTATTGCACTGTGCATGCAGCTCGCGGACGTACTACATGCGGCTGCATGACGCCCATGTGTTCATCCAGGGGATGCTGATGGGGAAGGCTGCATGACCCTCTACGTCACTCCGCGTGCCTGTGTCCTACCGTCCTGCGTTGTCCGACTCGCATTTAGCGCAGTTGGACAGGCGCAGACCGCGCCGTTGTTTGTCTGTCCTACCGTCCAACCTTTACCCGCCCCACGCACACATGAGCATAGCGGGCACGTAGTCGCGCCCATGGCGCGCACGCGTGCTTTTAGCTTTCTCTCTATACACAAGAGAAAAGGAATAAAGGTAGGACAGTAGGGCAGAGCCCCGTATTCAGGCGCCTTTAGCTGTCCTACTTCGATCAAGAATAGTGGGACAGGTAAGACAAGGCATCAGAAGCGATGGCCGATTGAATGCGTTGTCCCTGCGTTGTCCCTGCGTCATACCTGTATTGCACCCGTATTGCGCCATGGCATTAAAACCCGCTTGCTGCCAGTAAAATCCACCTGTAAAAAGTACCCATCTTCGATAGGTGCGACCGCAAGCAGCGGGACTCACCACCACACTAAACCCGGCCATTGCGCCGGGTTTTTGCGTTTATGGGGTAGGGCGATGACGAACGAGCAGCAAGCGCTTATTGATATGCCGATCTGGATGGTGATCGTGCTGTCCCTGGTCGGCGGGATATCGGGCGAGGCATGGCGTGCAGACAAAGCTGGGGTAAGCGGCTGGTCACTGGTTCGCCGCTTGCTGCTTCGGTCCGGGGCCTGCGTGGTCTGCGGGCTCTCCACCATGATGTTGTTGCACGCCTCGGGCATGTCGGTACTGGCGGCGGGCAGCATTGGCTGCCTCACCGCGATGGCCGGCGCCGATGTAGCCATCGGCCTCTACGAACGCTGGGCCGCCAAGCGGTTGGGCGTGTGCGATTTGCCCCCTTCGGGCAGCGGTCAAGTGTGATGGGCTGGAGGCTAAGGAATACGTGGCCTGTAGGGCGTCGCATCAAAATGGAGCGCCGAAAAGTCGCCGGGGACCCTGGCGGCATTCGAGGGACACGGGGCATGAAACCCGCGGGAAAGCGTTAGCGGCAGGCCCGCCAGCTTACTGAAATTCAATCCATTGAAATTGAAAGGTTTCCATTGAAAAGCCGTTGAAAAGGAGGGCTTATGACGGATCCACTGTTCCTGTCTAAAAGCGCTTTCGCGGTTCGCATCGGCAGGACGCCGAGCTACATCACCTGGCTGAAAGACAACAACCGCCTGGTGCTCTCGCCAGATGGCAAGAAGGTCGACGTGCTGGCAACCGAAGCACTGATCCTCGAAACTGCCGACCCCAGCAAGGCCGCCGTCGCGGCTCGACACCAGCAAGACCGGCTCCAGCGTGACGTTTACAGCCAACTGTCCCCCATGGTCGAGCCGACTAACACGGCTGCGCCGCCGCAGCCTGCTGGCGCGAAGAGCGGGCAACCCGACTTTCAGAAGGCCCGCGCACACCGCGAGTACTACCTGGCCCAACTGGCCGAAGCCGAGTTTCACAAGGTGCAGGGCTCGCTGGTGGAGATGAAGGCGGTCACCACCGGGGCCTACAACGCCGGACGCATGCTGCGCGATCAATTGCTCAGTATGCCCCCGCAACTGGCGCCTGAACTGGCGGCGATGTCCGACCCTTGGGAAATTGAGCAGCATCTGACCAAGGCGCTAAGGCTGTCCCTGGAAGAGGCCGAGCGCATGTCTTCGGCTGACCTTGAACGCGATCTGATCATTACGAGTTAACCCATGCAGACGGAAAAACCTGACGGCGCTGAGGTGTACCGTGAGGCGTATTTCCGTGGGCTGCGTCCAGACCCCAGCCTGTGGGTGGACGAGTGGGCCGACGAGTACATGCGCATCCCGCGTGATACCGGCGCCGCCGAGCCAGGGAAATATCGCACCGTGCGAACACCCTACGCACGCGAGCCGATGCGGTGCCTGTCACCGGCTCACCCGTGTAAGCGCGTAGTGACCATGGTCGCCTCACAGCTGATGAAAACCCAGATCGCGTTGAACTGGATCGGCGCGCTGATCCACATGGTGCCGTCGAACATCCTCACGCTGCTGCCCAGCCTAGGCCTGGCAAAGCGTGTGTCGTCGCGGATCGGCAAGACCATCAAGGCCACACCGGTGCTGCGTGAACGTGTGGCGGCGAGCCGCTCGCGGGACTCGCGCAACACCATGGACACCAAGGAGTTCGAAGGCGGCTCGCTGTACGTCACCACCGCCGGTTCTGCGGCCAACTTGGCCGAGCTGTCGGCGCGCTACGTGTACGGCGATGAGATCGACCGTTGGGAGGTCGACGTAGGCGAAGAGGGCGACCCCATCGAGCTGGCGGAAACGCGGGGCAGTACCTTCGGCCGCAATGCCAAGTTCTACTTCTCCAGTTCGCCGACGATCAAGGGCGCCTCGCGCATCGACGATCTGTTCGAGGGTAGCGACCAGCGTTACTACTACGTGCCGTGCCCGACTTGCGGGCACATGCAGACCCTGGAGTGGGAGCGGCTGCATTACTCCCAGAACTTCAGCATGGTGCATTACGAGTGCGCCGGGCCTGACTGCGACGTGCTGATCGAGGAGCACCACAAGGGCGATATGCTCGCCCGTGGCGAGTGGCGTGCCCATGCCAAGGGCGATGGCGAGACGGTCGGCTTCCACCTCAACGCGCTGTATTCACCGCTGGGTTGGACGGGCTGGAAGTCGCTGGCGAAGCAATTCGAGAAGGCGAAAAAGGCCCAGTCCAAAGGCGACCTTGAGCCTATGCAGGTGTTCTACAACACCCGCCTGGCTAAGGTGTGGGACAGCGCGCAAGAGCAGACCAAGGCATCGGTACTGATCGAGCGGGCGCGCCGGGAAGGGTTTTCCCTCGGTGCGATGCCCGCCGCCGTAATGATGATCACGGGCGCCGTCGACGTACAGGCTGACCGTCTGGAGTTCATGGCAATGGGCTGGGGCGTCGGCATGGAGCGCTGGGTCATCGACCACAGGGTGATCGCGGGCGACCCTTCGGACGAGCGCACCTGGGCGGTACTGGATGAACTGCTGAAAGAGCGGTACCGGCATCCGTGTGGCGTCGGCCTGGGCATTCTCGCGGTCGCCGTCGACTCCGGCGGCCACCACACCGACGAGGTCTACCAGTTCTGCCGCGTGCGGCGCTGGCGCAACATCTTCGCCATCAAGGGCGCGAGCAAGCCTGGTAAGCCGGTAATCGCTCAGCGGCCGTCCATGGTGGATGTGACCTGGAAGGGTCAGACCGAACGCGGCGGTGCCGAGCTGTGGTTTGTCGGTACCGACACCGCAAAGGACTGGATCTACAACCGTTACCCGTTCGAGTCCGGCCCAGGCGCGCTGCACTTTGCCAGCGACCTGCCGGACGAGTTCTTCGCCCAGTGCGTGGCCGAGCGCAAGGTCGCCAAGTACGTCCGCGGCCACAAGCGTATCGAGTGGATCAAGGGCAAGGCCGAGCGCAACGAAGCCCTCGACCTGATGGTGTATTGCCTGGCAATGGCGCATTACCTCGGCATCAACCGGTATCAGGAACACGACTGGGACCGGGTACGGAACTCGCTGGCACAGTCCGGTTTGTTCGATGAAAAGGTGGTCGCTGCTGAGCGTGTAACGGTTGCCCCACAGGCTACCGCGACACCGCAAGTGGCGCCGCAACCCGTTGCCACGGTCGACCAACCGCGACCCGCTGCAGCCCCACAACGCCGCAGTTCCACCAGCGGTTACCTGAAGAGACGCTGATATGTCGTTTACTCCGAAGCACCTCGAAGCCATCGAGCGCGCCATCGCACGCGGTGAAAAGACCGTGCGCTATAGCGACCGCACGGTGGAATACCGCTCCATCGACGAACTGCTCAAGGCCCGCGACGAGATCCGCACGTCGCTGACCAACGCCGCCGGGCCGCGCTCTCGCGTGGTTCGGCTCATGCATGGAGGCAAGGGACTCTAATGGCCCGACATTATCCGACGCTAACCCGTAATGGATTCTTGCTGCCGTCGAACATCAAGGCCAGTTACGAAGGCGCCGGAGAGGGCCGTCGTTCGGCCAGTTGGGAAGCCACCGACAACGGCATCAACAGCATCAACACGCCGGCCTTGCGCAACCTGCGGGCTCGCTCGCGGGCGGCAGTGCGTAACGACCCGTACGCGTTCAACGTCATCGACAAGCGCGTCAGCAACCTGATCGGCACCGGCATCACGCCCAGGCCGACCACGGACGACGCGGCCCTGCGCAAACTCAAGCAGCAGCTGTGGGACGACTGGGTGGATGAGGCGGACGCGGACGAGCTGACCGACTTCTACGGCATGCAGGCTCTGGTGGCACGCACGGTGGAAACTGCTGGTGAATGTTTTGTTCGCTTGCGGCCGCGCAGTCCAAGCGAAGGTTTAGCGGTGCCGCTGCAGCTGCAGGCGCTGGCCCCTGAGTTTGTTCCGCACGACAAGTTCGAGACGGCCAAAAACGGCAACGTCATCCGCGCCGGGATCGAGTTCAGCCCGGCCGGCAAGCGTGTGGCGTACTGGATGTACTTGTCGCACCCACGCGATTCGTCGTCATTGAACGCCGGGTACAACCAGTTGGTGCGGGTGCCAGCGACGCAGGTGCTGCACATCTTCGAACCCATGGAGCCAGGGCAACTGCGTGGTGTGCCGCGTCTGGCTCCGGTATTGAAACGCCTGCGCAGCCTGGACAACTACGACGACGCGGTGCTGTTTCGCCAGGAGGTGGCAAATCTGTTTGCTGGCTTCATCAAGCGACCGGCGCCGGACAGCGGGCACCAACCGCGTGACCCGGTAACGGGGCAACTGCTGACCACCGACCGCGACGGCTTCACACCGATGGTGGCCCTGGAGCCAGGCACGATGCAGGAGCTGGGGCCAGGTGAAGAGGTGGAGTTCTCCAAACCACCGGACGCCGGCAACAACTACCCGGACTTCATGCGTCAACAACTGATGGCTGCGGCAGCGGGTTCGGGCACGCCGTACGAGATCCTCACCGGCGACATGCGGGAGGTCAACGACCGGGCGTTGCGGGTGGTGCTCAACGAGTTCCGGCGACGCCTGGAGCAGCTGCAATTCGGCGTGTACGTGCATCAACTGTGTCGCCCGGTGCGTGCTGCATGGATGGACATGGCAGTGCTGTCCGGCGCCCTGGTGCTGGAGGACTACGCACAACGTCGGCGCGAATACCTGCGCACACGTTGGGTGCCGCAAGGCTGGGCCTACATCCAGCCGGTGCAGGACGTGCAGGCGCGGCGGATGGAAGTGCAAGCGGGCTTCGGCTCACGCAGTGAGATGTGCCTGCGCAACGGCTACGACGCGGAAACCATCGACGCGGAAAACGCCGCCGACCTCGCCAGGTCCACGGACCTGGGCCTCAACTACACCACGCTTGATGCCATCGAGCCGATTGATGACAAGGAACAACCATGAGTAAAAAAGCGATCCCGCGCATTTATGACAAGGCTGGCAAGCAGGTAAAAGTCGCGGATAAAAGTTGGTACACCTTCCAGGCCAGCGGTGAAGCCGAGCAGCAAACCATTGAGGTATTTGTATACGGCGAGATCGGCACCTGGGGTGTCAGCGCTAATCAGTTTGTTCAGGACCTACGGGCCATGGATGACGGCGCGTCGCCTGTGATTGTTGCGTTCAACAGTATCGGCGGCGACTTGTTCGATGGCCTGGCGATCCACAACGCGTTGTCGCGCTTGGGCGAGCGCTGTACCGGGCGCATTGATGCGCTGGCGGCCAGTGCGGCGAGTGTCGCGGTGTGCGGCGCTCATCGCGTTGTGATTGCGGCCAACGCAATGCTGATGATCCACAACCCCTACACCTTTACCGGTGGTGATGCCGAAGACTTCCGCCGCGTTGCTGATGTGCTGGACCAGACCCTGGAAGCGATCATCGCGGCCTACAAGTCCAAAGCACCGGACATTGACGAGGCCGAGCTGCGGCGCATGGTCAACGCCGAGACTTGGCTGACTGCAAATGAGGCGGTGGCGCTGGGCCTGGCAGATGAAGTGGGCGACGGCCTTAAGGTCAAAGCCTGTCTCGGCCAGGGCAGTGTGTTGCAGCGCTTCCAGAACGCCCCGGCTGAATTGCTGGCCCAGTTAGACGAAGAGCCAGATGTCGAGCCGGCTGATCCTGTAAACCCTCCGGATCCAGCACCCGTATTGGACGCGGCCGGCTTGGCGTTGATGGTTACCAAAGGGTGTGCGGCGGCAGGCATCAGCAACCTGGTGGACCCGATACTCGCTTCGACGAAGCTAGAAAGCGAAGCGGTAGTCACTGCGGCGCTGACCAAGGCAAAAGCGCTGCACGGCTTGTGTGTCGCGGCACGATTGCCGGAACTGACCGGTGAGTTCCTAGCAGCTGGCTTGGATGAAGCTGCTGTCAGAGCGCGCTTGTTTGACAAGCTGGTCAGCAGCGGCGGTGGTTTTGAGATCAACAACAGCCTGCCGCTGGACAACGACCCGGCACCCACTATTACGGCCAAACAGGTCGACACCCAATCAATCTGGGCTACCCGTCAGGCGGCACAGAACGGAACCTCGAAAGGAGCAAGAGCATGAAAATCGAATCGATGCACGCGGGCGAGTTCCTGTTGTCCGAAGGCGCTGGCAACATTTCCCGCGAAGCGATCAACGTCGCCGCCGGCCCAGCCCTGGAGCCGGGCCAGATCCTCGGCCTAATCACCGCCAGCAGCGAGTTTGCCCCGTACCAGCCAACCGCCGAGGACGGTACCGAAAACGCCGTCGCGATTCTGTATGGGCCGCTGGGAGAGTCCGATGTGGCCCGGCGCGGTCGTGCCATTGTGCGGCTGGCCGAGGTCAGCGAAGCGCACTTGACCGGCCTCGACCCCGCCGCCGAAAAGGCCCTGGCCGCCCATTTCGTGATTGTCCGCTAAGGCTTTCACCTCATCTATCCATCCCGCCGAGTGCGGGATTTTTCGTTTCTGGAGAGTACACCATGGCCGATATCGCCATTTTTGAAGACGATGCATTCAGCGTCTCCTCGCTGACCGCTGCAATCAATGAGCAGGAATACCTGCCGGGCCGTATCAGCAGCCTCGGCCTGTTCCGCGAAGAGGGCATCAGCACGTTGACCGTGCAGATCGAGAAAGACGGCGACACCCTGGCCCTGGTTCCATCGGGCGAGCGCGGCACCTCGGGCCTGGTGGTCGGCGGGACCAAGCGCACGTTGATCCCTTTCAACACCGTGCACCTGCCTGAGCGTTTCACCATCAAGGCTGATGAGATCCAGGGCATCCGTGCCTTCGGTACCCGCAGCGAATTGCAGGCCGTGCAGGATGTGGTCAACAAGCGCCTGGCAAAAGCCCGCCGACAGCTGGATGCCACCCACGAATTCCAGCGCATGGGCGCGTTAAACGGGCAGGTGCTGGACGCCGATGGCAAGACAGTCCTGTTGGATATTTATAAATCCTTCGGCGTGAATCGTCAGAAGCTGCCAATGGGCTTGAACAGTCCAGATACCGAGCTGCGGGTCAAATGCGGTGAAGCCCTGGATATGCAGGAAGAAGCCCTCGGCAGCGTCACCAGCAGCGGCTCCCGCGCCATGTGCGGCAAGAACTTCTGGAACAAGCTGATCGTCCACAAGTCGGTCAAAGAGACTTACCTCAACACCATGCAAGCCGCGTCTCTACGTGGCGATGCCCGTGAAGCCTTCGAGTTCGGCGGGATCGTCTGGGAGCGTTATCGCGGCAAGGTTGCCGGCGTTGCGTTTGTCCACGACGACAAGGCGCTGCTGGTCCCCGAAGGCGTCCCTGATCTGTACATCTCGTCCTTCGCACCGGCCGACTACATGGAAACGGTCAACACCCAGGGCATCCCGTACTACAGCAAGATCGAGCCGCTGCCGTTCAACAAGGGTGTGGCCGGCGAAGCCCAGTCCAACCCGCTGCACCTGTGCACGCGACCTCGGGCGCAGATCCTGCTGGAGATGTGATCGTGGCCTTCCGCGATCTGATCGACGACATCGACAACGTGGTGTTCGAGACCCTGGGCGACAGCGCCGTGATCGAGGGGCGCCCGAAGCCGGTGCTGGGTATGTTCTCGGCACCCTGGAAACAGCCTCAGTTCGGCAAGCTCAACACTGGCCTGCGGGAGCCGCGCTTCGAGATTCGCGTCAAGGATTCGGATGGCTTGGTCAAAGGTCTGCGGGTCAGCGTTGATCTGCCGGCGTTGGATGGCGGTGGCGACTATGACCTGCTGCAGCTTGAGCCGGACGGCAATGGCCTGGTGGCCTTGATCTTGAGGAAGCGTGCATGAGCATCGGCAGCTACACCCAGCAGAAGCGCGACGGTGGGATGCTCACCATAACGCCGTCGGCGGTGCATGTTCAGGCGCTGAAAGAGTTCGGCGACATGGTGCCCAAAGCGGCAGCGGCGGCTCAGCGGCGTGCAATCAACAAAACAATCCGTTGGTTGCGCACCCACATCGCACGGGCTGTCGGCAAGCAAGAACGCATCGCTATTGGCGCCGTCCGGCAACGTCTTCGGGCGTACCCGGTGACCGGCGGCGATATGCGCGGCAAGTTGTGGTTCGGTATCAATGCCATCGAGGCCAGCCGCGTCGGGCGTGCGCGGCAAACCGGCGCGGGTGTTTCAGTCGCCGGCCGGCGTTACCAGGGGGCTTTCTACAAGAAGGTCTACGGCAGCAATGCTGATATCTGGATCCGCACGTCGAGCAAACACTTCAACACCACCGATTACCCGGATGCCGCGCAGGGTGGCAGACGCTCTGGCTTCGTCGAAGAAAACGACAACCGCTTCCCCCTGGCGAAGGCCAAGGTGTCGTTGGAGCAAGTGCGACCGCACTTTGATGCCTGGGTGAAGCGTGCGGACGAACGCCTGCTGGAGATCCTCACGCAGGAACTCAACTTTGAACTGCAGAAGTATTTGAAGGGGACGCCGCGTGTCTGACAAAACGTTGAGCCTCGACCAGCTTTATCAAGCTATCGAGCAGCACCTGCAGGCGCATCTGCCAGGTGTTCAAACCGTTGCTGCCTGGCCGAACATTGAGGATCACATCCCGTTGCCGGCGGTGTTCCTGGAGATGTCCGAGATTGAGCCGGGGGCTGATATCGGAACCGGCGAAACCACCATGATCTGCAAGTTCGAAGCGCGGATCATCGTTGACCCCATTCGGGCTGATCATCATCGCAAGGTGGTGCAACTGGTGACCCAGCTGATTGTGTTGCTGCGGGCACAGAACTGGGGCCTGGAGATCGAATGCGCCGAGTTTATTCAAGCGGTGCAGGACTGGACCCGTCCTGAGCTGGATGGTTACACGGTCTGGCTGGTGGAATGGAATCAGACGATTTATCTCGGTACCGAAGAGTGGCCTTGGCCGGATGAGCCGCCGGGCACGCTGTTGATAGGTGTCAGCCCTGATATTGGCCCAGGCAGTCGAGATCAGTACGTCGCGCCGGAGTTGCTCGCATGAGCTACTCCAGCGGGGAAAGCGACCGCATGATCGCCGCCATGCTTATGGATTGCGTGGTGGCTGCCGTTGATACGACGGCCTCGCCGCCAGTTGTCAGGGTCAGAGCAGGGGAGTGGACAAGCGCTTGGGTGCGCTGGCACAGCGTCGCTGCTGGTAAGGCTCGGCACTGGCGAGTCCCCAGCCTGGGCGAGCAGGGCAAGCTGTTCAGCCCTAGCGGCAACCCGGCAATGGGCACCTTCATTCCTGGCCTGTATGGCGATGCTGGTTCGCCGCCGGACAACCGGGATCATGTTGAGGTGTGGCGGTTTGAGGATGGCGGGTCGCTGGTCTATGACTGGCAGGCCAGTAGCTACAGCATCACGCTGCCTACCGGGGTCGTCACCATCATGGTCGGCGGCACCGTCGCCACTGTCACTGATAGCGCCGTAACGGTGGTGTCCGGGGACATCGGCCTCACCGGCAATGTGACGATCACCGGGCCGCTGACGGTAACGGGTGATATCAACGGTGCCGGCAAAATCATTGATGCAGGCGGCAACACCCCAAATCACAAACACTGATTAACCGCTTATTTCTGCCCGCCGCGTGCGGGCGTTTTCATTTCTGGAGTTTGCCCACATGAACAAGCCCAAGTCGGACGAGCAGCCGGCTGCTCTCCAGTCATTGCCAGCACCGAAGGTAGAGTCGTCACCGAAAGCTTTTGGCCTGCCTCGCCGTTTTCGCGACACCGTGTTCACCTCGCGAACGCTGATCACACCGCATGGCCAAAGCCTGGTGGTTATCAGGGGGGTGGTGACCGCTGAGACCTCTGATCATTACGAATTTCTTCAAAACCATCCTGACCTCGAACCCGCGCCGGAGTAACCCAGATGATCGGAATGGATCGCCGCACTGGGCAGCCCATCTCCGGCATCGAGCATCTGCGTCAGTGCATTGAAGACATCCTGACCACCCCGTTGGGCAGCCGACGGCAACGGCCCGACTACGGTAGCCAGTTACGCCGCTTCGTCGACCTGCCAGTTACCGAAGGTTGGAAAAGCGCAGTCCAGGCCGAAGTGGCACGGGCGCTGGGACGATGGGAGCCCCGGCTCAGTATCAGCCAGGTGCGCGTGGTGGCTGTTTTAGATGGCCGAATCGAGTTTGAACTCAAGGGCCTGTTCAAGGGCGAAAACGCGCTACTGAGGGTCGCCGCATGAGCACTGTGGATTTATCAGCGCTGCCGGCGCCGCCTGTGCTGGAGGATCTCGACTTTGAGCAAACCTACGCCGAGGAACTGGCCGCGTTTCGTTTGTACATGGGCGAAAACTGGACCGCCGAGCTGGAAAGCGATCCAGTGGTCAAGCTGTTGGAGTTGGGCGTTTACCGGCGCATCCAGAACCGGGCCCGAGTAAATGACGGGGCCAAGGCGCTGATGCTGGCTTATGCCATTGATGGCGACCTTGATGAGTTAGCTAATAACGTCCGCCTGAAGCGCCTGGTGATTCAGGAAGAAAATCTCAACACCGTTCCGCCGACGCCTCGGGTGATGGAGTCCAACGACGCTCTGCGCGAGCGAGTGCAGCTGGTGTATGAAGGGCTAACCACGGCCGGCCCGCGAAACAGCTACATCTTGCATGCTCGCAACGCGTCGGCCCTGGTGGCGGATGCAACGGCCGAAAGCCCATCCCCTGCGGAAGTGGTAGTCACCGTGCTGCACCTGCAGGGCAATGGTGTCGCCGAGCAGCCGCTGCTGGATGCGGTGATGAAATACCTCAGTGATGACGACATCCGGCCAGTCGGGGATCGCCTCACCGTGCAAAGCGCTGAGGTCATTGAATACCGCATTGACGCGGTGCTGCACATGGCCGGTACCGGCTCGGAAAACGAGGCGATCCTGGCAGCGGCTGAGCAGCGTCTGGCGGGTTGGGTCAACCCTCGACGGCGGCTTGGCGTTGAGGTGCCACGTTCAGCCATCGACGCGCAGCTACATATCAGCGGTGTCGGTCGTGTGGACCTTCCCAACTGGCAGGATATCAAGCCGACCAAGTACCAGGCGGCTTACTGCATCGGCTTTACCGTGAAGCAGGGGGGGCCGTCGTGAAAAGCCTACTGCCTATAAACAGCACGCAATTGGAACGGGCCATTGAAGCGGCGACCGACGAAGTCACCGATGTGCCGTTGCGCACTTTGTACAACCCTGACACCTGTCCGGCGCAATTACTTCACCAATTGGCCTGGGCTTGGTCGGTTGACCGCTGGGACAACAACTGGTCGGAAGCAGTCAAGCGCTCGGCCATCCGTTCGGCGTTCTACGTACATGCACACAAGGGCACCATCGGCGCGTTGCGTCGGGTAGTTGAGCCGCTCGGCTATCTGATTGAAGTGCAGGAGTGGTGGGAGACGACTCCCATGGGTGTTCCCGGCACCTTCGCCTTGAAGGTAGGCGTATTAGAAACCGGTATCACCGAGGAGATGTACCAGGAACTGACCTGGCTGGTTGATGACGCCAAGCCAGTCAGTCGTCACCTTACCGGCCTGGCAATCAGCCTCGAAACCGCTGGCCATGTTCATGTCGGCGCCTGTCTCACTGATGGCGACGAAATTGACGTGTATCCGCCCACGCAACGCGACATCGAGGTCAGCGGATACATCCGCCTCGGCGGCCGTGAACACACCATCGACACCATGGATATCTACCCATGACAGACCAAAACAGCCAGTTCTTTGCCATTCTCACCGCTGTAGGCAAGGCCAAACAGGCCAACGCTGACGCCTTGGGCATTCCTTGGACCTTCTCGCAAATGGGAGTTGGCGACGCCAACGGCACAGATCCGATTCCCAACGAGCAACAAACAAAACTGATTCACGAGAACCGTCGCGCGCCGCTGAATCAGGTGAAGGTTGATCCCGCAAATGCCAATATCATCATCGCCGAACAGGTGATTCCTGAAGGCGTCGGCGGCTGGTGGATTCGCGAAATTGGGCTCTACGATGCGGCGGGTGATCTGGTCGCTGTAGCGAACTGTGCGCCGAGCTTCAAGCCTCTGCTGACACAGGGCTCCGGACGTACCCAGGTTATTCGCATGAACCTGATTGTCAGCAACACCGCCAACGTCGACTTGAAAATTGATCCAAGTGTCGTGCTGGCGACCCGTGCTTATGTCGACACCGTAATCACCACCATATTCCCCCCTAACAAAGTCCCCGGCATCTACACCAAGGTCCAGATCAACAGTCGGGGCATAGTGGTCGCGGGTTATAACCCGACATTGTTGAAGGATTATGGGATCACTGACGCACTGAGTAATACCGGCGGTGACGTCACCGGCAACATCAGCCTGATCAATGCCCGTAGCATCGCAACCGTTGCTACGAACTCCACCAGTTGGGCGGGCGGTCTCCATGCCGTATCCAGGGAATCGAGAGAGGTTCTTTCGGGCGTCGGTGCCTGGGGCAATGGGGACACCGTACATACGGTGTACATGGGGTTAAGCAGTGCGCCGTGGCAATTCGGCTACGGTATACGGGTGAAAGCAGACGGTGTGTACATCTCGGGGCCTATTACCGGCAACGGTGCAGGCTTGAGCGGCGTCCCTTGGAGCGGTCTCACTGGTGTTCCGACGAGCCTGGCGGGCTACGGTGTGCAGATTGCCAGTCAGCAGGAGGCGGAAGCCGGGGCCGACACGAACAAGCCTATGACTGCGCTACGGGTGTTCCAGGCGATTGTCGCGAAAGTCGTTCAAGCGACCGAAAGCGTCGCGGGCATTGCACGCGTAGCGACTCAGGTGTTGGTCAATGCCGGCGTGGATGACACGACGTTTGTCACGCCGAAAAAGCTCAAGTTGGGTTTCTTTGCTATTTGGGGGGAAACCGGCGGGATTGTGTTTCCTACCTGGTTAGGCGGCCTGATTATCAACTGGGGCATCAGTGGCACTACATTGCTTCCAGGGGCCTCCACCCAACTGACGATGGCGAACGCATTTACTACAAGCTTTTTTAAAGCCAGTGCGTTCTATGACGGCTCGGATAGTACGGCTATGTCTACGTTCAATGCCTATCGAGCGAGTATGACGCAGATCAAAATCACCAACACGCACGCCACAAGCACCTCCACTCCCTCTTATATCGCTATCGGTCGCTGAGGTTTCCTATGCAGTACATGAGTCCATCGACGCAGGGCTTTTACAACACGGCAAATTACCCTAAGCGGATGCTGCCGGACGATGTCGTCGAGGTCACAGACGAGCAATTCAGATACCTGTTAAAGGGCCAGAATGCTGGCAAGGTCATGGCTGTCGATGCCGGTGGTCAACCAGTTCTGAATGATCCTGACCTGGACGCAGGAGCGGTAGCCAGTCAGGAACGGATTTGGCGTGACGCCGAGCTTGAGCGCTTGAAGTGGTTGCGAGAGCGACATCGCGATGAGTTGGAATTGTCTATCCCTCACAGTCTGACGGATGACCAATACGGTCAGTTGCTTGAGTACATGCAGCTTCTGCGGGACTGGCCCCAATCTTCGAACTTTCCTGATCAGGAACATCGACCACCGGTGCCCGCTTGGGTCGCCGAGCAAGCACCATAACGCCCCACTTCATCGGGGCGTTTTTGTATCCGCTGTTTAACCCCTGAAAGCCTCGCACATGCGGGGCTTTTTCATTTCTGGAGTACATGCACTATGGCCTCTTCCGGTCGTTTTCACGGCGTTACCGTCACCCTGGTAGATACCGGGGCACGGACCATTGCGCTGCCGTCATCGTCCATTATTGGACTATGTGACACCTTTACTGTGGTGCCAGCTGCATCCGCCAAACCCAACGAACTGACGCTGATCACCAGTGAGCGTGAAGCGGTTGCCGCTTGGGGCGATGACTCGGCAATCACGCGTGCATGCAAGGCGATTTTCGTCCGTGCGAAAGCCGTGGTCATTGGCTGCGGCGTTGCCAAAGTTGAAGACCCTGCTCAGCAGACCTCCTCAATCATTGGAGGCGTTCTGGCATCGGGGCAGCGCACTGGCATGCAGGCACTGCTGGACGGCAAAAGCCGGTTCAACGCACAGCCGCGGCTCCTCATTGCTCCAGGTCACACCGCGACCCAGGCGGTTGCAACTGCGCTGGATGCATTGGCCGGCAAGCTTCGGGCCTTGGCGATTCTCGACGGGCCGAACACCACGGACGAAGCCGCAATGGCCTACGCCCAGGAGTTCGGCAGCAAGCGCTGCTTCCTGGTCGATCCGGGCGTGCAGCTGTGGGACACGCTGCAGAGCAAAACCATCAACGCGCCGGCCTCGGCCTTCGCCGCTGGTTTGTTTGCCTGGACGGATGCCGAGTATGGCTTCTGGTCTTCGCCCTCGAACAAAGAGTTCGTCGGCATCACTGGCACCTCGCGGCCGGTCGAGTTTCTGGATGGCGACGAAACCTGCCGGGCCAACCTGCTCAACAACGCCAACATCACCACCATCATCCGCGACGGCGGGTATCGCTTGTGGGGTAACCGTACGCTCTCAGCGGATCCCAAGTGGGCGTTCGTTACCCGTGTCCGCACGGTCGATATCGTCATGGATGCAATCCTGGCGGGGCACAAGTGGGCGGTCGACCGTGGCATCACCAAGACCTACATCAAGGACGTCACCGACGGCCTACAGGCATTCATGCAAGACCTGAAGAACCAGGGCGCGGTGATCAACTTCGAGGTGTTCGCCGACACCGAGCTGAACACCGTCAGCCAGCTGGAGCAGGGCAAGGTTTACTGGAATATCCGTTTCACCGACGTTCCGCCTGCCGAGAACCCGATTTTCCGGGTCGAGGTCACCAATCAGTGGCTCACCGAAGTCCTGGAAACCGCCGCCTAAGGAGGCTGCACAATGATTCCTCAAGTGCTTTTCAACACCAACCTGTTCGTCGACGGCATCAACTTCAAGGGCGATGTGCCCAGCCTGAGTTTGCCGAAGCTGGTGGTTAAAACGGACGAATATCGCGGTGGCGGCATGGCTGGCCCTATCGAGATGGACATGGGCCTGGAAAAGATGGAGGCCAGTTTCACCACCAACGGCGTACGCCGCGAGGCCATGAAGTTTTTTGGGCTGTCCGATCAAACCGCCTTCAACGGGGTTTATCGCGGTTCGTTCAAAGGGCAAAAAGGGCAGACCACAGCAGTGGTGGCGACCTTGCGCGGCATGCTCAAAGAGCTGGATCCAGGCGACTGGAAGGCAGGTGACAAAGCCGAGTTCAAGTACTCGATTGCCGTCAGTTACTACAAACTGGAGATCGCTGGCCGCCTCATTTACGAAATTGACATGGTCGCCTCGATCCGGGTGATCGACGGTGTAGATCAACTGGCTTCCATGCGCAGCGACTTGGGCCTCTAAGGAATTTATCGAATGGCTACCCCTGAACTGAAAAAACTCCCTACCTGGCTGAAGCTCACCGCCGAAAACGCCACCATCACCTTGTCTCGGCCCTCTGAGGTCAACGGCGTGACCGTTGATACCCTGACGATTCGCTCACCCACGGTGCGCGAAGTGCGCGCTGCTGATCGCGCCTCAGGCGACGATGAAGAACAGCGCGAGCTGATGCTGTTCGCCGGCCTTTGCGAAGCCGGTCAGCAGGACCTGGAGGGCCTGAAGCTGGTGGACTACCACCGCCTGCAGGCCGGCTATTTTCGCCTGGTGCAGGACGACGGGGTTTAACCCCGCACTGTTGAAACTGGCGGCCAAACGCTTGGCGGCGGAAACCGGATTTTCCGCCGCCGAGATTCAGGCCATGCCGTTTGCCGAGATGGTCTGGTGGCTCTCGGATTGAGCCACCTACCGTAATTACTCGCTACAGGGAGCCACGACATGGCAAACAAACTCGCGCTCGGCCTGGTGATTGGCGGCGCCGTCAGCTCCACTGTGGGCACTGCCTTCAAGGATGTGCAGGGGCGGATCAAGCAACTGGAAGCTCAAGGCACCAAGGCTCGGGTGCTGCAGCGAACGATTGGCGACACCATCCGTCTGCGGGAGGAATGGAAGAAGGCCAATGACAGCGGCGCTGCTGGTGCCAGTACGCTGCTGCGCAAATTGGAATCCAACCTGAGTACGCTGAAAAAGCAAGGTGTCGAGGTGCGTAACCTCGCCAAGGCTTATCAGAGCATGGAACAGGTCGCTCGCAAGGCCGACCTGAAAGCCACCGGGTACTCTCAGATCAAAGATGGCAAAGAGGGGCTTACCGGCACGTTGGGCAAGGCGGCGGCTGCTACCGCTTTGATCGCCATTCCCACCAAGGTATCGGCTAACTACCAGACGCAAATTCGGCAGATGGCGCTGTGGGCACACACTGCCGGCACAGACGCCGAACAGAAAATGGCCGACAAGATCAGTGAGGTGGCCGCGAAGAAAGGGATGGGGCAGCAGGCTCTCGCTCGGGCGGTCGGTGGCTTGATCGAGAAGGGCATCGACTGGGAGGAGTCGGTGGACTATGCGCCGCTGATTGCTGACCTGGTCGACGGCCAGGGCATGGAGGCCGCAACTATCGCCACCTTGTTCAGTGCCTTCAAGGAGGCCGGCGTCAAGAAGGAGGACATGGGCGCAATGTTGGGCCAGGTGGCCGCTGCGGGTGACATTGGCGCGTTTGGTCCCAAGGATATGGCCAAGTACATGCCAGCATTGCTCGGCACGATTAAACGCTTGGGCATGGAAGGGCCGGAAGCCGTGCGTTTCCTCGGTGCGAGCCTGCAGTCGCAGTTCTCGCAAACCCAGGACGCGGCGGCGGCTGCGACCAACATGAACAACTTGCTCAACGCGGTGATCAGCAGCACCAGCCAGGAGCGGTTCGCAAAACAAGGCTATGACCTGACGAGTTCGATTCTGGCCGCTACCAAAAGCGGTAAGGCGTCCAACCCGGTTGAAGCCTTCATTATGCTCAGTGAGCAGTTGATCCAAAAACAGGATCCGGCCACGGCCAAGAAGGTCGCGGCGCTCAAGGCCAAGATCAAGGCGTCCAAGGATGGCAGCGCCGAGGAAGAACAGGCCATGGTCGCGCTGATCCAGGCGGCGGGTTTGGCGAATATCGTCAGTGATCAGAGCGCCAGTGATGGCTTGCTCGCCCAGATCAAGTACGGCAACACGATCAAAGACAACATGACCACCATCAAGAAAACCGATGGTAAGGCCAAGATCGAGTCCGACGCAGCGAAAGCTCGTGAGACATCCAACGCCAAGTGGAGCGCGGCCACATCGAGCATGGAAGCGACCATGACCAGTCTCGGTGATGCGTTACGACCGCTCACCGACCTGGCGGCCGATGGCTTGACCAAAGTTGGCAATAGCATGGCGGGCCTTGCCAATGAATTTCCGAAAATCGTCAGCGGTACGACGGTAGCTATTGGTGCGATTGGCGCGGCAGTCGCGGCGTTTCAAACATTCAAGATCGGCAAGGGCCTGATTAACTTGGCGCGTGGCGGTTTGGGCGGAAAAGCAGTTGGTGTGCAAAAGGTGTTTGTCACCAATTCGAATCCAGGCGGCGGTAGTGCAGGTAGGGGCAAAGGCGGTACAGCGTTGTCGGTGGTGGAGAAAGGGCTAAAAGCTGCCGCCGCCTTGCGAGGTAAGGGTGGTCCAGGGGCTGATCCGAAGGCGGGTGGTTTGGATCCTGTTGCCACGGGCATCGATGTCGTCTCGATGATTCAAGACGCGGTGGTTGGCGGAGGGGATGCTGCAGAGCCGGTGGGCGGCATCCAGCGTGTATTTGTCGTGAACATGGCGTCCATGGGCGGCATGGGTAATTCACGGTCTGCACGGCGTCGAAATAGGAAACCGTCTACTCCTCGTACTTCGCGGCGCCGACCATCGGCACCGCCACGATCACCGCGTCCGGTTGGTCCGCCGCGTGCATCTGCGCTGGTACCGCGTCCGCCGGTTCAGCCACGGAGTCCGGTTATTCGGCCAGTGACACCTCCCGTGCCTGCGCCGGCTTTACGGCCACCGGTTCCAGCGCCTCGCCCTCCCGTTATGCCTGGGCCTGGAACGAAGATGCTGACCTCGGTCGCCGGAGGTGTCGGAAAGGTTGGCAAAGCGGCCAAAGTGGTTCCGGGCGCCTCCTTGGTCGAGGCCGGCAGCATGGTGCTCAACACTTACCTGACTGCTGAAACGCAGGACGAAAAAGCGGAGGGCTATGGCGAGGCCGCCGGAACACTTGCCGGCACCATGGCGGGTGCAGCTGCTGGCGCTGCCATTGGTTCAGTGGTTCCTATCATTGGCACAGCCATAGGCGGCATGGTGGGGGCATACCTTGGGAGCATGGGAGGTCAGCAACTGGGGGGCTGGGCTGGATTGTCGATGTTCGGCAGTGACAAACGCAAAGCGACCGCCGCACCGATTACACCGATGTTGATGGCGCCGCGACCTGGGCCAGCGGTACCCAGCCTGGCAACGATGGCGAATAATTTCGCCGCTCGGCAACCTGTTGTTGTGGCGACTCAGCCAGCACCTGCAGTGCAGGATATCGGAACGGCTGTTGCTCCCTTGTCACCTGTTGCAAAACCTCTGATTCAGGCGGTACCGGTGCCGGTAAATAGCATCGCCGCGCCTCCGGTGCGGCAGCAGGCGCTGGTTGCAACAGCGACGCCGAGGCCAGCGGCACCGATGATGATGCCAATAGGGCCGGCGTTGGGCGACGTCACTCGCTCACTGGCGGCGCCTGTTGCTCCAAAACCCGCCAATTTGGTTATTCAGGCGCCTGCGGCACCTAAGCCAGAGCCTGCACGGGTGGACCAAAAGTTCAGCTATTCGCTGAACATGCCGGTCACGGTCGAGGGTGATGCCAAGGATCCGCAGCAATTTGTTCAGCAGCTTCTACCCCTGATGCAGCGCGCACTGAATGACGCCGCACAGCAGGAAGCCCGACGTAATCTCTACGACGACGCCCATACATAAGGAGGAATCATGGAATATCTGGAGCAGATGCAGTCCGGCTTCAAATACCTGGTCAGCGCGGGCGAGGCGGGCCGGCGGAGCATTGATGGGATTATGGGACCTGTAAACGGCGCGATCAGCGAGATCACGGGTGCGGCTGCTGAGCTTGAAAATGTGCCGTTCCTACCGCCAGGTGCAGGTGAAAAACTCCAACGTGTCATGCGGGGGATTGGTGCAGCACAGGCCAAGGTCGGCGCAGTGGTTGAGACATACAGCCGAGCTTCGCGGGCGGTCTCTCAAATAGACGAGCGCCTGGGTGTCCTCAAAGAACAAGCCGCCAAGGCCGGCGCGGCTATTAACAAGGTGGCCGGGAAGGTCAGCCCATCGCTGGCAAACGTTCTACCGACCGAAGCCCTGGGGCTGTCTCAGACTCCTCTCGCTGAGGCCGTGAAGCCCTTTCCTCACCTGCTGATCATCCAGCCGCTCAAGCCAAACACCCAACCCTACTACTTCAACCTGGATACGGCGGCCTTCGACGAGTTACGCCGGCAGACGGAGTTTCGCTGGGCTGCGCAAGAACGCCTCAGCCGTCGACCGGCGCAACAGGCCATCGGAATGGGCGAGGAAAAAATGACCCTAAAAGGCTCGATCTTTCCGGGCTTCAAAGGAGGGCTAAAGCAACTGGATACCCTGCGCAGCATCGGGGCCCAGTTGCTGCCACTGACCCTCACCACTGGCTACGGGGAAGTGCTGGGCACCTGGTGCCTGAAGACCCTCGACGAAGAACAGAGCGCGCTGCTGCAGGGCGGGATCCCGCGCAAGCAAGTATTTACCCTGGAGTTTGTACGATATGGCGATGACCTGCAGAACGTCTGACGGCGACGTGCTGGATACCCTGTGTAACCAGCTTTACGGACACCTCAACGGCACCGTGGAGGCGGTGTTGGCCCACAACCAAGGACTGGCCGACCAGCCGCAACCGCTCAAAGCCGGGTTGCTGATTGTCTTCCCAGACCTTCCTCCGGTCACGGACGAAACCGTGCAGCTGTGGGACTGATGGCCGATTGCCCCATAGGGCTGTCGCCGATAGACTCGCCCCTTTTGGATCGAGCGCGGGACGCCTCATGGAAAGATCAACAGTGTTAAGGACGGTAAAACGGGGCATCTGGGCTGAATTGGGCTATCGGATGAATTGGATTTTCTTCGGCATTGTGGGGGCGATCCTCCTGGCCTTCATTCCCATCGTCGGTTGGTTTTTGGCCGTAGGCGTGATCCTCGCCACGCTGTGGAAAACCTTCGGTTTCCGTGAGACCCAGGTAGTCGGCAGTTGCCCGGCGTGTACCAAGTCGATGGTCATTGAGCCGAAGACCGACGTCTTCGCCTGTCCTGTGTGTCAAAGCTGTATTGCTGTTCGAGAGGACAGCCTGGTGGTGCTCGACATCAACTGAGCACCCATTCATGACGAAGCCCCGCAATGCGGGGCTTTGTCGTTTCTGGGGTATCGAGATGAAACCAACTTTTAGAATTGTCGCGGACGGGACCGATATCACGGCCCTGATCAACGACCGCCTGCTGTCCCTGCGTACCGTCGATAAACCCGGCATGGAGTCGGATGACTTTGAGCTGCGTATCGACGACCGCGATGGTGCTGTGTCACTGCCCAAGCGCGGTGCCGGCATTGAGATCTACCTGGGCTACGTCGGCAACAGCCTGACGCGCCTGGGCCGCTACATCGTGGATGAGGTCGAAGCATCCGGCCCACCGGACACCATTGTCATTCGCGGTAAAGCCAGCGACATGCGCGGATCCGGCAAAACCACCCGTACCGGTAGCTGGGAAAACGTCACCCTTGCGCAGATAGTCACCGACGTGGCCGCTCGCAACGGCTGGCAACCAGTCTGTTCCATCACCACTGTGGTGCCTCGGGTCGACCAGATTGGCGAATCCGACTTCAACTTCATCACTCGCTTATCCAAGCAATATGACTGCACCGCCAAGGTCGCCGACGGCAAGCTGTTGGTGATGCAGCGTCAAGCGGGACAGAGCGCGAGCGGCAAAACCCTCGGCGTGGTCACCATCCAGAAAAGCGATGTCAGCCGCTGGCAGTTTCGTTTCGCTGATCGCACCACGCAAAAGGCGGTCAAGACACGCTACCAGGACAAAAAGAACGGCGAACTGGTAACCCTGGAGCTGGGCAACGATGACGCCCCGGAAGGCATGCCGCCGGTACATACCGACCGACATATCCATCCCAACAAGTCTGCAGCGGAACAGGCCGCCAAGGCACGGCTGAATGCGTTCAACCGTTCTTCTGCAGCAGTTCGGCTGGAGATGGTGGGGCGCACCGACTTGTTTGCCGAGCGCCATATCAACGCGCAGGGCTTCAAGGACGGATTGGATGGAGACTTTTTGGTGGACTCGGTGGAGCAGGTGTTCACCCAGGCCGGCTGGTCCACCACGGTCGAGTGCAACGCCGGCAAAAAAGGCAAAGCCAAGGCCAAAGGTAAGAAACAGAAAAAGCCGCTCACGGTGCTGACGGTGCCGTGACCGCCTAACGCAATCGACAGACCCGCAACGACGAACTCAGGAGGCGCCATGCCCATCACCGAGCAACAACTTCAACGCATCATGCCCAACGCCCGCCGCCAAGCGGGCGTTTTTGTATCTGCTTTAAATGCAGCGATGATCAACAGGAAGATCAACACACCCAAGCGCCAAGCCGCATTCCTCGCCCAGGTCGGCCACGAGTCCGGTCAGTTGCAATACGTACGCGAACTGGGCAGCGATCAGTACCTCAGCAAATACGATACCGGCGCTCTGGCGGCCAAGCTCGGTAACACGCCCGAAGCCGACGGTGATGGTCAGCGCTACCGTGGTCGTGGCCTGATCCAGGTCACCGGTCACGATAACTACCTGCGCTGCAGCCTGGCGCTGTTTGGCGATGAACGATTGTTGCGCACGCCGGAGCTGCTCGAGCAGCCGCAATGGGCAGCAGAGTCGGCGGCGTGGTTCTGGTCGGTGAATGGGCTGAATGCACTCGCGGATCAGGAACAGTTCAACACCATCACCCGCCGGATCAATGGCGGCCTCAACGGCCTGGAGGATCGGCTGCAGCTGTGGGGTAGGGCGAGGGCGGTGTTATGCGTCTCTTCGACCTGATCCCCGCGCAGTTTCGAATCGCTGCCGTCGGCGGCTTGTTGCTGATGGTGGTCGCCGGAACCGCGGCGTTGGCCTGGACTGCGCAGGGCTGGCGTTATGGTCGTGTGTTGGAACGCCAGGCCCGGCTGCAGGCGGACACCCTCAACGAGATATCCCAAGCGTCTGCTACGCAGCTGCGCACCGAGCAGGACAAACGCCTGGCCCTGGAGCGTCTCCTGCAGAACCAAGATGAAACTCACCACAAGGAACTGACCGATGAGCAAACCAAGCAGGCTCGCCTGCGTGATCGCCTGGCTACTGCTGATCTGCGGCTGTCAGTCGTACTCGGCGCCACCGAAACCACCGGCAGCTGTGCAATGCCAACCACCACCGGCACCGGCCGCGTGGTTCATGGCACCACAAGAGCCCAACTTGACCCAGCGCATGCTCAACGAATTATCGGCATCACCGATGTCGGCGACCAAGGATTGATCGCCCTGCGAGCCTGTCAGGCTTACGCAAAAGAAGTTTCTACACCGAAGTAAAAGGAGCGGTCGGGCAGGATGCGTCAACATCCCACCCGGCCACCTTCCCCGCAGATCGTCCCTGCAAGTCCAGCCAAGGCTCCTGCTTCGTGCACAAAGCGGAGTGAGCCTAGCACTGTTTATCCATACAGCAAAGGTCTTGCTTTTTATGTCTACACCCATCATCCCTTGGATGGGCGGCAAACGCCGCCTGGCCGACCGTCTTATCCCGCTCTTCCCGCCACACGAATGCTACGTTGAAGTGTTTGCCGGCGGCGCCGCGCTCTACTTCATGCGTCCCCAGGCTGCGCCCGTTGAAGTTCTCAACGACATCAACGGCGACCTGGTGACGCTGTACCGCGTCGTGCAGAACCACCTGGAAGAATTCGTCCGCCAGTTCAAATGGGCGCTCAGTTCTCGCCAGGTGTTTGAGTGGCAGAAGATGACCCGCCCTGAAACCCTCACCGACATCCAGCGCGCCGCTCGATTTTTCTACCTGCAGCACCATGCCTTTGCCGGCAAGGTGACGGGGCAGACGTTTGGCACCGCGACCACTGGCCCAGCGATCAATCTGCTGCGGATTGAGGAGAATCTATCTGCAGCGTGGCAGCGTCTGTCAGGCACCTATGTGGAAAACTTGGGCTGGCTTGAGTGTGCCGAGCGCTACGACCGTGCTCATACCTTCCACTACATGGATCCGCCTTACTGGCAGACGGCCGGATATGGCGTGGATTTTCCCTTTGAAAATTACGAGCGCATGGCTGAGTTTATGCGGCGTTGCAAAGGGAAGGTCATGGTTAGCATCAACGATCACCCGGACATTCGGCGCGTGTTTGAGGGCTTTCATTTTGAGGCTGTAGAAATTCGGTACAGCACAGCGAACCAGCGGCAGGGCGTGCCGGCTGTGAGCGGAGAGTTGATCATCATGAATTGGCAACCAGACCCTTTGGGGTCACTTTTTTAAGTTCTCGCCATTGGGCCATCCATGACCCTAAGCAATCTTAGATTTTTTAGGACTTCAGAATCTCCCAGGCTTTACGTAGAGCTTCAAAAACGTTGGTAAGCGCAATCACTAAAGCGATCCATTTCATGATGTTTTCTCTGTAATGAAGTTGGACCCTTCTGGGTCCGATATATCGTTTGCGAAAATCAGTGAGGCTACGTGATAGCTCTGCGGTAAATCCGGCTGTTTTGCTTTTGTGGGAGGCTGGGGGGCTTAAGTCCTTTTAAGGCTAGTATGTGGCTGGCTTTTAAGTCAATACCGGATTTTGATTTTTTTCTGATATGCGCAAGTTGCGGAAGTTACGCAACTTACGTAACTCTCTTAAGCTTGACCCGTTGCGGGCTCTGGTTTCATTGGGTTTTGTCGGTTTGACGAGATTCGCGCCTGTTGGCGTCAGCGATTCAGCAGCTAGCGATTGCGCCGTACGTATTTACGTATTTACGCAAGGTCGTAGCTTCAACGCAAAAACGCAAAAACGCAAAAACGCAAAAACGCAAAAGTACAAAAGTACAAAAGTACAAAAGCGCAAAAGCCCCTAGGTACAATGGTACAAAGGTACGAGGACGCAGATTGATGAATTAACGAATTAACGAATTAACGCAATAACGAATTAACGCAATAACGAATTAACGCAATAACGCAACTAACCACCCACCGCCTTTTAGCGGCTAAAATTTTCCTCAAGCGGTGCTGCTGTTGGGGCAGACTATTTCTCATCAGACGGGAGAATCAAAGAGGCCCCTTGATTGCGAGGGTTGCCGACGGCTTTGTTCACTGTGTACCACTCAAAGTCGTCAGTTGGTTGGCAGCACGCGCGCGCTATTTCTTCGGCTTGTGCTGGAGTGAGATTTGGATTAAGCCATTCCCTAGCGTGATCAGCTGTTAGCACCAACGGTTTGCGGTCGTGGATGTCCACCATTCCCTGATCACTGGCGGCGGTGATGATCACGAACCCATCGCCGTCGTGGGGATCCAGGCCAGGATGAACTTGGGCGAGCGCGCCAAAGAACATGGGCTTCTGGCTCTTCAGGCGAATGAAATAGGGCTGCTTTCTCTTCGGGTCGTCAGGGTCTTTGACCCACTCGTACCACCCTTCACTCGGCACCAGGGCTCGGCCTTTCGGCCAAAGTTGCTTGAAGAACTTTCCCGTGGTGACCGTCTCCACGCGGGCGTTGATCGGATCGGGGCGCTTGCTCTTGGCCCAAAACGGCGCCCATCCCCATTTGACTGCATCAATATGCAGCCCATCCTCTGTGGCGTGTAGCACCTGCACCCGTGTCGACGGCGCGACGTTGTAGCGATCAATAGGCTGAGCATCGTAACCGCTGAACAGCTCTATCTGGGGGCTCAGTTCTTCGATGAAGATCGCCATCCCTTCGTACTGCACGAATCGCCCGCACATACGCACCTCTCCGCCTGTCGAAATCCCCTACAGAAAAATTGACCGCAAGCGTCCTTCAAAGTTAACTGTACATTCGTACAGTATCTGTAAAAGGCCGCATCATGAGCTTCACCATTCTAGGTCCTATCGCTGAGGCAGGCGCGAAGCTGCCTATGTGTTCGTTCCAGGTTCCAGCCGGTTTTCCATCACCGGCAGCGGATCATATTGAGCAGCACATCTCATTGGATGAGGTTCTGAATATCCGCGCACCGCATGTGTACTTGGTAGTAATCACCGGGGAAAGCATGCAGGGGATTGGTATCTTTGAAGGTGATCTCGCGGTGGTGGATCGTGCCATTGAGCCTGCTCATGGGCATGTGGTGGTGGCGCTGTTGAATAATGAGCCCGTCTGCAAGCGCCTATGTAAGCGCGGCCGGGAGGTGATCCTTCTATCAGAGAACCCCAAATACCCGGCGCGTTACGTTCTTGAAGGGGATGAGCTATCAATCTGGGGCGTGATTACCAGCACAGTGCGCAGCCATGTCTAAGCAAGAACCGACCTTTGCGCTGATCGACTGCAACAGCTTCTATGCCAGTTGCGAGCGAGTGTTCCGGCCGGACCTGGCGAAGGTGCCCATCGTGGTACTGAGCAACAACGATGGCTGTGTCATCGCACGTAGCTACGACGCGAAGCCGTTCATCAAGATGGGCGAGCCGTATTTCCAGATCAAGCACAAGCTCAGGCAGCACGGCATTGTCGCGTTCTCATCCAACTATGCGCTGTACGGCGACATGAGCGAACGCGTGATGAGCTTGATCGAGGCGATGGTACCGGCAGTTGAGGTGTATAGCATCGACGAGGCATTCGCCGACCTGACTGGTATAAATGGACTGGATGCCCTAGGCCGGCAGATCCGCGCACAGGTGCTTCGATGTACCGGCATTCCTGTTGGTGTTGGTATTGCTCATACAAAGACCTTAGCGAAGCTGGCAAACCACACCGCAAAGCGCCTGCAGTCGCAGACTGGCGGGGTGGTCAATATCACCGATCCGGTTAAGCGGGACTGGGTTTTGCGCAACACGGGCGTAGAGGAAGTGTGGGGTGTTGGTCGCAAGATGAAACTCCACCTGGATGCGATGGGCATTAGGTCGGCCATGGACCTGGCTAAGGCGGACCCCTGGACGCTACGCAAGAAGTTCAGCGTTGTTATCGAGAAGACGGCCAGGGAGCTGGGCGGCATGTCGTGCTTGGAGTTGGACGAGCCCGATCTACCGAAGCAAGAGATCTGCTGCAGCCGGATGTTTGGTAAGCGGCTGACTGAGCTGGCACCGATCAAGGAAGCGGTGGCGACTTATATGATGCGGGCCTCGGAAAAGCTGCGGGCGCAGAACTCGCTGTGCAAGAAGGTTCGCGTCTGCATTCGAACCGGCATGTTCAACCCAGAGGAAGCGAAGTACGCCAACGGAGTGGTAGTGGACATGCCGTACCCGACCGCTGACGTACGGCTACTTACGAAAGCAGCGGTCGACGCTCTTGATCGAGTCTTCCGGCCAGGCTTTAAGTACAGCAAGGCCGAGGTAATGCTGCTGAACCTGTGCCAGCCAGGTGAGTACTCCGACGATCTCTTCGCTACATCACAGCCGGCAGACGCTACTCGGGTGATGATGGTACTGGACCAGATCAACGAACGATGGGGCAGGGGCACTCTGCGTCCGGCCAGTGTGCCGACGAACCCAGAATGGGCCATGCGTCGTAATTTGATGAGTCGGAGCTATACGACAAAGCTTGATCAGTTGTGGGCCGTGAGCTGCAGGTAGGAGGATCTAATGTTATTTGTTCGGATGCACATTATAAGTGTTTCCAGCGTTTCGTCGTGTGAGTATTAAACTCATTTTGATTGATTGTATATAGAGTATGTTTTTATTGGTCCGCTGGTCTTGAAAGGCGGAAAGTTGTTCGGGTTCTATGAGGCGCGATGGTGTCTAGTCGGTGCTAATGAATTTCATGACAGCTTTTAGGCGAGAGATTTGCTCTGATATATTTGTTGCCTCGGTGCTTAATGAGATGAAGGCCCCTATTTCCTGTGTGTTTTTATGTTTAAAATGGTTGCTTATAAAGAAGCGAAGTAAGTGCTCTATGTAAAGGCATAATTGAAACATTTTGATATCTATATTTGTTGGTTTTTTACCTGCGTGTATATGTGTGTTTCTTGAGTGGCGAAGTGATTTTAAAATTGATCTATGTAAGTCTTGTTTGGAGTAAAAGAAGGATACTCTTTTGGTTAGTTTTTCTGTGTCGTCAGCCATGACTAACTGCTCAATAGTTACCCATAGTTTTGTTAGTCGTAGCTCTGCATTAACACATGATATTGCAGTTGAGTAGTTTCTTAGTCCGCTTTTTACATGTGTGTTATATGGGAGCTTTTGAATTTTTTTGAGCGTTTTTTTTAAATGAGAAATCGTAGCTGATGGATTTTTTAGACTTATTGGTTGTTGATTGGCTTTGAAGTCTGGATTTTCCCATAAGGAGTTTGGGTGGCAATGACCTCTTTGATCATGAATTGTCTGAAATTGACCTAGACTTACTATACATTTGGTTGGGTATTGGAACTCATCTGTTGAGCCAAGAAAATTAATGCTTTTTTTGAATCCTATTTGTAATGTTGCTAAGACGATATCAAACGCTTCACTGCTACGGCTAATGGCGGATTCTATATTTGGAGCTATGGTTGATACAGTAACTATTGTATGCTTGCTCTCCTCCTCACCTAGGCTGGATGAGGCGGTCAGGATTTCTTGAGTTCTATATTTTTTGTACTTTAAAGGTGTGGTGTTATAAAAGGTTATAATGCATTCATCGATATGGAGTCGTGGGAAAGCGTAGATATTTTTTAGAACTATAGGGAAGACAATAGTAAATTTTTCTTTTTTGGTTGATTTGTGACAGCGTTTGTCAAATTCCACGAGCAAATGATTGTGGTTTTTTATCATGTCTTTTTTGAAGCAGTAAAAAACAGACTCTTTAAAGGTTTTAAAGAGTGTTTCGCTATCTAAGTTGTGGTCATGCTCAATGAGGCCGTACAAACTGTCAAAGTTAAAGTCTGCGCCAATGCGATAGGATACCTGGCCTTGAGGCGTTAAGCTCAGCAATGATATGGTTTCATTAATTAAGGCAGTCGGGCAATTGTAAATCCATTTAGACGCCATATTAAACCTTGGTTTGATAGAATTGAAATGATGATCTGAGAGTTTCTACTATTTCGATACTAACTGATCACGTTAATGGTTGCGAGAACCCGCTTGAGCTTCGCTGCCACGAAGGCTGTCATGCAGCCCTACAAAGCACTTTACATTGCCAGCAATCACTCTTGCCCGAAGCATTCATGAGCTCGATGGAAAAGATAGGAATGGGGCAAAAATGGGGCAATCCAAAGGCCAATCTATGCCATCTCATGCCAATTATGCATTTATGCAACGTGTCGTAGGATGGCGTTACAGCCAACAGTCATGGGCCGATCCCTCAAAATCCCCCACATACTCCTACACAATCGGGGTGTGCATTGTCAGAGACGATTAGTTCGTAGCTTCGCCAAGCCCTGCTTGATGTGCCCAGCATTTTCGCCGATCACGAATAGAGCACCACGGACGTTGTCACCAACTTCATCCATGCCTTGCTTTTCGCTTTGGAGAGCCAACTCCATCAGAGCTGCTTCCAACGCCAGCTGATTCTCGTACATTCGTTCAAGCAAATCTGGGAGTGAGTATTCCCCTGCCATGTGTGTCACCCCGCCTAAAAGGGCTAAGCATAGCAGTGGCGTAGTAAATTGGTGCTTGCTTAGAAATTGCTACGAGGAAGGCCGCTCAATGCCTCGAAAGCAGGGGTAGTGGCGCTTTTGGGGAGAGCGACGTCCAATACATCATCGGACGGATCGTTTAGCTGGCTTCCCTGCAGTCGTATGGGATCCTAAGCTGCCTACCGCGAAGGGCAGCAGTCGGCCAATTGCAGCCGCTCAGCCGCTCAGCCGCCCAGCTAAGACCAGCTTTGTTTGTTTGCCTGAGGAGGGGATATCCGCCTCAGTCGCCGTAAACCGTTTCAACCTTGGATGAGCGCCGGCAGACCTAGGATTTCGGTATGGGTGGCTGTTGCAGTACGGAGGGATTCCCGGCTTTCTTTGATCCACTACCCGATTGCTAATCCACAGTGCGTGCACGGCACTGCGTGAAAATTCAGCTATTCCTGTTTTCTGCTTCCTCACCTCGCTGTGCTTCAGGCATCATCTCAGGGCTACTAGTCGCATCCTGCAATGACGCTGCTGCGATAGGATTTGCATTAGCAGTCGAGCGATCGAAGGAGAACGCATGCTGAGACACTTAAAGCTACACAACTTTAAATCTTGGAAGAAAATTGACCTGAAATTTGGAAGGGTGACCGGGTTATTTGGAACTAACAGCTCTGGAAAGAGTAGCTTGATTCAATTTATGCTCTTGTTGAAGCAAACAAAAAACGCTACCGACAGGGGGGTGGTTCTCGACTTCGGCGGTCCAGATCAGTATGTCAACCTGGGTGGCTTTCAAGATGTTGTTTACCAGCACGAAACTAGCGCAGTAATTGATTGGTACGTTGAATGGGATCTTCCAAGGAAAAGGGTCATAAATGACCCTTTAGGTAAAAGAACGGACATACTCGCATTTGATGACGCCTTGGGAATATGGAGCGAGGTAAAGTATAAAAACAAGCAAATGTCTTGCGAGCATCTAGAGTATCTTTTTGGTAAGTATAGTTTTTTAACAACTCCCAAAAAAGCTGGATCAACTGAATTCGTCCTCTGGGCAGAAGATGATAATAAACAGGAAAGCTTTAAATTCAAGAGGGTGAAGGCGAGAGCATGGGCTCTTCCAGGCCCGATTAAAACCCACCTCTTCCCTGACCAAGCAAAAACATACTTTCAAAACTCCGATTTTTTGAGCCTATTCGAATCCGAGTACGAAGCTCAAATGGATAAAATGTTCTATTTGGGACCTTTGCGTGAACCGCCAAAGCGTGATTACTCATGGGCTGGGACGAGCCCGGTTGATGTAGGAAAAAAAGGCGAACTGACAGTGGCTGCTGTACTGTCGGCCACCTTGCGTAATGAAAAAAGAAACCTAGGAGGAAAAACCCGATATAAAAGCTTCCAAGAGATGATTGCGTATTGGCTAAAAGAACTTGGATTAATTGACAGCTTTGAAATTTCAGAAATTGGCGAGGGCTCTAATCTCTACAGAGCGTATGTAAAAAAAGACAAGGATAGTACGCCTGCATTGCTCACCGATGTAGGCTTCGGGGTATCTCAAGTTCTTCCCGCACTGGTACTCCTATATTATGTGCCAGAAGGAAGCACGGTCTTTATGGAACAACCTGAAATTCATCTCCACCCTTCAGTGCAGAGTGGGTTGGCAGATCTGATACTCACAGTTTCTAAGACTCGCGATGTACAGGTTATCATTGAGAGCCACAGCGAGCACCTTCTAAGACGTTTGCAGCGGCGAATTGCCGAGGAAAGTGCACGCACTGAAGATATAAAATTGTTCTTTTGTGATCAGGCAAAAGGAGAGTCAGTACTTTCCGAGTTAAAATTAACTGAATTTGGCGACATTAAAAACTGGCCTGAAAGTTTCTTTGGTGATGAAATGGCAGAAATTTCTGCAACCAGAAAAGCTGCTTTAAAAAGAAAAATCGCAATGGTGAGCAATGAAAGTCGTTGAAACCAATGTGGCTATTGCGGCGAACGGCAGAGGCACCCACGCCAGCCTCGAGTGCCAGCTTGCCTGCGTAGTTTTTTTGAGCGACGTGGTATCTAAACAAAATATTGTTGCAATCGATGATATAGGGCTGATGCTTGACGAATATGCTAAGCATCTGAGCTACAAGGGACAACCGGACGTTGGGGATGAATTTTTTAAATATTTACATGATCATCAATATTATCCAGATAGAGTTTTGAGAGTATCTATAACACCCAATGGCATGGAAAAATCAGGCTTCGATGAATTACCACCGAACTCAATGGATCCGTCCGATAGGAAGTTTTTAGCTGTGGCTAGAAAATCCGGTGCAAAAGTTTTTAACGCACTTGATACTGATTGGCACGAAAACAAAAAAGACATCGAGGCAATGGGAGTTGCTGTAGAGCAACTTTGTCCTGCACATGGGTGCAAAATTTAGCTCTAGCAAGAAAGGGGTGTGAAACACCAGGATCAATTCGTTCTTTTAGACAGTCTGGAGCCAAGCCGCTCGAGTACCGGCAGCTTAGGGTCGATTGAAGCCCGTCATCACTGGCGACACGCGACCCATAAGCTGCCCTTCGTGGAAGGTAGCTAACGGTTAAGGGACGCCAGACTGAACCTATAGGAAATCAGGAGCCCCGCGAAACTCAACTGGCGCCCTTGAAAGTAAACATTCCGTCTTCCTCTGAATATAGCGAGTTCTGTAAATCATTTCTTTCTTCTATAGAGTGAAGACTGTTCTCAATAAACTCATTAATATCACCTCCGTGAGGTAATCTAAAGCCACCTTCAACATGGTGTGGAAGATTATGCTTTCTCTCAAATTCGATAGAGTTTTTAAATTCTAGATACTCGATGGTACTAACATCTAAGCCGTTTCTCTCGGTATATAGAAAAAGCTGAACTCCGAAATTGAAAATACATGGATATATATCTACATGGTTTTTGTAATAAACACATGATTTTTTAATGGCGACCCTCCCTTCAGAGTTTGCACTCTCACAAATCGCCTCAATGACATCCTGAGGTATTAAACAGAGAATGCCGAGGTCAGCCTCTACAGGGACCTCGGATAGCAGTGGCAAGGCTCTAGCGTTGTTATATATTTCAGCTTGGTGAATTGCGTAGTTGCGAATCGCTTTAATGGTCAGAAACTCATCGCTATCAAAAAAGCTGGGATACCCAGCTTTCCTTACTTTATCATTAATGCTGTAAGTTGATGCAAGGACCTCTCTCACGGCGTCCGGATCTGGGCTTTGACAGTAGGCCATATAGTATTTAAAGAACCTTTTTATTTCTGCCAAGCAGTCATCTTTTGTCACTACTCTTGCCATGCGTGGGGCATCCTCAAAGCACTTAACCATAAAATCGGCGGCGCAGAAGGCCTCCTTATTCGTGCGCCCCCCTGAACCAGTCGATTCCTGTGCTAGAAATCGTGACGTATGGAACAAGTAGAAAAAGCGATATCACGTCCATGAAGGTTACAAACTCGTTGCGAGTGTGTCCATGGTCAGCTTTGGATTAGGCGCTCGCACCTGTGAGTGTCTGCTTTTGGCCGAAAGCAGTCGCAAAGTATTTGTAATTCTTTAGGCAATTCCGTGGCTTGCCTTCATTCGACATGATGCTCGGGAGGACAAAAACGGTTCCCAAACTCAAAACGCACCCCTTGCAGAATGCGGTCTGTAGCCTGACCGATTGCCATGAGTAATGGAACGCCGACGGGTTTCGGGGCATTGGCCCGCTTGAATTTGCATAGCGGTCTTGAAAACCGGCGGACGTTAATAGCGTCTCCAGGGTTCGAATCCCTGGTTTCCCGCCAAGATTTACTCAAGAGCCCCGCTATTGCGGGGCTTTTGCGTTTCTGGGGTTCAGGAATACACCTCCAATCGTTAACGCATTATTTCAGGCAGTTTCCGCAACTCTGCAAAAAGTGGGCGTCAACGGGTAGGGTTCACGATCTCATCCACGCGCCGATAACCGTCTCGGTTATCAGTTCACGCTGGAGAAGTCAGGCGCCCAAGCCGGGCGCGCTGACTGGCGTGATTCGTTACTGAGAAAAGGCGCAATTACAGGTGGAAGTCGCCCGCAGCCTCCGGCTGGTAAAGCACTTTCTTGATCTCAATCCGGCGGGTCCGGTCAGCAATTCGCCAGTCGATGGCGTCTCCCTCCTGATAGCCAAGGATGGCGGTGCCTATGTCGGAATACACGGAATGCTTTGCTGCGTTGCTGTCCGCGTCTTCAGGGTAGACCAAGGCCACTTCGAACTCTTCATCGTCCAGTTGCAGCAAGGCCCTGGAGTTCATCGTGATGACATTGCACGCCACCTGCTGCGGCTTGACGACAATGGCCCGCTCAAGCTCATGTTCGAGTTCAACAACCGCCGGGCCTTGCTCGAACGCGATCAGATCCTCGAGCCTGGCCTTGTCGATTTCAGTGATGTAGATCCTGGTGGAGTCGCCACCGGCGCCTTCGCGCAAGAACTGGAAATAGCTCGCCGCCGTCATGGAAAATGACGTCAATGTCGGCGTTTCGCTCTCCAGCATAAAGCCGCTGCGACGAAAGGCTTTCAGCGAGCGCGAGTTGTCCGGGTGAATCTTGGCGATGAGCTTCTCGGCCCGCATGTCGAGGAAGGCCAGTTTCATGCCTTCGCGGATCGTGCTGGCGCCCAGGTTCCGGCCCCATTTGTCGCTGTCTCCGATGACCAGGACAATCTCGCAATTTGAGCCGGTCTTGATGAGACGGACAAAGCCCACCGGGGCGTCATGCCGGTCATAGGCCATAAAGAATCTGCCGCCCTGGTTGAATAGATGAGTCAGGATCGGCAACTGAGTCCGATCAATGACTTGCTCAATGGAGCGGGAGACATGACGCGAATCGCTCAGATAGCAGGTGATGCGTTCATCCTCTAACCAATCCACCAACGTCAGCGCGTGCGCCCGCGTAATTTCAGGGCACAGCGAAATGAAAGGCTTGTTCATCTTGACCACACTTATTTGTAAAGGATTGAAGCCCTTCATGGATATGTCATGGCGGTTCTTCGGCAACCGGATATTTTAAGACATGCCGCGAGTAATGGCGAACATGCCAGAGAGTTCCAAGAAGCCACCGCTTGCTGAACCCGACCCAGGCAAGCACTCAAGAGAAAGGTGGGCTGACTACGCATCGCAGCCTGAGGGCGGCCTGTCTATCCAACCGAGCAAGCCGTTCCCGGCTGGTACTCAAATGTAAAAATTTTTATCTGGCCTCTTGAAAATTTTCCCGGCGAACATAAATTTTTATCACGCGACGCCGAATGCGGGTCGCGCACTTAATCACTTGGATTTAATCAGGAGATTTTGAGATGGCTACTACCCTTTCCTTGGCCCCTTTGTTCCGTCAATCCGTGGGCTTCGATCGCTTCAATGACCTGTTCGAGTCGGCGCTTCGCAGCGAGGCTCCGAACACTTATCCGCCTCACAATGTGGAAAAGCACGGTGATGACGAATATCGCATTGTCATTGCTGTCGCTGGGCTTACTGAAGCGGATCTGGATATACAGGTCGAGAAGGGCGTTTTGACAGTCGTTGGCGACAAGCGCGAAACCGAGAAAGCAGTCACTTATCTGCACCAGGGCATCGCGCAACGAGCATTTCGGCTGTCGTTCCGGCTGGCAGATCATATCGAGGTGCGCGGTGCTTCGATGAACAACGGGCTGTTAAGCATCGACTTGCTGCGCGTGGTTCCTGAAGAGGCCAAGCCCAAGCGCATCACGATTGGTAGCGGGAAAGAGCCCGAACTGCGTCAGGTTAGTTTGCAATAAGTCAGCGGTAACAAAAAAGGCGCTCTTGGTAGCGCCTTTTTTTGTGTGTGGAATCAAAACGCCTACCGATCAATACCTGGCTACGCAGAGTACCCGGTAGATCCATCAACCGGGCACTCCCGCCTGTTTAGAAGATATTCAACGGGTACTCGGTAATCAGGCGTGTCTGCACCAGATGCCCCCCGGTGGAAGCATCGCCATCGTGCCAGGCTTCCCTCAGGCGAAAGGACAGCTTCTTGGCCGGGCCACTCTGCACGACGTATTTCACTTCGGCGTCGGTTTCGTGTTCCTGGTCGTTGGCGCCATAGAACCCGGTGTAGGCCGAATTGCCGGGGGTATGCGTACCGTCGATGCCGGCACCGCGAATATGGCGGGCCATGAAGCTCAGGCCGGGGGCGCCAAAGGCTCCCATGTCCAGGTCATAGCGCATCTGCCAGGACCGCTCGCCCGGGCCGTTGAAGTCGGAGTATTGCACCGAGTCAGCCAGGTTGATCGAGTTGCCGTAGCGCCCGGCACCGACGCCGGCATTGGTCTCCCCAAAGCCGACGTAGTCGAACGGCTCGTCACCATGCACTTTCTGCCCGGCCAGGGTGAAGGTCTGTGCACCCAGGGTGTAGGCAGCCGCCAGCGAGGCTGCGGTGGTGTCGATGGTCCCGGCCTTGGCGCTGCCGTCGTCCAGTGTGCGATAGAGGTTGAAGTCCAGCGCGACGGATTGGTCATCGGTCAGTGGATGAACAAGGTTCAGGTTGACGTAGTACTGATTCCACACGTCTTCCAGGTGTGCTCCGTACAGCGACGCGGTGAATTCCTTGCTGAACTGGTATTTGCCCCCCGCGAAGCTGGCCGACGACGCTTCCACGCCTGCATAGCTGGCGAGAATGTCGCCGCTGCGCGAGGTGGTGGTGGTACCGGTGCCGGAGGTGTAATGGCCGGCCTCCAGGTTCAGGCCGGTGATTTCATGGCTGTCGATCTGGAAGCCTGTTGCGGTCTGTGGCATCAGGTAGTTATCGGCGGTGGCGAACACCGGCGACGTAGGCTGCAGGTCGCCGACCTTGAGCGTGGTATTGGAAATACGGAACTTGACGTCACCACCGGCCTTCGCGAAGCCATGATCCGGATTGCCATTGGCGTCGGACGGTATGTTCGGGCCACCGGCGCGGTCGGTGTCCCCGTCGATGCGCAACGCCAGGTCGGCAAACGCATCAATGCCGATGCCAATGGTGCCTTGAGTGAAGCCCGAGCTGTAGGTCGCCATCAGCGCCTGGCTCCAGTCACGGGTGTGGGCGCCGTTGCCGTTCTGGTTCCAGAACAGGTTGCGGTTGAGGATATTCAAGCTGCTGTCGGCGACAAAGCCCTTGGAGTCGGACTGATCGCTGGCATAGCTCATGGCCGGCAAGGCAAATGCCAGCGCCACGGCCAAGGTATTGAGCTGAAGTAACGGTTGACGTTTTTTCATTATATTTTGCTCCTGTGCACGAGTTCGTGTGGGAGCATTAAGGCGACAGCCCAGGCCATCAACAAATGAAACTGGATGAAGGTTTTGATATCCCTTTTACCAAATTCCAGGCAAAGAAAAGCCCGCGATGGGGAGTGCGGGCTTAAAGGTGTTCACTTAGGAGCTGGAGTGACGATAAGCGCTCGAGTGTGAAAGGGATGTGAAAGGTTGTTGGGTGCGTAGCGTATTTATCACGAGTGATCCTCTCCTCGCACAATCCTTCCGGCCTTCACCTCATCCGCGTACCCGCTGAGCTTTTCCTGCTGAGCCGCGAGCAGTGCACCCATCTTCATCAGGGCGACTGCTTCGTCGGGTGATTTGGCGACCCCGGCGATAGTGGCCAATTGATTGACCGACCAGGCGATAACGGCCGTCGCATCTTCGAGGTCGTAGAACAGTTCCTGCTGTGCGGTCCTTGGGCCGTCGAGCATTTCCATCAGTTCTGCCATTTACCCGTGCTCTCCAAAAAAGTGGTTCAGTGCGATCAGCTCAAGCACCGTTGCGCCAATCCTCCTGTAAGCCGGCGGACACGGCAATCGCGATTTTCCCTTGAATGCCGTTGTTGGGGCTTTCCAGGCGGGAATGGGCGAGCGGGATGTCGGCAAGGGAATAGACCGCGCCAACGTGTGGCCGCAGTTGACCGTTGGCGATCAGTGCGCTCATTTCATCCAGCTTGCCGCGGTTCTGTCGTGTGAAGACGAAGTGATAACTCGCGTTCCTGCCCCAGGCCTGGACGAGGTTCTGGGGGTGCGCCGTGTCCACAATCGTGACCACGCGACCCAGTTGCGCAAGCGCGTCCGGGCTACGGGACAATGTGGTGCCGCCGATGGTATCGAACACCACATCAACGCCACGGCCACCCGTTTCCCGCAGGATGGCGTCGACGTAATCTTCCTTTTCGTAGTCGATGATTACGTCCGCGCCCAGGCTTCGCGCGAACTCGACATTGACGTCGCGTACGGTGGTGAACACCTGGGCGCCAATGGCTTTCGCCAGTTGGATCGCCACATGGCCGACGCCGCCCGCGCCGCCGTGCACCAGGATGCTTTCTCCCACCCTGAGGGCTGCACGCACCACCAGCGCTTCCCAGGCGGTGCCGCCGACCAGGCTCAGGCTTGCCGCTTCAAGGTGACTCAGGGCAGGGGGCTTCTTCCCGATAATGCCTTCGGCCGCCACGTGGTATTCGGCATAGCTGCCGGGTCCGTCAAATATTTGCGGGGTGTACCAGACTTCGTCGCCTGGCGCGAAGGACGTAACCCCCGGCCCGACTTCCTCAACGACCCCCGATACGTCATGCCCGGTAATCGCCGGTAGCAGCACCAGGTCAGCGTAGTCGCCACGTCGGACCTGGTAATCCAGCGGGTTGATGGAGGTTGCGTGTACGCGGACCAGGACTTGCCCCGTGTGCGGAACGGGCTTGGGAACGTCGCGAAGTTCGAATGATTCCGGGCCGCCAAATGACTTGAGTATCAACGCCTTCATTGCATTTCCTCGTTTCGACAAAAAGGGATATCGCGAAATCTCGATATTCTGTGATAAAAAAACTACAAATCTTTCCCTATTATCTCGGCAAGCCTGCGGATGGTGGCTTCATTGCGCTTGTAGTAAGTCCACTGGCCGATGCGCCTGACTTCGACCAGGCCCACCCGTTGCAGCGTTGCCAGGTAACCGGACACCGTCGACTGCGAGAGCCCGATGCCTTCCTGAATACTGCTGACGCACACGCCCACCGTGTGAACGTCCCCTTCATCTTGTGCAGGGAAGTTCTTCTCGGGGTCCTTCAAACCTTTCAGGATTTCGAGGCGTGTCTGGTTTGAGAGGGCTTTGAATATTTCGAGTAAGTCCATGGCGCGATCATATCGAGAATTACCGATATGTCAATGTATGTCAGACATAACGGGTAGTCAGTTTCAGGCCTCACCGGAGGCGGCGACCAAGGACCTGTCGCGCTGCGGGCCTCTGAGCTATAACAGTGTAAAAGCATAAAAAACAAACGTGTTTCCGGGCTGTTTTCAGGAGAGAACTCATGAGCGCCATGGACGCGGGGCAAGTGGTGCCTGGCTACGTAACCTTCGTCGGGCGTGAGGCATCGTGGGCCGGACGCCAGTTCATGAGCTTCAGCTATAGCGTCAATCGGCAGCACTTTCACAAGTCTCTCAACGAGACGGTTGACGCTTGGTCAACGACGGCGCTTCGTAAAGCCTCGTATGGCTTGCGAGTGGGAGACCCGGTGTCTGTCTGGTGTTCTCTCACCGACCCCGAGGTGTGTTGCATTGGCGAAAAACCAGCAGAGAAACCCGCGATCCTGCGGTGGATAGAGTCTCTCGGAGCGTTAGGGCCGTTATGAAATTGATCCCCACCGTTCGTCCATCGGCCGGCACTCGCGACACCGCATCGTTTCTCATGTTCAAGCACGGACATCCCGCGCTAGAACGGAGAGCCAGCATGGAAATTAACGAGAAGGCCCCTGGGAATGTATCCCAGCAAGGCGTAACGCGCGGTACAGACAATGAAACCGGGCATGATCCTCGGCGCGATCAACCTGAAGCGCCTCTACCACCGGACGATGATGCCCCTCTGGAAGAGGATATGTCGGATGTGGATGCGGCTGATTCTGTCGCGAGTGAACACCCCGACAACTGAAGCATCCGAATCAGCCCGACGCACACTGCGTCGGGCTTTTCGGTGTCAAGCGACGATTACGGCATCAGCACCGAATCAACCACATGAATCACGCCATTGGACTGCATCACATCCGCAATGCTGATGCTGGCCTTGCCACCCTTGGTATCCACCACCCACAGTTTGCCGTCATGCAGCTTGATCGTCAGCGACTCACCCTGCACGGTTTTCAACATCACGGTACCGCCGTTCTTCTTGGCGTCGGCCATCAGTTGTGCAGAGGTATGAGTGCCAGCCACCACGTGATAGGTCAGGATTTTTGTGAGATCGGCTTTGTGCTCAGGTTTCACAAGCGTATCCACGGTGCCTGCGGGGAGCTTGGCGAAAGCTTCGTTGGTCGGTGCGAATACGGTGAACGGGCCTTTGCTGTTAAGGGTATCCACCAGTCCGGCTGCCTTGACCGCCGCCACCAGAGTGGTGTGGTCCTTTGAGTTGACTGCGTTTTCGACGATGGTTTTCGTCGGATACATCGCCGCGCCGCCCACCATTACGGTGTCGGCGGCAAAACTTAGGGATGTGGTGACGGAGAGGATCGTAAAGCAGGCAACGGCAGCAATTTTTTTGTAGATGGCGTGCATGATGTATCTCCTTGGTGCTTGTGCCCTCCGGGTGAGGGTATTGAATCTACGTACCAAGGATCAAAGTGGATGCACCTCTGGAAAAATTATTGGTTTGCCGCCCTCACTGCACTTTTTCCCGTTCTTCCGATCTATCTCTGTCCCGACCACACTAATTTCCGGCGTGGACAGCAGACCCAGACCTGGTGCCGATGGATCGCACGTTACCTGTTTTTATCACCCGATGGATGCGTCAGCCGCTGTGGCTGGCTGCGGTTTTGATGCTTTGCGCCAACGGTTGCAGCCAGCAGCAGGGGCGCGATATTGCCACGCAGTTCAGCAACGGCAAGCCCGACGAGTTCTTCCAGACCAGCGTTGATCGCATGGCCACCCTGAGCATGCGCGACAACCTGCAAAGCCTGTATCTGCTGATGAGCAAGCTCTACCTGCGCAACCCCAACCAGTGGCGTCAATCGGGTTACACCGACGCGGTGACCGCCGCCCGGCAAATCCGCCAGGCCATCGAACTTCGCCAACCGCTACCTGCCCTGGGGGATCGTCGCGACCTGGCGGCGCTGAGCTATTCCCTGAGCCCGGAGTTTCGCGGCGACCGGGTAGGCGCCTTCATCTACGCGATCGGCAGCATGCTGGTGACGGCACACGGCGGGCGCACCGAGTTTTATATAACGGACTCGATCAACCCGCAGTTCGTCAGCAATGCCGCGCGCAATATCGAGAAGGCCACCTGGCTGCTCAGTCAGCGCCAGGATGCCAATGGCTCGCTGTTGCTGTTCTCCAACGAGATCTCGGAGGCGGGCAGCAACCTCAGCTTTGCCGTGGAGTTCGGCAAGATCGTCGCGCGCCTCGACCTGTTGACCCAGATGCTCGACGAACGCTACCGGCGCATCGGGCTCAACTACGCGCAAAGCTTGCTGCTGATGAATTTCCTGCCGGTGCAGTGACGATGCGTGCCTCCCTCACACCTCGGTTTGCGCTTTGCCGCGGGCAACGGTTTTCTTCGGCGCGCGCATCAGCAGTGGGCCGCACGTCGCGAGCAAACCGAGCATCACCAGCGGGAAGAACATCAGCTTGCTCAGGCCGAAGTTGCTGACGATGACGGTGATGACGGCGGGGCCCACCAGCATCCCGGAAAATCCGATGCAGTTGACGATGCCGATATTGCGCCCGGCATGTGCCGGGTCCCGGCGCCCGGCGGCGGAGATCATCAACGGTGCGATGCACGAAAGGCCGAGGCCAAACAGCGCGAAGCCGACAACGCCGGTCACGGCCGTACCGCCCAATATCGTGGTGATCATGCCGAGGACGCACAAAGTACCGCATCCAAACACCACCTGCGCATTACCGAACGCAGCGGCCAGGCGGTCGCCAAAAAGACGCCCCACGAATGACGCACCGACGAACAGTGAGACCGCCATGCCTGCGGTCGAGGTGGTGGTCGCGAACTCCCGGCGAATGTATTCCTGGCCCCAGTCGGCAATTGCGTTTTCGCCCATCATGCTGCCCAGCAGCAAGGTGCCGAGAGCGATCATCACCAGCAGTGTCTTGGCCGAAGGGCCCTTGCCGGTTTCGTCCCGGGACTGGGTGCCGGCTTGCCAGTCGTCGAGCTGGGCGTCGGGCACATCATGCTTGCCCAGCAACCATCGGCTGAACACACAGCCCAGAATGAACATCGCCAGGCCCAGTACGGTGTAAGGCACCAGCACGCTGTCGGTGTAGAACCGGGTCAGCCAACTGCATGCCATGCCCAGCAGGAAGCCGCCCAGGGAATAGAAGGCATGGAAGCCGGACATGATCGAGCGTCGATAAAACCGTTCAACCTGCACGCCGTGGGCATTCAAGGCGGTATCCAGGGCGCCGCGCAACAGCCCCAGCACAGAGCCGAAACACAGCGCAAACCAGAAACCGTTGACGAAGCCCAGCGGGATAATCGAAAGGGGATAGGCGAGGGCGCCAAGGGTAATTACCGGCTTGGCGCCGAAGGTGTCCAGCAGCCGCCCGACCAGCAGCGCACCGGCTGCGGAACCGACACCGACCCCGAGGGCAATCAGGCCGAAACTCGAGTCCCCGAGTTCTCCCGTCAGGCCAAGCTGGGTCCTGAACACGCTTACACCGGTGGACCAGATGTACATCATGGCGCCGATCATCATGAAGCCGAGAAAGGTGGCGATACGTGCCTTGCGAATACGCGGGGGGATCGGGGTTTTCTGGAAAGTGCTTATCACGCTGCATGGTCCCTTTTGTTTTTGTGGGGTGGTTATGCAATTTTGGGTTATACGAATAACCTTGCGGAAGTAAAACCTGCACCCTGTGGGCTGTCAATGTTTTATCAATCCAGAATATGTAACAGTAACAAGGCAGTGGCTGGCGCTTGAGTTTTAAGTTATACGTATAACTCCAACTGTTCAGGTATTGGGGTTTCCGTGTCGTCTCAAGAGTTGTTATTGCCGTGCTCCACGCCGCATATGTCGGCCTACCGCTTGACGTTTCTGCTGTCCGGCCTGTGCATGGGCGCCTGGGCGCCGCTGGTTCCCTATGCGCGCAGCCGGGCCGGGGTGGACGACGGCGCATTGGGCATCCTGTTGCTGTGCCTGGGCCTCGGCTCACTGGTGATGATGCCGCTGGCGGGCATCCTGAACGCCCGCAAAGGTTGCCGCTTTACCATGCACATCGGCATCGCCCTGGTGTTTCTGACGCTGCCTCTGCTGGCGACCACACATTCATTCTTGGGCTTGATGTTTGCCCTGACCGTGTTCGGTGCAGGGTGCGGCGCAGTGGATGTGACGATGAACGTACAGGGCGTGATGGTTGAGCGTGCGACCGGGCGGTCCTTGATGTCGGGTTTTCATGGCTTGTTCAGCCTGGGCACGATTGTCAGTGCGGCGGGGATCACCGCGCTGCTCTGGCTGGGCGCCACGCCGTTGCTGGCCAGCAGCGCGGTGATGGCGGCACTGGCTGCGTTTGTCCTGAGTTACGGGCGCCAGATGCTCGGGCGCAGCGGCGAAGAGGGCAGCCCGATCTTTGTGCGGCCCACGCGTAAAGTCCTGGTGCTGGGGGTGCTGTGCCTGTTCGCGTTTCTGGCCGAAGGTGCGATTCTCGACTGGAGCGCGGTGTTCCTGACCCAGGTGCGTGATGTCGAGCCTTCCATTGCAGGCCTGGGCTACGCCTGCTTCGCCGTGATGATGGCGTTGGGGCGCTTGAGTGGCGACCGGATTCTGCTCAGGCTCGGCGCCCGGCTAGTACTGGTGGGCGGTGGCCTGATTGTAATCCTGGGCTTTCTCACGGTGGTGCTCGCGACGAACTGGCAGGTGAACCTGGTGGGGTTTGCGGTCATCGGCATCGGTTTGGCCAATATCGCGCCGGTGTACCTGTCGCTGGCGGGCGCGCAAAAGACCATGCCGGGGGAACTGGCGATTGCCGCTGCCACCAGCCTCGGTTATCTGGGTATCCTGATGGGCCCGGCGGTGATCGGCTTGTTCGCCCACGCGACGAATCTATCCTGGGCGCTGCTGGCGGTTGCCTCGCTGATGGTCGCAATCATGTTCAGTGCCACACGACTGGTTCCGAAGGTTTCCCCTCAACGGGTACACTGAGCGCCTGTTTTTTCATGACCTCGCATGAGGTTTCAAAAGGATTGGGAAGCAAGCGATGGCCGTTTCAATGAAAGACGTAGCACTGGCGGCAGGGGTGTCCCAGCCTGCGGTGTCTTACGCCTACAACCGACCTTCCAAACTGTCCCCGGCCCAGCGCGAGCATATCCTCGAGGTGGCCGCTTCATTGGGCTACCCGGGCCCCAATGTGCTGGGCCGCAGCCTGCGCTCGGGCAAGATCGGCGCCATCGGGTTGATGATGATGGACAAGTTGTCCCTGGCCTTTGCCGACCCGTGCACCATCGCCATGCTGCGCGGCATCAGTGAAGTGGGCGAGTTGGAAAATGTCGCACTGACACTGTTTCCGCTCAACAACAACCGCCTGGTGGGCCGGGGCCCGGCGGCGAGCCACGGCAGCCTGGCCCTGCGCGGGCTGGTGGATGGCCTGATTATCTCGACCCTGCCCGATGATCACCCGGCGGTGCTGGCGGTGGTGAAGCACAGTATTCCGTTCGTGGTGATCGACTCGCCGCTGGTCGAGAATTCGTTTTTTGTCGGCATCGACGATCGCGGTGCGGCTCGCACGCAAATGCAGCATCTGCTGGACCTGGGCCACCGCAAGATCGGCGTCATCATTGACCGCCTCAACCCGGATGGTTACCGCGGCCCGATTGACCTGCAACGCTTCAAAAGTGCCAGTGAGCGGATTGTCCGCGAACGCCTCACCGGTTACGTGGAGGCGGCCACCGCCGCGGGCCTGGCGTTTGAAGACCTGAGCGTGATCGAGGCCGGTGGGCTGGATTCCACGTCCGGCCAGGCCGCAGCGTTCACATTGCTGACCTCCAACGACGTCACGGCAGTGGTGGCGTGCTCGGATGTGATGGCGATTGCCTGCATGAAAACCGCCCACGCCCTCAGTCGCCAAGTCCCGCAGACGCTTTCGGTGATCGGCTTCGACGATATTCCCGAGGCGGTGCAGCTCGGGTTGACCACCATTGCCCAACCCATGGTGGAGAAGGGCGTGTACGCCGCACGCATGCTGACCGAGCAATTGAATGCCCCGGCTGATGCGCCGCTGGCGCCCGAGCAAAAGATTTTCGCCACCAAGCTGGTGGTGCGTACCTCGACCCGCAGTATCCAGCAGGCAGACGCCTGATCCCGTTGGTAAGGGATCGCTGTAGGAGCTGGCTTGCCTGCGATGGCATCGACTCAATACCACTGACAGACCGAGTCGACTGCATCGCAGGCAAGCCAGCTCCCACCTTTACCCGGGCTGCCCCTTGAAGTGTGCCGCTACTCTGAGGGCATTCGCCGCGATGGTCAGTGCCGGATTAACCGCCGCCGACGACGGGAAGAACGAGCTGTCCACCACCCATACATTCTCCAGGTCATGCAGCTTGCAGTTCAGGTCCAGCACGCTGGTGGTTGGGTCCTTGCCCATCACGGCAGTGCCGCACTGGTGGGAGTTCGTCGCGATGCCCATGCGCGCCTTGAGGATCAGCGGATACCCTGCATCACGCATGGTTTGGGTGGCCTTGTTCACCAGTCCTTCATGGGCCTTGAGGTTGTTCGGCGTCCAGTGAACCTTGATCGCACCGCGCTGTGTGTCGTAGGTGACGCGGTTGTCCTGGGTCGGCAGATCTTCCGAGGTCAGGTACAGGTCTACGCTGTGGTCAGTGATATAGCGTGAAGCGAATTTCGGCAGCCAGGGCCGCATGGCACTGATCATCGGCTCGCGGATTTTCCCCAGCATCTGCACGTTACCCAAGGGGAATGCGTTGTGCGGGCTGGCGCTGTACCAGTCGTTGATGGCCAGGGTTTTCTGGAAGGTCACGTTGTTCTTGCGTCGCGGGTCCACCGCCAGCATGAAGGTGCTGTTGTGCACCATGTAGTTACGCCCCAACTGCCCAGAGCTATTGCCCAGGCCATGAGGATGTTGAGCGTTCGCAGACTTGAACAGCAATGCCGCACTGTTGACTGCGCCGCACGCCAGCACGAAGCGTTTGGCACGCAGTGTCACCTCGCGTCCATCGAACAGACCCCGCGCTTGAGTCACGGTTTTGCCATCGTTATCGGTGTTCAGCTGCCGGATCGTGGTGCGAGTCATCAGCCGGATGCTGCCACTGCGCAGGGCGGGCCTGAGCGCAGAAACTTCGGCGTCGGCCTTGGCCTCCACCAGGCACGGATAGCCATCGCAGGTTGAGCACAATACGCAATCGCCGCCATCGCCATAGTCCACCGCCGCCGGCATCACGAACGGCTTGAGTCCGGCACGCTGCATGCTTTGTTCCAGCGCAACCAGGGCCGGGTCGTGCTTGAGTGCCGGTTGCGGGAAGGGTCCTGAACGCCAGGGTTCGCTGGGGTCAATGCCGGCCTGGCCATGCACGCGGTATAGCTTTTCCGCTTCGGCGTACCAGGGTTCAAACTCGGCGTAGCTGACGGGCCACGCAGGCGACACGCCCTCGGCATGCTGGATCTCGCCAAAGTCCGCCTCGCGAAACCGTGGCAGCATGGCGCCGTAGAATTTGGTGTTGCCGCCGACGTAATAAAACACCCCCGGCGAAAATGCTTGGTTGGCCTGGTCCAGCCACGGTTCGGCATTGCGATAGCGTCCTTGGCCGAACACCGCTTCAGCGCTCCAGTTCTGGATTTCCCGGGGCAGGAAATCCCCTCGTTCGACGATCACAATATCCAGCCCGCTGTCACGCAGGGCATGGGCGAAGGTCGAACCGCCCATGCCCGAGCCGATAATCACCACGTCACAGTTGATCGTGCCATCTGCATCAGGTGTCACCACGTCGAGGGCGCGCGGTTCGCGCGGCGCCCCCGGTTGTGGATTCAGCTCTGCATGATGCGAAATCAATGCATCACTCATGTGAGCCGCTCCGGCAGTTACAGGTGTTGTTCGGAATTACGGATTTGCCAGTACTCATCCTGGCGTTCGTCGGTGATGTATTCCGGAATCGGGAAGTCCCACCAGCCGGGCACCCAAGGGCCAGCCGCATCGCGGTCGGTGGGTACTTCGATCAGCACCGGCACATTCAAATCCAGCGCTTCCTGCAGGATAGGCTCAAGGTCTTCCGGGCGCTCCACACGGTAGGATTTGAGGCCGAAGGCTTCGCCCACCGCCTTGAAGTCCGGGCTGTAGGGCGTGCCGTCCGGGTGGTTGAACTCAGTGCCGATATGGCGGCTGGTCTGCTTGCGCTGGCCACCGCGAATCGACATGTAGCCGGCGTTGTTCTGGATCAGGAACACCACAGGGATATTGTTGGTCACGCAGATCGCAATTTCCTGGGAGGTCATCAGGAAATCGCCATCCCCGAGGATGCACACCACCGGCTGGTCAGGCGCCGCCAACTTCGCACCGATGGCCGCAGGTACGGCCCAGCCCATGGACGAGAAGCCGCCGGAGGTCAGGTGGGTACGTGGCGTATAGACCGGGAAGGTCTGCTTGACCGCGCCCTGGGTGTTGCCCGAGCCAACCACCACGATGGTGTCCCGCGGGAACACTTTGCGCAGCGCGCCGAGGGGGCGTTGCGAGGTGAACGGAAAGCGATCGGAGTCACGACGGCCCGCCAGTTTGGTTTCCCATTCTTCCTGATAACCGCGCAGGTCGCTCAGGTACTCTTCGCGTTCAACCGTCTCGCCTTTCAGGCTTTCGACAATGGCGGCGAGGGCGTATTTGGCGTCGGCACAAATGCCCACGGTCACCGGGTAGTTCTTGCCGATTTCATGCGGGTCGATGTCGATGTGGATCAGCTTCGACGGCGGGATCGCGAAGGTCACGCCCTTGGCGTAGCTGGACGACGACCAGTCGGTGAAACGGCAGCCCACGGCGATGATCACGTCTGCGGTGGACGCGACTTTATTGCCGCACAGGGTGCCGGTCTGGCCGACACTGCCGGCGAACAACGGGTGATCTTCCGGGAAGCCGCTCTTGCCGTTCCAGGTGGTGACCACCGGGATCTTCCAGGCTTCGGCCAGGGCGAACAATTCCGCGCTGGCTTCGCCGGTAATCACGCCGCCGCCGATCACCAGCACCGGGCGCTTGCTCAGTTTCAGCTCTTCCACTGCGCGTGCGGTGGCTGCTGGGTCCGGGAAGCATTTGCCGATCGGGGTGCGCTCTTCGAGGGCATGCAGGGTCACTTCAGCGGCCTCGGCCTGCACATCCATCGGGATTTCCAGGTGCACCGGCCCGGGGCGTCCGGTGACCATTGCGCTCCAGGCGCGGTGCATCATGAACGGCAACTCTTCAACACGGGTCGCCACCCAATGACGCTTGGTCACGGCCTCGGCGATTTTCGGGAAGTCGTTGTCGGTGTAGCGCTCCAGCTCCTGCAGCAAGCCATGGCCACGCATGTGGGTGGGTGGCCCGCCGGTGATCAGCATCAGGCTGGTGGAGTCGGTAAACGCGGTGGCCATGCCGATTACCGTGTTGGCGGCGCCGGCACCGATGGACGTCACTGCCGCCATCGGCTTGCCGCTCACCCGGTAGTAACCGTCGGCGAGGTGCACCGCGCTCTGCTCATGGAACACCTGGATGAACTTGAGCTTGGAGTCTTCTTCGAGGAAGGCGTCGGTCAGGGTCCAGATACCGTGGCCGGGAATACCGGCGACGTATTCGACGCCATAGTTTTTCAGGGTTTGAGCCACGATCTGGCTGCCGGTCAATTTAGTCATGACAGGACTCCTTGGGTTGATGAAACGGAGGGGGTTGCCTCGGCGGTACTGGCTGCACGCCCGCGTGTCGCCCAGTTCAGGCCTTGCTTGGTCAGGCGGCGGATATTCGGGTCGGCGAGGTTGCTGGTGTCGTGCCCGATGGAGTGATAGAACACCCGCCCCTGGCCCCACTGGCGCACCCAGGCCACCGGGCTGCGATGGCCGTTGAGCCAGGGGAAGGGGTTGCCGTCGAAGGTGGTTTCAGCCAGCACATGAATGTTCGGGTCGACCTGCATGTAGTACTGCTCGGACCGTACCTCGAAATCCTCGACGCCCTGGGTCACCTCGTGGCTGTGGTCGATGACGTTGACTTGGTACGGGTGGGGAAAGCCTTCACCCATCGGGTGTTCGAGGAATGAGCCGCCGAGCACCCAGTGATATTTGAGGCTGGCGCGAAACGCCGCGCCTGCGCCGTGCCAACCCACCAGGCCGGTGCCGCTTTCGATCGCTTCCAGCAGGCGGTTTTCCTGGGACGCGGTGAGCGTCTCGGTGGTGACGGCGTTGTTCCAGCCGATCACGATCAGGTCATAACCGGTCAAGTCCCTGTCCAGTGTGAAGATGTCGGTGGACTCTTCGACCTCGAAATCCAGTTCCTGGAAAACGGTGCGCGCCCATGCCGCAATTTCGTAGGGGAAATGGCCGGGCCAGCCACCGAATAGATACAAGACTCGACTCACGGTTGATCACCTCTTTACGTTGGGTGTGATTGTTAGGTTATACGTATAACCGCTTATTTAACCTATCACTCCGAATCCCTAAGTCAATGGGGCTTACATGTTTTTCATCGGGGGTTATACGAATAACGTCAGCAGCCCGCCGCAGTGCTTCAACACTGCGTCTGTGTTGCGTCAGGTTGCGTCACCAATAGGGAGGCTGCGAAATTGCCCGGGGCAGGGGGGTAGGAAAAGATGGTTGCCAATGCCGGGGGCATGTCGCGTGCCCTCAAGAACCACCTGGAGCCACTGATGATTCGTTACCTGAAAACGCCTAAACCGGTCGAAGCCCAAGCCGAGATTGCCGCCCAAGTCCGCGATACCGTTGAGCGCATCATCGCCAACGTCGCCCGTAACGGCGATGCGGCCGTACGTGAATACTCGAAGCAGTTTGATCAGTGGTCGCCTGTATCTTTCCGGCTGAGCGACGAAGAAATTGCCGCCTGCGTGGCGAGCCTGTCCGAGCAGGAAATCGGCGATATCACCTTTGCCCAGGCCCAGGTCCGGCGCTTCGCCGAGGTGCAAAAAGCCTCGATGCACGATGTGGAAGTCGAGACCTTGCCTGGCGTGATCCTTGGGCATCGCAATATTCCGGTGAACTCGGTGGCTTGCTACATTCCGGGCGGCAAGTACCCGTTGCTGGCGTCGGCGCATATGAGCGTGCTGACGGCCAAGGTGGCCGGGGTGAAGCGCGTTGTTGCGGCCGCGCCGCCGTTTGATGGCAAGCCTCATCCGGCCATTGTGACGGCGATGTATTTGGCGGGTGCCGATGAGATCTATTGCGTGGGCGGGGTGCAGGCGATTGCTGCGTTTGCGTTGGGCACCGATACGTTCAAGCCGGTGGATATGATCGTTGGGCCGGGTAATGCGTATGTGGCCGAGGCCAAGCGTCAGTTGTTCGGCAAGATTGGTATCGACTTGATTGCCGGGCCTACAGAGACACTGGTGATTGCTGATGACAGCAGCGATGTTGAAATCATCGCTGCCGATTTGTTGGGGCAGGCGGAGCATGGGGTTAATTCGCCTGCGGTGTTTTTGACGAACAGTGCGGAGTTGGCGCAAACCCTGCCGGCGGAGATCGAGCGGCAGTTGGCGATCCTGTCCACCGCACCGGTTGCTTCTGTCGCCTGGCGCGACTATGGCGAAATCATCCTGTGCGACAGCGTCGACGAGCTGGTGCAGGAAGCCGATCGCATCGCCTCCGAGCACGTGCAGGTGATGACCCGCGATCCGTTGTATTTCCTGGAGCACATGACCAATTACGGCGCGTTGTTCCTTGGTGAGCGCACCAACGTTTCCTATGGCGATAAGGTGATTGGGACCAACCACACATTGCCTACCACCGGGACTGCGCGGTACACCGGCGGGCTGTGGGTCGGCAAGTTCATCAAGACGTGCACGTACCAGCGGGTGCTGACGGATGAGGCTTCGGTGTTGGTAGGGGAATACTGCTCGCGGCTTTGCGGGATGGAAGGGTTTGCGGGGCACAAGGAGCAGGCGGATATTCGGATTCGTCGTTACAAGAAGCACGGTTGAGGGTACATATCCGTTGTTTGGGTAACGGCCTCTATTGGTTCCGCTCTTACAG
>NZ_JACAOX010000016.1:0-106886 GCF_013386015.1 Pseudomonas sp. B6001
CGCTGTAAGAGCGGAACCAATCGAAGCCGTAACCGAAGGAATGGATATGTACTCAACCAAACGAAGCCCAAAAGCATGAGCCTCCTGCCTTACGCCTGGGCCAAATCCCAACGCATCCTCCTTCACCCGGGAACCCAGGGCCCGACGCTGACCATCTGCCCCTCGACCCCCGGCTGGTCCATCAGCGAAGTCCACCGCCAGTTCGGCCAAACCCACCTGATCCAGGTGCGCGACGACGAACTGGACGGCCTCCTGGCCACTGCCTACGCCGACACCGGCAGCGCCGCCGCCGTCGTGGGCGCCGCCGAAAACGAAGTCGACCTCGACCGCCTCATGCAAGACATCCCCGAAATCACCGACCTGCTCGACACCCAGGACGGCGCCCCGGTGATCCGCATGATCAACGCCTTGCTCACCCAGGCCGCCCGCGACGAAGCCAGCGACATCCACATCGAACCCTACGAAACCCACTCCGTGGTGCGCTACCGCGTCGACGGCACCCTGCGTGACGTGGTGTCCCCGCGCAAGGCCCTGCACGGCGCCCTGGTCTCACGCATCAAGATCATGGCCCAACTCGATATCGCCGAAAAACGCCTGCCCCAGGACGGCCGCATCGCCCTGCGCGTGGCCGGTCGCCCCATCGATATCCGCGTCTCCACCGTGCCCACCGGCCATGGCGAGCGCGTAGTGATGCGCCTGCTGGACAAACAAGCCGGCCGCCTGCAGCTGGAAACCCTCGGCATGGACCCCGCCGTCCTGGCCAAACTCGACACCCTGATCCGCCAACCCCACGGCATCGTGCTGGTCACCGGCCCCACCGGCAGCGGCAAGACCACCAGCCTCTACGCCGCCCTGGCCCGGCTGGATGCGAGCACCAGCAATATCCTGACCGTCGAAGACCCGGTGGAATACGACCTGCCGGGCATCAGCCAGATCCAGGTCAACGCCAAGATCGACATGACCTTCGCCCTGGCCCTGCGGGCAATCCTGCGCCAGGATCCGGACATCATCATGATCGGCGAAATCCGCGACCTGGAGACCGCACAAATTGCCGTCCAGGCCTCGCTCACGGGCCACCTGGTGCTCGCAACCCTGCACACCAACGACGCCGTCTCGGCGGTCAACCGCTTGATCGACATGGGCGTCGAACCGTTCCTGCTGGCCTCGTCACTGCTCGGCGTATTGGCCCAGCGCCTGGTGCGCCGGCTGTGCCCGCACTGCAAGCAGGAAGACCCGGCCGCGCCCGGCACCTGGCGGCCGGTCGGGTGCGCGCAGTGCAACCAGATCGGCTACAGCGGGCGTACCGGTATCCATGAATTGTTCTGCATCGACGACGAGCTGCGCGGGCTGATCCACCAGGGCGCCGGCGAGCAGGCCTTGAAAGCCGCCGCACGCCGCGCCGGCATGTTCAGCATGCGTGAGGATGGCGAACGCTGGGTACGCAGCGGCGCCACCGCCCCCGAAGAAATCCTGCGCGTAACACGGGACGCCTGATGAACCGATACCGCTACGAAGCCGCCGACGCCAGCGGCAAGCTGGAGTCCGGGCACCTTGAGGCAGACAGCCAGAGCGGCGCGTTTGCCCACCTGCGCAGCCGTGGCCTGACGGCCTTGCGGGTGCAGGTCGAGAACAACAACGAGCGTGCCGGCGGTGGCGGCCGGTTCAGCGCCAAACTCTCGGACAATGACCTGGCCTGGGCCACGCGCCAGTTGGCGAGCCTGCTCGGTGCTAGCCTGCCACTGGAGGCCGCGTTGAGCGCCACGGTGGAGCAAGCCGAGAAAAAACACATCGCCCAGACCTTGAGCGCGGTGCGCGCCGATGTGCGCAGCGGCATGCGCCTGGCCGATGCGTTGGCCGCCCGGCCCCGGGACTTTCCGTCGATCTATCGGGCGCTGATCGCGGCGGGGGAGGAGTCCGGCGACCTGGCCCAGGTCATGGAGCGCCTCGCCGACTACATCGAGGAACGCAATAACCTGCGGGGCAAGATCCTCACGGCGTTTATCTACCCGGGCGTGGTGGGGCTGGTGTCCATCGGCATTGTGATTTTCCTGCTCAGCTACGTGGTGCCGCAGGTGGTCAGTGCGTTTTCCCAGGCTCGCCAGGACCTGCCGGGCCTGACGTTGGCGATGCTCAATGCGAGTGACTTCATCCGCGCCTGGGGCTGGCTGTGTTTTGCCGGGATCGTGGGTGGTTTCTGGAGCTGGCGCCTGTACCTGCGCAACCCCGTGGCACGGTTGAGCTGGCACAGCCGGGTGTTGCGCCTGCCGTTGATCGGGCGTTTTGTACTGGGCCTCAACACCGCGCGGTTTGCCTCGACCCTGGCGATTCTCGGCGGGGCGGGCGTGCCGTTGTTGCGCGCCCTGGAAGCGGCGCGCCAGACCTTGTCCAACGACCGCCTGAGCCAGTGTGTCAGCGACGCGACGGCCAAGGTGCGCGAGGGCGTCAACCTGGCTCCTGCGCTGGCGGTGGAAAAGGTCTTTCCGCCCGTGCTGATCCACCTGATCGCCAGCGGCGAAAAAACCGGCTCGCTGCCGCCAATGCTCGAGCGCGCGGCGCAAACCCTGTCGCGGGATATCGAGCGTCGGGCGATGGGCATGACGGCGTTGCTTGAACCCTTGATGATCGTGGTGATGGGCGCCGTTGTGCTGGTCATCGTCATGGCCGTGCTGCTGCCGATCATCGAAATCAACCAACTGGTGACCTGACTGCTGACGAAACGCGGTCAAAAAGGTGGGAGCGGGCTTGCTCGCGAAAGCGGTGTGTCAGTCAACACATGTCGCGCCTGATCCACCGCTTTCGCGAGCAAGCCCGCTCCCACATTTGAACTGCGTTTCTTCAAGACTATTTTCGCGCGCCCGACACGCGGGTCCCAACCTCGGGTTCCTCATTCTGTCATCTGCCCAACCCCACCACACGGCCCGTAACGCCTCCAGCCCGGTACTCGAAATCCGCGCTGAAACCTCGCTGTCACCTCACCCCCAAACCGCTCAAAAGTGTGACCAAAACACCCGAGAATCTTTTTAAAAATCAAGCCGTTCCTCCCGAGGTTTTTTCCTTTAGCTGTCATCGGATGCTGCGAAATTTCATACCCATGGCCTCACCCCTGGGTACCCCCCGGAACACAGCCCGGGACCGAAGCCATAGCGTCATCTACCCCAACGTACAAACACGACGAAAGGAGCTTCTTCATGTTTAAGCGCAACGTTCTCGCGGTATCCATGACCCTCGCTGCACTGTGCTCGGCCCAGGCTGCTATGGCAGACATCAACGGCGGCGGCGCCACCCTGCCACAACCGCTGTACCAGACCTCCGGCGTATTGACCGCCGGTTTCGCCCCGTACATCGGCGTGGGCAGCGGCAAGGGCAAACTGGCGTTCCTGAACAACGACTACAGCCAGTTCGGCACCGGCACCAAGAACGTTCACTGGGCGGGCAGCGACTCGAAGCTGACCTCGACTGAACTGTCCACCTACGCCTCCACCAAACAAGCGACCTGGGGCAAGTTGATTCAAGTGCCTTCGGTCGCCACTTCGGTTGCCATTCCATTCAACAAGGCCGGTACCAATGCAGTTGACCTGAGCGTTGATCAACTGTGCGGCGTGTTCTCGGGCCGCATCACCACCTGGAACCAACTCCCGGCTACCGGTCGCACCGGTAACATCGTGGTGGTTTACCGTAACGAAGCCAGTGGCACCACCGAGCTGTTCACCCGTTTCCTGGCGGCCAAGTGCGTCAATGAGTCCAAGAAATTTGTGGTCACCACCAACTTCGCGGACAGCTTCGGCGTGCCACCAGGCGCCGTGCCTGCCGTGACCAGCCAAGGCGTGATGACCGCGCTGAACGCCGGTGATGGTCGCATCACCTACATGAGCCCGGACTATGCCGCGCCTACCTTGGCTGGCCTGGATGACGCCACCAAAGTGGCCAAGGTCGCCGGTGTTTCTCCAGCCCCTGATAACGTTTCCGCCGCCATCGCTGCTGTGCCCGTACCGGCTGCTGCCAACGTCGCCAACCAGAACGCCTGGGTACCGGTGTTTGCTGCCGCCGCCGATGCCAACGACCCAAGCGTCGTGCCTTACCCAAGCAGCGGTTATCCGATCCTGGGCTTCACCAACCTGATCTTCAGCCAGTGCTACGCCGACGCCACCCAGACCTCGCAAGTGCGTGCATTCTTCACCCGTCACTTCGGTGCCAGCGCCTTGAACAGCAACGACAACGCGATCAAGGCCAACCGCTTCGTGCCACTGCCAGCTGCCTGGAAAGCCGCGATCACCAGCAACTTCGTTACCGCAACCAGCGCGCTGAGCATCGGCAAGTCTGATGTCTGCAACGCCATCGGTCGTCCGCTGTAACCCACGCTTTTACCGACCGGCAACACCCGATCAGCAACGGCCTGTGCCGTTGCTGATTTTTGCGTTTGCGGCTCGGCTATCAGCCTTACATGAACTTTCCATGACAGAAGTTCAGTCCCGCCCCTCGCCAACCGCCTAACTCCCATACGTGACGCACGTCGCCAGTTCCCCATGGGCAATAACAAAGAAGGAAGCTTCCTGATGGTCCGCTGCAAACCACCGGTCAACCTGAATGCCCAAGGCCCTGGCGGCCAGACGATCCTGCGCCTCAAACCCCTGGCCCAGGCGATTGCCTTGTTCATGGTGGCAGGCAGCGCCCACGCGGCGACAGCGTTCAGCTCCGGCTGGTTTGCCGACAAGGGTGCCTCCCAGGCGGCGACAGCGGCCCGCCTCAACGGGGCGCAGGTGCCGGGGATTCCGTCGTTGAATCAGCAGGCGCGGGCGAACCAGCAGTTGTCACGTTCCATCAGCACGCTCAACAACAGTGTCGCGGCGATTGCGGCCCAGCAGGCCGCCCAGGCCGCTGGCCGGCAAGCGGCGCTCGGCCAGGTCTCGACGATTCCCGACGGCCTCGGCAAGGGCGGCTTGCAGGTGGACAACAGCCTGACCCAGGGCTGGACCAACGCCAAGGGCCCGACCCAGAGCCAGTCCGGTGGCAAGACCACGGTGACCATCGAGCAGACCGCCGACAAGGCGATCCTCAACTGGGAAACCTTCAACGTCGGACGCAACACCACGGTCGATTTCCAGCAGCAATCGAATTGGGCCGTGCTCAACCGTGTCAACGACCCCAACGCGCGCCCCAGCGAAATCCAGGGCCAGATCAACGCCCCTGGCACAGTGATGATCATGAACCGCAACGGGGTGATCTTCAGCGGCAGCAGCCAGGTCAATGTGCGCAACCTGGTGGCGGCCGCCGCCACCATCACCGATGACCAATTCACCCAACGCGGGATCTATGTGGATGCCAACGGCACCCAGCCGACCTTCACCGACGCGGCGGGCAAGGTCGAGGTGCAGCGCGGCGCGTTGATCCAGACTCACAACCCGGCCACCTCTACCGACGCCGGTGGCTACGCCTTGCTGCTCGGCTCGGAGGTCGAGAACGCCGGCAGCATCATCACCGCCAGGGGCCAGGCCACCCTGGCCGCCGGCGACAGTTTTTATATCCGCAAGGGCGTCGGCACCACCGGCAACGACCGCTCCACCACCCGTGGCAATGAAGTGGCCACCAGCCTCAAGGCCGGCAGCACGTCGGGCAAGGTCAGCAACAGCGGCCTGATCATGGCGTCGACCGGCGACATCACCCTCACCGGGCACCAGGTGCAGCAGAACGGCGTGGCCCTGGCCAGCACCTCGGTGGATACCCGCGGCACGATTCACTTGCTCAACGCCGCCAGCGACACCAGCGCCAGCGTGACCCTGGGCGAGGGCAGCACCACGGCGATCCTGCTGGACGCCAGCGGCAGCACCGCCCTCAACAGCCAGAAGGACAACGGCCTGATCAAGCTCGACGGCTTGCCTGCCAACCTGATCACCGGCCAGTTCAACAACCTCAGCGCGGTGGCCGACCGCACTGACCAGTCGCGGATCGAGATCGTCAGCGGCGGCACTGTGGATTTGCGCAAAGGCTCGATCACCCTGGCCACCGGCGGCCAGGTGGCGGTCAGTGCCGGCCAGCGCAGCCTGGTGCGTGACGGCGCGATGATCGACGTGTCCGGCGCGATTGGCGTCAAGGTGGCGATGGAAGCCAACAACATCAAGATCAACGTGCAAGGCAACGAACAGCGCGACGCGCCCGCCAACCGTGACGGCGGGCAATTGATCAACAATGACGTGTGGGTCGATCTGCGGGACCTGGTGTTCGTCCCGGCCGGCACCAACGGCTATGCGACGGACCGCTGGTACACCGCCGGCGGGCTGCTGGAAGTCGGCGGTTACCTGGGCACCCAGGGCCACTCGGTCGGCGAGTGGATGGCCCAGGGCGGCACTGTGACGTTCACCGGCAAGGACGTGGTGACCCAGCAGGGGGCCCAGGTCAATCTGTCGGGCGGCACCGTCGATGTGCAGGCCGGCTACATCCGCCAGACCTGGCTCAAGGGGCCTGACGGCCAGCTCTATGAGCTGTCGAAAGCCCCCGGGGACATTCTCTACGCGGGGATCTACAAGGGCTTTGAAGACACCAGCGCCCGCTGGGGCCGCAGCGATTTCTACTACAACCCGCTGGTGGCCCAGCAAAGCCGCTACGAGGCGGGCTACACCGTGGGCCGCGACGCCGGCAAGCTGGTGGTGGGCACCACCAACGCGGTGCTGGAAGGCCAGTTGATCAGCGATGTATTCCAGGGCGATCGCCAGACCCAGGCACCGAATATCAACCTTGATGGTTATCAGCAGTCACAGCAGGCCATGGCCCAGCGGGCGCAGTTGATCATTGGCCAGTACACGCCGGTGTACAACAAGGCCACCGGCACCTTGCGCTACGCCTTGACCCCGACCATCGACCAGGTGCTGATCGAGAGCAGCGCGCAAAAAATCGCCGACGGCCTGGACCTGGCCACTGCGCTGCCGACCGAACGCCAGGGCAAACTGGTGCTCGACAGTGACCAGCTCAATGGCTACCGATTGGGCGCGATCAAGGTCGGCGCAAAGCAGCAGATTGACGTCAATGGCGCACTCAAGGTGGCTGACGGCGGCGACATCACCCTGTTCGGCCCCGTGATTTCAGTCAATGCCAACCTCACGGCCCACGGCGGCAGCATCAACGCGGGCAACCTGCTGAATCAGGTCGACCTCAATCGCTCCAATGTCGTTGGCGATGTGATTCTGCCGGGCATCGGCCGGCTCGATGTGGCCGCCGGAGTCAAGCTGGACAGTTCCGGGCGCTGGAATAATCTGGCGCTCGACCCCTCGGCCACTGACGGGGTGGCGTATATCAACGGTGGCAAGGTGTCGTTGCGCAACTCCGGCGACGTGAACCTCGCGGCGGGCAGCCTGGTGGAAACGTCGTCCGGGGCGACCATCGGCCTGGATGGCAAAGTCCGGGGCGGCAAGGGCGGCGACGTGACCGTGGGCGCACTGGGGGCTTTGGACCTGGGCGCCGAGATTCGCGGCTATGGCGTCAGCGCAGGCGGCACCCTGACCTTGCAGGCCAACAAGGTGCGGATCGGCCAGAGCCCGCAGGCGCCGGACGCCAAGACCTTGCAGTTGGCCGGGGATTTTTTCAACAAGGGTTTTTCGGCCTATGACATTACCGGCAACGAAGGATTGCTGGTCGCCGATGGTACTCAGGTGGATGTGAACGTGCCGGCCTACCGGCTCTCGGAGCAGGCCGCCACGACGCCGGGTGGCGGCGATGCGGCCAGCGTGATGGAGCGCTGGACCCCGCCGCTTTACCAGGAAGACGCCAGCAAGGGCGTACTCGGCCAACGCCGTGGCGCCAGCCTGACTCTTTCCGCCGGCCACCTGGAGTCGCCTGCCGAGCAACTGCCGACAACCGCGCTGGTGGTCGGCAAGGGCGCGGTGATCCGCGTCGACCCGGGCCAGTCGATCAACCTGCGCAGCATCGGTCAACTGACGGTCGACGGCACGCTCAATGCCTGGGGTGGCAGCGTCAACCTGAACGGCCTGACCACGCGCGCGTTCGAGCCGGCCAACGCGGTTGGCCACGGCCGCTCCATCTGGCTGGGTGAAAACGCACTGATCGATGTCTCCGCCCGGGCCGCGACTGCCGTGGACAATCGCGGGAGCCAATACGGGTTGGTCCGTGACGGCGGCAAGATCAGCATCGGTGGCGAGATCAACCTGAGCACCGGCACGGTCACTGCCAGCGACCTGTTTGTGGTGGTACGCGAGGGCGCCCGGCTGGACGCGTCGGGCACGCAAGCGGTGTTGGATGTGCCGGGGCAGGGCGCAACCCGGGTGGCCAGCAATGGCGGCAGCATCAGCCTGGCGTCCAACAATGGCTTGTACCTGGACGGCAGTCTGGTAGCCCGGGCCGGCGGTGCCGGCGCAGCGGGCGGCAGCCTGAACGTAGCGCTGGACAGCCCGTATTACACCAAGAGCAGTGTCACGGATCGCGTGCTGAAGGTGCGTGAATTGGTGCTCGGCCAGACCCATCAGGCCCACACGCTCGCCGGCACCGCCGCCGACGCGGCCGACAGCCTGGAATACGGCCACGCTCGCCTGGGCGTCGACCAGGTCAGTGCGGGCGGCTTCGACAACCTGGCATTGATGAGCAACGGCCTGTTGAGTTTCGACGGCGATGTGTCCTTGAACATGGGCCAGAGCCTGCGCCTGTACAGCGGTGCCTTCAACCTCAGTGAGGGCGCGGCAGCCAATGCCCGGGTGAATCTGTCGGCACCGTCTCTGCTGCTGTCCGGCATGGATTCGCCGGCCCGGGAGTTCTACGTGAACCCGGTGTCGGTGTTGCCGTTACCCTCGCTGCGTGCCACCGAGGCGCAGTTCAATGCCAGCGGCAGCTTGATCGATGTGCGCGGCAGCGTGTTGTTTGGCAGCAAGGGCAAACTGCGCCAGGCCGACGACAGCCTGATCGGCCTTGAGCGTCGCGGCTTTGATCAGGTCAACCTGACCAGCCAGGGCGATCTGCGCTTCCTGGCGGGTGCGAACCCGGACGGCGTGGCCTTGAGGGTCAGCACCCAGTTATTGACCCAGGGCGATATGACCTTGCGGGCGGCGCAGTTGTATCCGGCCACGGAGGTCGGTGCGCGGGTCATTGCCGGCTACCTGAGCGAATTCAACAGCCTCAACATCACGTTCGACCCGCTGCGCACCCTGACCATTGGCCGTACCGGCAACACGGATGCCGCGGTGCCTTACTCGGCATTCGGGCGCCTGCAACTGGGCGCCGCGACGGTGCGGCAGGGCGGTGTGGTGCGGGCGCCCCTGGGGTTGATCGATATCGGCAGCATGGGCAGCAGCCAGGTGCAATTGCTGCCGGGCAGCGTGACGTCGGTGAGCGGCAGGGGCCTGGTGCTGCCGTATGGCGGCACCCTGGACGGGCAGGTCTATAAGTACAACGGCAAGACCGTGACGTTTGTCGGCCAGGGCGGGCTGGTCAACCAGGACGCGGAACTCAGCGTCGGGGTGATTCTCGGCGGCCAGTCGGTGCAGGTGCAGCCTGAGGCTACCCTGGATCTGTCGGGCGGCGGCGAATTGCTGGGGGCCGGTTTCGTTTCTGGGCGCGGAGGCTCTACGGATGCGCGCTACAGCCCACTGGTGCAGTTTGGTGCCAATGGCGGTTTTGTGTTGCCGGGCCTGGGCACCAACCCGATTTACGCCATCGTGCCCGGGGTGCAGCCTGGCTCGGCGCCGGTGGCACCGGAGAAAGGCGCAGTCGATCCGTTGGTGGGCCAGCAGGTCACCATCGGCGCCGGAGTGCCGGGGCTGCCGGCGGGCACTTATACCCTGATGCCGTCCACCTACGCCTTGATGCCCGGCGCTTTCCGCGTCGAGATCAACGGCCTGGCCGGGCTCGGCAGTGATGCCGCCACCCAGCGCATGCGCAATGGCTCCTGGTCCACCGCCGGGCGCTTGTCCATCGCCAACACCGGGATCGGCAACAGCGTTGCCAGCCAGTTGATTCTGACCTCGGCCGATACCTTGCGTCGCTATTCCCAATACAACGAAACCAGCTACGCCCAGTTCGCCATGGCCGACGCTGCGAAACAGGGTGTGCCACGCCCGATGCTCGCCGTCGACGCCAAGACCCTGAAACTGGCCTTGCGGCCAGGGGGCGGCGCTGATGCGTTTTCGTTCCAGGGCATAGGCCGTTTTGAGGCCGCGGCGGGTGGCTATGGCGGCGCGGTGGCGGTGATTGATCCAGGCAAACTGGGTATTGAAGTCGTCGCGGCGGGCAGTTCCGCAACCAGCGGTTTTTCCGGCATTACCTTCAACGATGACAGCCTCAACGCCTTGGGAGCCTCGCGTTTGATGGTGGGGGGGATGACGGCAGTTACGTATGGCCAGTCCGGGAATTACATCGTCCTGGCTGGCGGTACGAGTCGGGCCAACAGCACCGTCACGCTTCGGGAAGGTGTGACGCTCGCAGCGCCGGAAGTCTTTTTGTTGAGTGACACCAACGCGATCGTCCTGGAGCAGGGCGCATCCATCAACACCATCGGCCGTGGCAAAGCCAGCTACGACGCTCGTGACGGTTTTATCTACAAAGTCACCAATATGCTGGCGGCGTCCAACGGCTTGCTCAATGTCATTGCATTCAATACGACGGTGCCCAGCGGCGGGATCAGCATCGGTGTGTGTGACACGGGCCTGTGCAGCGGGCAAACCGGGCTGTACTCCGAAGGCAGCATCGTGGCATTGACCAACAATACCTTCCAGTTGGGCGACCAGGTGCGCTACGGCACCCGTCACCTCAACCTGGGGGTCAACACCATTAACCTCGGCAGCGCCCAAGCCCTGGCCGCTGCCGCTGTGGCCAATCAGTTGCCGGCCGGCCTGACACTCACCCAGGCGCTTCTTGATCGCCTGCTCAAAGGTGATTCACAGTTCGGTGCGCCGGCGCTGGAAACCCTGCAGCTCTCGGCACGGGACAGTTTCAACTTCTACGGCAGTACCTCCCTGGACACCTATGACCCACTGACGGGTAAATCGCGGCTGAGCAACCTGATGCTTTCCACTCCGGCGATCTACGGTGCCGGTGGCGCTGGCGACGTGGCCAACATTCATACCGCCAACCTGATCTGGCAGGGCGCGACCACCCCACCGGGCTCGGTGATCGCCGGCGGGGCGGGTACTGGCAGCGGGCGCCTGGATATCAACGCCGAGCGTATTGAGTTCGGCTACGGCGCCTTTGCCCAGACCAACACCGTGAGCAGTTTCGATCGCCTGGCTTTGGGCTTTGCCAGCGTGAACCTCAATGCCAGCGAGCGCATTACCGCCAACCACAAGGGCAGCCTCTCGGTGTATCAGAGCCAGGGCGCCTATGATCCGGTGAAGGGCTTCCAGTACAGCGGCGGCGACCTGAATATCCTCACCCCGCTGATGACCGGCGAAGCCGGTTCGGTGAACCGCATGACCGCAGGTGGGGCGATTGATATTGCAGCGTCCGCGGGGGCGCGTGGCAAGGCCGACGGCCAGGGCGCCGAACTGTCCCTGCAAGGCGATAGCATTCGCCTGGCCACGGCGGTAGTGCTGCCCAGCGGCAAAGTCAGCCTGGGCGCCCGGGGTGATGTGGTGCTGACGGATGCGGCGTTGATCGACGTGGCCGGTGGCGCCACTGTGTTCAACGATGTGAGCCAATACGGCGCGGGCGGCACTGTGCTGCTGGACAGCCGCAGCGGCAACATACTGCAGGCTGCCGGCTCGACCATCGACCTCTCGGCCAAAAACAACCAGGCCGGCAAACTGCGGGCGGTTGCGGTGGACGCGGCGGGCGGTATCGTCGACCTGCAAGGCACGATCCTCGCCGGCAGCAGTGGCTATTACGATGCGGGCGGGACCACGATGCCTTATGAGGCCGGTACCGTGGAAATCCAGGCCCAGCGCCTGGGCAGCAGCGGTTCGCTGGACCAGCAGTTCGCCGACCTCAACCAGCGCCTGAATCAAGGCCAGGTGTTCGGCACACGCAGCTTCCAACTCAAGCAGGGCGACTTGACCATCGGTAATGGCCTCAAGGCCGGCACCGTCAACGTCTCCGTGGACAACGGCAGCCTGCGGGTCACCGGCCTGGTGGACGCCAGTGGCGAGCGCGTCGGCAGCATCAACCTGGCCGGCAAGCACGGCCTGACGCTGGACGGCGGCGCGGTACTCGACGCCCATGGCAGCAAGCTGCGGGTGGACAGCTACGGCAAGATCATCGATTCGCCCAACCGGGCCATGGTGGTGCTCGGCTCCGGCACCGGTCAACTGACCCTGGCCGATGGCGCACGCATCGACCTGCGCCACGGCACCGAGGCGGTCCAGGGCAATGACGGGCGCAACCGCGGCACCCTGGAACTGAATGCACCACGGCTGATCAACGTCGATGGCACCAGCAACGACATCAACATCGATGCCCATGGCCGCCTGACGATCCAGGGCGCGCGCTCGATCACCCTCAACGGCATGATCAGTTACGACGATGCGCCACTGGTCACCGATCCGACGGCCAGCGGGCGGCCTTACCAACAGATCGACCAGGCCTACCTGGATGGCAAGCATGTGCTGAGCACGGCCTTTATCAACGGTGCATTGCTCAACCAGAACCTGCTGCAAAACAAACTCGCCGGGCTTAACAATGCAACCTACGCCGATGCCTTCCACCTGCGCCCGGGCGTGGAAATCGTCAGCAAGACCGCGGACAGTGACCTGGTGGTGCAGGGCGATCTGGACCTGTCCGGCTTCCGTTACGCCAGCCTCAACCCCAACAGCCAGAAAACCTCGGTGTATGGCTCCGGTGAGTCGGGCAGCCTGACCCTGCGCGCCGGTGGCGACCTGAATATTTACGGCAGCATCAACGACGGTTTCGCGCCGCCACCACAGACCGTCGATGACAAGGGCTGGGTGTTGTTGCCGGGCATCGACTTTACCGGCGGCACGATCATCGTGCCGGGTAACGGCATCACCCTGGCGGACGGCACGACCTTCCCGGCGGGCACCGTGCTCAACTACGACCTGCCGATCAAGGCCGTGGGCGTGGCCGCCGGTACGCGCTTGCCGACCCGGGCGACGCTGAACCAGGACCTGACGCTGCCTGCCGGTACGGTATTGGCCGCAGCGGTGTTCGACAGCGCGGGCAATGTGCTGTTTGCCGCAGGCACGTTATTGAGCCAGGCACACACCCTGGCGGCCGGCTCACAGCTGGACGCCGGCAGCCTGCTGACCCAGGACACCCGGCTCGGGGCGCTGACCTGGCCCAAAGGGGTGCCGTTGCCGACGAACTACGAGGCGCTTAACCCGACGCAAAACTACGTGACCCTCAATGGCGACATACCGCTGCCGCGCGGCGCGTTGATTCCTTCCGGCACCAACGTCAAGTTGCCGGGCGGGGCTGAGTCGGTGGCGTTGCGCCCGGAAGTGGCGGGGCGCCAGGGCAAGCTGTGGGCCCTCTCGCCGATGCTGGCCGAAGGTTCGCAATCCTGGTCGCTGCGGTTGGTTGCAGGTGCTGACACCGAGGCGGCCGACAGCCGCATCCTGCAAGCCCATCCGCGCAGCGGCGACCTGCGTTTGGCTGACAGCCACTACGGCATGTTTGCCAAGGAGATGCCCGCCAAGGGCAAGTTGACCTGGACCGCCTTCGCGGTGGAGGACTTTGCGGCCAATGGGGTGGTGGTCAAGGAAGGCGACCCGATCGACCAAAAGATCCTCGATGATTTCGGCCTGGGTTCGATTGATGATTTCTGTGGGGGCAATCCGGCGTACTGCGCCGTGAAAGTTGGCTATGTCTGGACCGAATTCGGCGCCAAGGACCTGGCGGACAACGGGATTATCGTCACCGTCGGAACGCCGATCGAGCAAAGCATCCTGGACCAGTTCGGTATCCCTTCCATCGATGAGTTCTGTGCAAGCTCGCCCGCCTACTGCCAGGCCCAAAGCGGCAAAGAGTATGCGGCGACCCCCTCCAGCAGCCGTTTCAGTGTGATTCGCACCGGTACGGGCGACCTCGAACTGCTCAGCGCCGGCAACTTGAGCATGTACTCCCTGTATGGGGTCTACACCGCCGGTACATCGTCCACTGCAACCGGTGCCAGTGACCCCTACAACCAGCCCAAGGCGCTGAACAGCGCGAAGACGGTGCTGAACGATACCAACAGTTATTTTGAACAGTTCGTCAACGGCTCATCTGACAGCCTGTACCGTGCCTGGTACCCGGAGGCAGGGGGGAATTTGAGCATGAACGTGGGGGGCAACCTGACGGGGAATATCCTGGGAGGCGTCTTCAACCCAAGTCGGCCCAACCCCCTGGATAACGGCATCGACTCCGCCGATGTGGCCAACTGGCTGTGGCGCCAGGGCAGCGGCACGGTGAACACCGGCGGGCAGGCGCAGCCGACGGCCTGGTGGATCAATTTCGGGAGCTATACCGCCAACGCCTCCAAGGCTGATGCGTTCGTCGGGTTTACCGGTTTCGGCACCCTCGGCGGCGGTGACGTAGATGTTCAGGTAGGCGGGGATGCCGGTGTGCTTCGGCGCATGGACGGCAACCCAATGTCGGCCTCTGCCAACCCGCGCAGCCAGGGGCTGGTGCTGGCGGTCGGCAGTACCGGGCGGGTTGCCGGTGATGGCAGCCTGCAGTTGACGGGCGGTGGTGATTTACGGGTGCGTATCGGTGGCGCCCTGAACCCTGGCAGCGTGGTTGATGTAAACGATCAGAACGGCCAGTTGGTGAATATCCGGGGCAATGTCCAACTGCAAAGTGCGACCACGGGCCGGATCGACCTGACCTACGGCAGCAACAGCTCTGAGCAGAGCCCGGGCGAAACCCGCGCATTCGATCCGTTCCAGGCGACCCGTGGCCGGGCAGTGGGGGGTATCACCCTGGTGCCGGGGGATGCCACATTCAACCTGACGACATTGGGTGACCTGGTGCTGCAGCAAGTGATTGACCCGGGCCGTGTCGTCCTGCTGAACAACTCATCGTTTACCCGTGGCGGGACGAGTGGGACCGGCGAAAGTTGGTTCTCGTTGTGGACCGGTCACACGGCAATCGACCTGTTTTCAGCGGGGGGCAACTTGACGCCATCTGTCTCCGCCGCAGCGTCCGACCTGGCAACTGTCTACCCATCGATCGTTCGAGCGACGGCGGCTGGCGGCAGTATTTATTACGGAAGCGCCGTCCTGGGGTACCAAGCCGATACGAGTCCGATAAATGCCTTGGTGCTCGCCCCCGGTGCCAGCAGCCAGTTGCAATTCCTGGCCCATGACTCGATTTATGCGGGCGGTATGTTTGTCACGCCTTCCGGGGCCGACCCCAGCATCATGGCCACACCTTGGCGGCCGGCGTTCGTCGGGACCATTGATGGTCAGGTGGTTGCCGATGGCAACAATCTGTCGGAGAACGGTAGCTCGTCGGGTTCCATTCCGCGTCCTTTGTTTGCCTTTGGCTCCGCCACGGCGTCGGCAGCCGCTTACGCGCCAACGGAACCGGCGCGGTTCTATGCCTTGACCGGCGATCTGGTGGGGGTCAGCAGCGGCCGGACCCTGACGTTCAATTCTTCCCCCTCGTTTTTGCATTCGGGGCAGACCTGGTATGAGGGTAACGGGCCGGTTTGGATGATGGCGGGGCGAGACATTGTCAGCAGTGGCAGCCGTTTTAATACGGCCCCCGGTGCGGTCAGCGAGCAGTCGACCGGCAACCTGTTCATCCACAACAACCCCACTGACATCTCCATCGTCTCCGCCGGGCGCGACATTCTGTACAGCAACTTCCAGGGTGCCGGTCCTGGCCTGCTGGAAGTGACGGCGGGCGGCAATATCCTGATGTCCGGGCGTGACCCGGCGAAGGGCGGCGAAGTCAGCATCACCAGCCTGGGCCCGGTGGTCGCGGGCGACAACCGCCCTGGCGCAGGCATCGTCATGCAAGCTGGCGTCGGCCCCAACGGCCCGGATTACCGGCGCTTTGTCGAGGCCTACCTGGACCCGGCCAACCTCGTCCAGCCAGGCGAAGCCCTGTCGATCCAGGGCGGCAAGGTCGCCAAGACCTATGAGAACGAACTGGTCACCTGGCTCGCCGAGCGCTTCGGTTTCGTCGGCACCCGCGAGCAGGCCCGCGCGGTTTACGCCGCACTGCCCGCTGAACAGCAACGGGTGTTCGCCCGTGATGTGTACTTCGCCGAACTCAAGGCCGCCGGCCGTGAGTACAACGCGGTGGGCGGTGTGCGCCAGGGCAGCTATGTACGGGGGCGTGCAGCGATTGCCGCGCTGTTCCCGGACAAGGACGTGGCCGGCAACCCGATCACCTACAAGGGCGATATCACGTTGTTCGGCGGCTCCGGTGTACACACCAATTTCGGTGGCTCGATCCAGATGCTCACCCCGGGCGGTGGGCAGACCTTCGGCATCGAAGGCGCGGCACCGCCGTCCACCGCCGGTGTGATCACCCAGGGCGCCGGCGATATCCAGCTGTATTCCATGGGCAGCATCCTGCTGGGCCAGAGCCGCATCATGACCACCTTCGGCGGCTCGATCATGGGCTGGTCCGGCGAGGGCGACATCAACGCCGGTCGCGGATCCAAGACCACCGTGGTGTACACGCCGCCCAAGCGTGTCTACGACAACTGGGGCAACGTGACCCTGTCGCCGGCGGTGCCGAGCACCGGGGCGGGGATTGCCACCTTGAACCCGATTCCCGAAGTGCCGGCCGGAGACATCGACCTGATCGCCCCGCTGGGCACCATCGATGCGGGTGAAGCGGGGATTCGGGTCTCGGGCAACATCAACATTGCCGCGTTGCGCGTCGTTAATGCCGCCAACATCCAGACCCAGGGCAAGTCGTCCGGGGTGCCGGTGTCGGCGGCGGTAAACACCGGGGCCATGACCTCGGCGAGCGCAGCCGGTGCGGCGGCGTCCCAGGCGGCGGAAGATGCCGCGCGCAGCCAGCAGGCGGCGGCCAAACAGGGCCGGGCGTCGATTGTCACAGTGGAAGTGTTGAGCTTTGGCAGCGAGCCAGTGGAGCGCAAGCCGGAGGACGGGCAGAAGACTTCGGGCTACAACCCCAACAGCCCGGTGCAGGTACTCGGCGCCGGACCGTTGAGTGACCAGGCGCGGGCGCGGTTGACGGATGAGGAGCGCCAGCAGATCAGCTTGTAGTTTTAGAAAAGGACCTCTCGTTGTATTTGGGGCGATCATTGATCGCCCCTTTTTTTCGTCTTGGGGGCCCGGCTTTTCCCGGTGGATGGTGGCGCGGTCGAGCCGGTAGTCACTGAGGCCGGGATGAGTGATATCTCGGCCACCAAGTGCGAGCTCTATCACCCTGATCTGTCAGGCCAGGAGCTGGAGGCGATTAAAAGTACGAAGCGCTCAGCATTGGAAACCTACAGCGTTTCACAACTTTGGTCGGTGGCATGGACTGAGTAAATTGGTCAGGCGCTTCGCTCGTGAATTATTCAGCCAGTTGTTTGAATTGCCTCGCCAACTCCAACACGACTCGGCCGCTATTCGCGGTGGGCACCAAATGGGTAAAGGGAATATCGATCATCCGGTTCTCCCGCACCGCCCGCAAACGCGACAGCACCGGGTCGGTGGTCAGCAACTGACGTTTGCGGCTGGCCGGTGACCACAGCGCATCTGCCAGCAAAATCACATCCGGGTCACTCATCAGCAGGGTTTCGCTGCTCACGGTGACGCGGTATTGGTTGATCCCGGCAAATAAATTGCGCGCACCAGCAGCCGCCACCAACGTGGTGACAAAACCACGCCGACCCTCGCTGTCCAACCCGTTGACCTCACTGTCCAGGTAAAACACCGACAGCGGTTTACCCTCACCAGCCAGCGCCTGGGCACTGGCCAGGTCGGCGTCCATGGCATCGCTCAACGCCCGCGCCCGTTGCTGTTTGTGCACCAGGGCGCCGAGGGTAAACAGGTCGTTGCGAATATGCCCGAAGTAATCCAGCGAGTGCCCGTCGCACGCCGACTCCAGCAAGTACGACCCAACCCCGTTGCCTGCCAACCCTGTGCGAGAGGTGACACCAGTGCCAAAGGCAGTGGCGAATCCACCGACCACCAGATCCGGTTTCTGCGCATAGAGCACTTCGCTGGACGGGTACTTGGGCGCAATCACCGGCACGCCGAAATACTCGCCGTGTCGGTGGGCCACACCGTTGTCATCCAGATACGCCACGCCCACCAATGCGGGACCGACATCCAGCGCCAATAACAGGTCGGCCGCATGCTGATTGAGGGCCACGATGCGCGAGGGCGGTGAGTGGGTGGCCGTCCAATCCTGGTTGCAGTTGCGATAACGGTCCGCCAGCGCCAACGATGGGCAGAGCAGGGCGCCCAACAGCAACCACGACGCTTTCATGGGCGCTCCTTGATCAGCAGATCCTCGACGACTTCGCCGCCCACCAGATGCACTTCCACCAGCCGTTGCACGTCTGCGTTGCTGTGCACGCCGTACCAGCAAGTGTCCGGGTACACCGTCACGATCGGCCCCAGGTTGCACGGGAACTGGCAGTGGGTGCGTGTCAGCAGCACGCCGCCAGGCTTTTCGATGCGGTCGTGTTGCAGCAGGTGGCGGCGCAGGGTTTTCCACAGTTGCAGCGCGCCACGCTGGGTGCAGCGCGGGCCGGTGCACAGGAACACGTGACGGGCGTGGTCAGGCACATGGGACCAGTCCGGATGAGTTTCCACGGGCGTACTCATCAGAAGCGATACGTGTAGCGTACTTCGGAGGTGAACGGCCGCCCGAGGTTGTCGACGTTGCTGGCGCGGCTGGTGACGTAATCGCGGTCGAACAGGTTCTCTACCAGCAGGCTGACGCGGTGTTGGTGGGCGTTGTCGAGGTAGCGATAGGCGTCGGCATCCACCACGGTGTAGTTGCCGTATTCGACCTTTTTCGAGCTGACGATATCGCCGATGTAACGCACGGAGGTGCCGGCGCCCCACAGGCGGTCCGCCGATTCATAGCCGACCCGCGAGCGGGCGAAGAAGCCCGGGATATCGTTGATGGTGACACCCGCACGGGACTCGGTGAGGTTGCGGGTCATGTCGGCCTGCACGCTCCATTGTTCATTGAGCTGCAGCTTGGCGTCGGCCTCGAAACCACGCATCTGGATCTGCCCCTGGCCGTTGACCCACTGGATATCGTCCAGGGTGATCAGGTCGGTGATCTTGCGTTTGAACAGCGTGACGCTGGCGCTGAAGTCCCGGGCCAGCAGGCTGCCCTTGTAGTCGACGCCCAGTTCGGCGTTGCGGCTCTTCTCCGGCTTGAGGTTGCGGTTGCCTTTTTCATCGTCTTCGTTGACGAACAGTTGCTCGGCATTCGGCAGTTTGTAGGCAGTGCCGTATTGGCCGCGCAGGGCCCAGTTGTCGTTGAGGTCGTAGAGCGAAGTGAGCATGCCGACGGTGGCGCTGTCGCCGCCGCTCATGGCTTCGTGGCGTACGCCGATGCTCGGGTGCCAGTTCGGCAGGGCTTCGATAGTCGGGCGCAGTTGGGTGTACAGCGCGTGGGCCTGGGCCTTGTTGTCGTCGATGATCAATACATCGTCCTGGCCCTTGAACCACTGGTTATCGGACCCGAATACCAGCACGTGCTCGCCGGGCAGCACGGCCTTGCCTTCGGCCTGCACGCCCCAGTCGGTGAAGCCCCAGTAGTCGTTGTGGTTGATGACCCGGGTGCCGCCGCCTTCGATATTGTTGATGCGGGTATAGCGCGTGTCCCAATCGTTGATATGGCCTTTGACGAAGTAGCTCAGGCGCTCGTTGAGGGTTTGCTCGAAGGTGGCCGTGGCGATCTGTTGCACGCGGTCGTTGGTGGTCTTGTGGTTGTCCACCGGGCGGGCGAAATCGAGGTTGGCGTCGGCGTACTGGTAAAACAGCTCAAGGCGCGTGTCATCGCCAAACGACTGGATCGCCTTGGTGCCGAAGGTGGTGACTTCGTAGGAGCGTTTCTTGTCGCTGACGTTTTTCATGTCGCGGTTGCGAAACGGCTGGTAGCCCTCGGAGGCGTTGCGGCTGACGTAGGCCAGCAAGCCGAGGTCGCCAAATCCGTTATTGAAAATCTTCTCGACCCGGGCGTCGCCGGTGGTGCCGCCGAAGGTGTCGGCACCCAGGTTCACCTCGCCGGACGCCTCGCGGGTTTGCGGGCTGCGGGTGACGATGTTGATCACTCCCGACACCGCCTGGGTGCCGAACAGCAGGCTCTGGCCACCCTTGAGCACTTCGATGCGCTCGATGGCGTTGGCGGGCAGGGTGTCCAGGTACAGGCCGCCGTACAGGCGGTTGTTCAGGCGCACGCCGTCCAGCAGGATCAACGTGTCATCGTTGCGCCCGCCCAGCAGGGAATAGGTGCCGTAGTCGAACGGACCGTTCTTGGGTGCCACGTACAGGCCGGGGATGAACATCTGCATCACGCGCGACACATCGGCGGCGGGGCCGGCGCGTTCGATCTGTTCGCGGGTGACGATCTCGACCTTGCTGCCGTACTGGGCCATGTCGGCCACGGTAGTGGATTCCACCGACGGTGCGGAAATGATCTGCTGCTTGAGCTCAAGGGGAGGGTCGTCGGCCAGCAGCAGGGGGCTGAACAGGCAGCCGAGCAGCAGGCTGGGCACGGAAGTATTGTAAGGTCGAATCATAGTCTTCTCGGAAAAGTATCTTTCGCGAAAAGCACGCACGAGTAGGCACCGAGCACACGCCAATACCGGCCCATGCCCGCCCACCGCAGGATTTTGCCAAACAGAATTCCAGGCCGGTCTCCGGGCTCACGCGTATGGACACCTTCACCTTCCCATGGCGCGCAGGCCACAGTGGTGTGTCGAAGGGGTCACGCGTCTACCGTTGCGGGGGCAGCACCGGACTGGCTCGAAAAGAGCGGCACCGGTTTCCCGTTTCACCCCATGCACGGCGGCATGAGGCACCTGAAACAGGCCGGCATCTGAACATTCGAAAGACCGTTCGTCAACTTGGCGGGTACTTTTCCGGCGGTTGCCAGGGAAGCGACTGACGGATATTGCCAGAAAATTCCCACAGGAGTACAAATGTACTCCATGACGAATCTAACGCCCCGCCGTACCGCCATCCTGACCTTTATCCGCGACCGTATCGCGCAGCAAGGCCAGTCCCCCAGCCTCGCCGAGATCGCCGAGGCGTTCGGCTTTGCCTCCCGCAGCGTGGCGCGCAAGCATGTGCTGGCGCTGACCGAGGGCGGCTTTATCGAGGTCAACCCCAACCAGGCGCGCGGCATCCGCCTGCTCAATCAACCGGCGCGGCCGGAGCTGCTGGATATTCCGGTGCTCGGCCGGGTGGCCGCCGGTTTGCCCATTGGCGCCGATGCCGAAGTGCACAACCGTCTATTGCTCGACCCGGGCATGTTCGCGAAAACCCCGGATTACCTGCTGCGGGTGCAGGGCGATTCGATGATCGAAGATGGCATCCTCGATGGCGACCTGGTAGGCGTACGCCGCAGTGCCGAGGCCTTGAACGGGCAGATCGTGGTGGCACGCCTGGACGGTGAAGTCACCATCAAACGTTTCGAACACGTGGGCGAGCGCGTGCGCCTGCTGCCGCGCAACCCCGCCTATCAACCCATCGTGGTGCGGCCCGATCAGGACCTGGCCATCGAAGGGGTGTTCTGCGGCCTGGTGAGGCAAGGCTGATGGGCGCCGTCGTTGCACTGGACTCGCTGTTCAATGGCGGCCGGGTCTGGAAAGGCCGGCCCGCCGCGCCGCCGGCCAGCGTCCATCCCACCGGGCTTGCGGCCCTGGATGCGGTGCTGCCCAGCGGTGGCTGGCCGGAAGCGGCGTTGAGCGAAATCCTGATGGCGAAGGAGGGCGTGGGCGAGTTGCAGCTGGTGTGGCCGACCCTGGCACGGTTGGCGGCGGCCGGTGAGCGCATCGTGCTGGTGGCGCCGCCCTACACGCCGTACCCCCACGCCTGGCAAAACGCCGGGGTGGATGTGCGCCAGCTGTCAGTGATCCAGGCCGATGAACGCGATGCCTTGTGGGCAGTGGAGCAATGCCTGCGTTCCGGCAGCTGTGGCGCGGTGCTGTGCTGGCCGCGCAAGGCCGATGACCGCGCCTTGCGCCGCTTGCAGGTGGCGGCGGAAACCGGCCAGACCCTGGCCTTTGCCTGGCGCTCCTTGAACGAGGCCATCAACCCGTCACCGGCCGCGTTGCGCCTGGCGGTTGAGGCGAGCCCTGCGCAAGTGCGGGTGCTCAAGTGCCGGGGTGGCCTGGCCCATCCCGCGCCCATTGCGCTTGGGCACTGAGGTTGGCATGCGCTGGGTGTGTATTGTGTTCCCGCAATTGGCGCTGGACGGGGTGCTGCGTTCGCGCCCCGAACCGGACCAGCCGTTGGCCCTGCTGGCCGGCACGCCGCAGCGGCGGGTGCTGCAAACCGTCAATGACGCCGCGCGCAAACTCGGCCTGCGCCCCGGCCAGTCGCTGACGGCGGCCCATGCCTTGACCAAGGCTTTTGCCTGCGCCGAATACGACCCGGCGCAGATCGAATACTGGCAGCAGTTTCTCGCCGCCTGGGCCTACCGTTTCAGCTCCCAGGTCAGCGTGTTCTACCCACGGGCGTTGCTGTTCGAGATCGAGTCGAGCCTGGGCCTGTTCGGGCCGTGGCCGTTGCTCGAAGCGCGCTTGCGCAAGGAACTGACCGAACTGGGGTTTCGTCACCGCATCGTCGCCGCGCCGAACCCGGCGGCGGCGCGGATATTGGCGAATGTCTACGACGGCCTGGCCGTGGCCGATGAGCAATACCTGCAACACGCCCTGGCACCGATCCCCATCGACCGCGCCGGCCTCGACCCGCAAGCCGCCACCGCATTGTCGCGCATGGGCTTGCGCACCCTGGCCCAGGTGCAGGCGTTGCCTCGGCATACCCTGGCCCGGCGCTTCGACGCTGCGCTGCTCAAGCACCTCGATGCACTGTGCGGCCAACGGCCCCTGGCGCTGGCGTTCTACCAGCCGCCGGACCGGTTTGATGTGCGCATCGAGCTGAATTTTGATGTGTTGTCCCACCAGGCCTTGCTGTTTCCCTTGCGCCGTTTGACTGGCGATCTGTCGGCGTTCCTGTGTGGCCGCGACAGTGGCGTGCAGCGTTTTGACCTGCACCTGGAGCACGCGGCCGAGCCCGACAGCGTGATCAAGGTCGGCCTGCTCAGCGCCGAGCGTGACGCGGCGATGCTGTTCGAACTGGCCCGCGGCCGCCTGGAGCAGGTGCAAGTCACCTCGCCGGTGCGTGGCTTTCGCCTGGTGGCCCAGGACCTGCCGGTGTTTGTGCCCCAGCGCCAGGACCTGTTCGACGAGCGCCCGCAACAAACCCTGCCGTGGGAACAACTGCGCGAACGCCTGCGGGCGCGGTTGGGGGACGAAGCGGTGCAAGGCCTGCGCTTTCACGCCGACCACCGCCCAGAATGCGCCTGGCAAGCCGGTGCTGATCTTCGCCCGTGCTCACCCTCAAACAACGTGCAACGCCCGGGCTGGTTGCTGCATGAACCGACGCCTCTGGCCGAGCAAGGTCTACACATCCTGATGGGCCCGGAACGCATCGAGTCCGGCTGGTGGGATGGCGCCGATGTGCGCCGCGATTACTACCTGGTGCGCACCCGCGCCGGCCAGCAGGGCTGGGCTTACCGCACCGTGGGCGAAAGCGGCACGCTGTGGCTGCAAGGCTGGTTTGCATGAAGTACGCGGAGCTGCACTGCCTGTCCAACTTCAGTTTCCAGCGGGGCGCCTCCAGTGCCCGCGAGCTGTTTGAACGGGCCAGGCAGCAGGGTTACGAGGCGCTGGCCATCACCGATGAATGCACCTTGTCGGGCATCGTCCGTGCCTGGCAGGCGGCCAAGGAAGTCGGGTTGCCGCTGATTATCGGCAGCGAGATGCGCCTGGAAAACGGCCCCAAGCTGGTGCTGCTGGTGGAGAACCTGGAAGGCTATCAACACCTGTGCCGGCTGATCACCATTGCCCGTCGCCGTGCGGGAAAAGGCCACTACCGCTTGCTGCAGGAAGACTTCACCGCGGTACACGGCTTGCTCGCGTTATGGATGGTCGACGACACCGACACCCAGGCCCATATCCAATGGCTGTGCAGCACCTTCACCGATCGCCTGTGGCTGGCGGTGGAACTGCATTGCGGCCAGAACGATGCCCGTCACCTTGAGCAACGCCTGAACCTGGCCGCCAGCCTGCACCTGCCGGCGGTGGCCTGCGGCGATGTGCATATGCATGTGCGCGGTCGCCGTGCGTTGCAAGACACCATGACCGCAATCCGTCACCACGTCCCGGTGGCCGAAGCCGGCGCGCGCCTGCATCCCAATGGTGAACGGCACTTGCGCAGCCTCGATGCATTGGCCGCGCTGTACCCGGCGCACTTGCTGGAAGAGTCCCTGAACATTGCCCGGCGTTGCACCTTTGACCTCGGCCAATTGCGCTATCAATACCCCAGGGAGTTGGTACCTGAAGGCCAGGATGCAAAATCCTGGTTACGCACCTTGACCGAGCAAGGCATCGCCCAGCGTTGGCCGAAAGGGGTCGACGCCAAGACCCTCCAGCAGATCAATAACGAACTGGAACTGATCAGCGACCTCGGCTACGAAAGCTACTTCCTCACCGTACACGACATTGTGCGCTTCGCCCGCAGCCGTTCGATCCTGTGCCAGGGCCGTGGCTCGGCGGCCAACTCGGCGGTGTGTTTTGCCCTGGGCATCACCGAGATCGACCCGAGCCTGATGAACATGCTGTTCGAGCGCTTCCTGTCTCGTGAACGCAACGAGCCGCCGGACATCGACGTGGACTTCGAGCACGAACGCCGCGAAGAAGTGCTGCAATACGTCTTCCAGCGCTACGGTCGTACCCGCGCCGCGTTGACGGCGGTGGTCAGCAGCTATCACGGCGCCGGCGCGGTGCGCGACGTGGCCAAGGCCCTCGGGTTGCCGCCGGATCAGGTCAACGCCCTGGCCGACTGTTGTGGGCGCTGGAGCGACGAAGCACCGCCCCTGGAACGCTTGCGCGAAGGTGGTTTCGACCCCGACAGCCCGGTGCTGCGCCGGGTGCTGACCTTGACCCAACAACTGATCGGCTTCCCCCGGCACCTGTCCCAGCACCCCGGCGGCTTCGTGATTTCCGAACACCCGCTGGACACCCTGGTGCCGGTGGAAAATGCCGCCATGGCCGAGCGCACCATCATTCAGTGGGACAAGGACGACCTCGACGCCGTGGGCCTGCTCAAGGTGGACATCCTCGCGCTGGGCATGCTCAGTGCGATTCGCCGCTGCTTCGACCTGCTGCGCCGCCATCGCAACCGGGACCTGAGCCTGGCTTCGGTGCCCAAGGAAGACGCGGCAACCTACGCGATGATCAGCAAGGCCGACACTATCGGCGTGTTCCAGATTGAGTCGCGGGCGCAGATGTCGATGTTGCCCCGCCTGCGACCGGAAAAATTCTACGACTTGGTCATTGAGGTCGCCATCGTGCGGCCGGGGCCCATCCAGGGTGGCATGGTGCATCCGTACCTGCGGCGGCGGAACAAGGAGGAAGAAACCACCTACCCGTCGCCGGAACTCAAGTCCGTACTGGAACGCACCCTGGGCATCCCGCTGTTCCAGGAACAGGTCATGCAGATCGCCATGGTCGCCGCCGATTACACACCCGGCGAAGCCGACCAACTGCGCCGTTCCATGGCCGCCTGGAAACGCCACGGCGGCCTCGAACCCCATCAGCAACGCCTGCGCACCGGCATGCTGAAAAACGGCTACAGCGAAGCCTTCGCCGCGCAGATCTTCGAGCAGATCAAGGGCTTTGGCAGCTACGGTTTTCCCGAGTCCCACGCCGCCAGTTTCGCCTTGCTGACCTATGCCAGTTGCTGGCTTAAATGCCATGAACCGGCAGCGTTTGCCTGCGCCCTGATCAACAGCTGGCCCATGGGTTTCTACAGCCCCGACCAGATCCTGCAGGACGCCCGTCGCCATCATTTGCAGATCCGTCCGGTGGATGTGCAGGCCAGTGACTGGGATTGCAGCCTTGAGCCGATCGAAGGCCAGCAACCGGCGATTCGCATGGGCTTGCGCATGATCTCCGGGTTTCGCGAAGAGGATGGCCGGCGTATCGAAATGGCGCGCCAGGCCCGGGCGTTTTTTGATATTGCCGACTTGGGCGAGCGTGCCCAATTGGACACTCGCGCCCAGGAACTGCTGGCGGATGCCGGTGCCTTGCGCGGCCTGGCCGGGCATCGGCACCGGGCGCGTTGGGAGGTGGCCGGGGTGCAGAAACAACTGGGCCTGTTTGCCGGTATCGCCAGCCCGGAAGAGGCGGTGGTGGAGCTGCCGCAACCGACAGTCGGCGAAGATTTGTATGCCGACTACGCCAGCGTCGGCACCACCCTGGGCCCACACCCGTTGGCGCTGTTGCGCGATGAACTGCGCGCGCGGCGTTGCCGCAGTTCCAGGGAATTGCTGCGGGTTGAACATGGCCGCAACGTCAGCGTCGCCGGCCTGGTCACCGGTCGACAACGCCCGGGCACGGCCAGCGGCGTTACCTTCGTCACCCTGGAAGATGAGTTCGGCAATATCAATGTGGTGGTCTGGCGCGATTTGGCCGAGCGCCAACGCCAGGCGCTGGTGGGCTCGCGGTTGCTCAAGGTAGATGGCCGCTGGGAGGCGGTGGGCGAGGTTCGGCACTTGATCGCCGGGCGCTTGACCGACCTGACCCCGTTGCTGTCGGGCATCAGTGTGCGCAGCCGGGACTTTCGCTGAGCCGGCCCTTGCTCCTTCCTGCCGGCATAAGCAATATGCGATGAAACCAACCGCCGCTGCCGGGCTCAAAGTTTTCATCGCCGCCCACCTTTTATCTTTTGCAGAGCCGACCGATGCAGTTTTTATCCAATACCCACGGCTGTGAGGGTTGGGCTGGGGAAATGGCCCAGAGGATTCGTGCTTTCGATTGGTCCACCACCGACCTCGGCCCGATGAATGCCTGGCCCTCCAGCCTGACCAGCGCCGTGCAGATGATGCTGGCATCGCCCATGCCCATGGTGATGCTGTGGGGGCACGCCGGTTACATGATCTACAACGACAGCTATTCGGTATTTGCCGGCGGTCGCCACCCTTATCTGCTGGGTGCGCCGGTGGAACTGGGCTGGCCGGAAGTCGCCGACTTCAACCGCAATGTGGTCGACACCTGCCTGGCTGGCGGCACCTTGTCCTACCGCAACCTGCCCCTGGAACTGTTGCGCGACGGCCGCCCGGAAGAAGTCTGGATGGACCTGTATTACAGCCCCGTGGCCGGTGACGACCAACGACCGGCCGGGGTCCTGGCGATTGTAGTGGAGACCACCGAACATATGATCTCCGAGCGCCTGCGCCAGGAACTCACCCACAACCTGGAGCAGCGCGTGGCCGCGGAGGTGCAAGCCCGTTCCGCCGCCGAGGAACAGTTGCGCCAATCACAGAAGCTGGAAGCCATTGGCGGCCTGACCGGCGGCGTGGCCCACGACTTCAATAACCTGCTGCAAGTGGTCGCCGGCAACCTGCACCTGCTGGCCCGGCATGAACCGGACAACCCCCAGGTGCAGCGCCGGGTCAGCGCCGCCATCGCGGCAGTGGAACGTGGGGCCAAACTGACCTCGCAACTGCTGGCCTTCGCCCGTCGCCAGCCATTGTCACCGGCGGTGTACAACCCGCTGCGCATCTATGAAGGCCTGGGCGAGCTGCTGCAGCGGGCGCTGGGAGAAACCATCCACATTGATGTGCAACTGCCCCAGGATCCATGGTGCATTAACGTCGACCGCAACCAACTGGAAAACGCACTGCTCAACCTGGCGATCAACGCCCGGGATGCCATGAAAGGCGAGGGCGTGATTCGGATCACCGGCGAAAACATTATCCTCAACCCTCCGGATTGCGCCGGTAAAAGCATCAACCCCGGTGAATATGTGCGCCTGGCCGTCGCCGACAGCGGCGCCGGCATGTCACCAACGATCCTGGCACGGGCCTTCGAACCGTTTTTCACCACCAAGCCGAATGGCCACGGTACCGGCCTGGGCCTGAGCATGGTGTTCGGGTTCGTGCGCCAAAGTGGCGGGCATGTTGAGGTCGAGAGCGTGGAGGGCAGCGGCACCGTGGTGCAGATGTATTTCCCGCGCAACCTGGGAGAGCCGGAAAACCACGATGCGCCCGTCGAGCTCACACAACCCACCGGCGGCCATGAGACCATCCTGGTGGTTGAGGACAACGAAGGCGTACGCGCGGCCGCGGTGGAATTGCTCGAACAATCCGGCTACACCGTGCTCACCGCCGAAGACGGCGACCGGGCCATGCTGATGCTCCAGGCCGGCCTGCAACCGGACCTGATCTTCACCGACGTGGTGATGCCGGGCCGGGTCAAAAGCACCGACCTGGCCGAGTGGGCGCGCAGGCAAGTGCCGGCGATAGCGGTGCTGTTTACCTCCGGACATACCCGCGACATTCTTTCCAGCAACCACCTGCTGGGCAACGACATTCACCTGCTGAGCAAACCCTATGGCCCGGATGACTTGGCGCAACGGGTGCGCTCGGTACTGACCTCCCGAATGATGTGACGAATGAAGATCCAGCCAGTAACACCAAGCCACTGTGGGAGCCGGGCTTGCCCGCGATGGCGGAGTGTCAGGCACCCCATCCGGTAACTGGCACACCGTCATCGCGGGCAAGCCCGGCTCCCACAGTGGATCTTCACTGCCTTGAACACACCGATAAGGTTACCCATGACTTCCCAGCGCAATCTTCCCCCAGACACCTCACTCACCACCCAACGCCCAGGCTTCGTGCGGGTGCGGGGTGCCCGGGAGCACAACCTGCGCAACGTCGACGTGGACATCCCCCGCGACGCCCTGGTGGTGTTCACCGGCGTGTCAGGCTCCGGCAAGTCCTCGCTGGCATTCTCCACCGTCTACGCCGAAGCCCAGCGCCGCTATTTCGAATCCGTGGCGCCCTACGCCCGCCGCCTGATCGACCAGGTCGGCGTACCGGACGTCGACGCCATCGAAGGCCTGCCGCCCGCCGTGGCCCTGCAACAACAGCGCGGTACACCCAGCACACGTTCATCAGTGGGCAGCGTCACCACCTTGTCCAGCCTGATCCGCATGCTCTACTCCCGCGCCGGCAGTTACCCGGCGGGGCAACCGATGCTCTACGCCGAAGACTTTTCCCCCAACCTGCCCCAGGGCGCCTGCCCGCAATGCCACGGCCTGGGCCGCGTGTACGAAGTGACCGAAGCCCTGATGGTGCCCGATCCTTCCCTCACCATCCGCCAACGCGCCGTGGCGTCCTGGCCACTGGCATGGCAAGGCCAGAACCAGCGCGACATCCTCGTCACCCTCGGCTACGACGTCGACATCCCGTGGCGCGACCTGCCGAAAAAGCAGCGCGACTGGATCCTCTTCACCGACGAAACCCCCACCGTCCCGGTGTACGCCGGCTTCACACCTGCCCAAACCCGCGACGCCCTCAAACGCAAACTCGAACCCAGCTACCAGGGCACCTTCACCGGTGCCCGACGCTACATCCTGCACACCTTCACCCACTCCCAAAGCGCCCTGATGAAAAAGCGCGTGTCGCAATTCATGCAAGGCAGCCCATGCCCGCTGTGCGAAGGCAAGCGCCTGAACAAGGCCGCGCTGTCGGTGAAATTTGCCGGCGTGGATATTGGCGAACTGTCGCAAATGTCCTTGCTGCAACTTGCCGAACTGCTGCGCCCGGTGGCTGAAGGGCAGGGCGATAAAAAGCTCTCCGTGGAAAAACGTCTGGCCGCCCAACGCATCGCCCAGGACCTGCTCGAACGCGTCAGCACCCTGACCGACCTCGGCCTCGGCTACCTGGCCCTGGAACGCAGCACACCGACCCTGTCCTCCGGCGAACTGCAACGCCTGCGCCTGGCCACCCAACTGGGCTCGCAACTGTTCGGCGTGATCTACGTGCTCGACGAACCTTCCGCCGGCCTGCATCCCGCTGACGGCGAAGCCCTGTTCGCCGCCCTCGACCGCCTGAAGGCCGCCGGCAACTCACTGTTCGTGGTGGAACACGACCTTGAAACCATGCGCCGGGCCGACTGGCTGATCGACGTCGGCCCGGCTGCCGGTGAACACGGCGGCCAGGTCCTGTACAGCGGCCCACCCGCCGGCCTGGCGCAGGTCGAAGCCTCGCAAACCCGCGAATACCTGTTCGCCGAAAAACCCCCGGTCAGCCAACCACCGCGCCAACCCACCGGCTGGCTGAGCCTGGAAGGCGTCACGCGAAACAACCTCAACGACCTCAGCGTGGACTTTCCCCTGGGCTGCTTCACCGCCGTCACCGGCATTTCCGGCTCGGGCAAATCCAGCCTCGTCAGCCAGGCGCTGTTGGAACTGGTAGGCGCAGGCCTGGGCCGCGTGGTGGAAGCCGAAGACGAACCCAGCCTCGAAGACGACGCCCCGCAAACCAGCGGCGGCCGTATCAGCGGCGGGCTGGAACACATTCGCCGCCTGGTGCAGGTGGACCAGAAACCCATTGGCCGCACACCGCGCTCCAACCTCGCGACCTACACCGGCCTGTTCGACAACGTACGCAAACTGTTCGCCGCCACACCCGCGGCGAAAAAGCGCCATTTCGACGCTGGGCAATTTTCTTTCAACGTCGCCAAAGGCCGCTGCCCGAACTGCGAAGGCGAGGGGTTTGTCAGCGTTGAATTGCTGTTCATGCCCAGCGTGTACGCGCCATGCCCGACGTGCCACGGGGCGCGGTACAACCCGGAAACGTTAGCAATCAAGTGGGAAGGGCTGACCATCGCCCAGGTGCTGGGGCTGACGGTTGAACAGGCGGTAGAGGTATTTGCTGAAGAGCCGGGTGTGCTGCGCTCGCTGCAAGTGCTGCGGGATATTGGCTTGGGTTATTTGCGCCTTGGCCAGCCGGCGACCGAGTTGTCAGGCGGGGAGGCGCAGCGCATCAAGCTGGCGACCGAGCTGCAACGCAATGCCCGGGGCGCGACGTTGTATGTGCTGGATGAACCGACGACCGGGCTGCATCCGCGGGATGTGGACCGGTTGTTGAGCCAGTTGAATCATCTGGTGGAGGCGGGGCACACGGTGATTGTGGTGGAGCATGAAATGCGTGTGGTGGCCCAGAGTGATTGGGTGATTGATATTGGGCCGGGGGCTGGGGACAGAGGCGGGAAGGTGGTGGTGAGCGGGACGCCGCAGAAGGTGGCGAAGAGTAAGGGGAGCCGGACTGCGCCGTTTTTGGGGCGGGAATTGGGATAGCTAATGGCCGGAAGGGGTCTATTCATGGCTTTGCTCTCTAGCGTTCGGCACCTGGCGGGTGACCAAAGTAGGCCTTGTAGGCATGGTTGAAGTTAGCGGGATTGGCATAGCCCAGGCGGTAGGCGATCTGCGCCACCTGCCACTTGCGCTGACGAAGCAGATTGCGCGCAAGCTCCATGCGTTGCTGGCGCACATAATCCAGCATCGACTGGCCGTAGATTTGACTGAACGCCCGGCGCAGCGTGGTTTCCCCCACACCCAGGCTACGGGCCAGCGCTTGAGTGCCGGGAGGGTCGATCAGGTTGGCATCCAGTTGAAACCGCGCTTCATGGGCCAGGTCTGAATGACCGCGTACCGCAGGTATTGGCCTGGCAGGTTGAGGGGCAAGATGGGCTGCCAGCTCCACCAGCGCTGCCAGGCTCAGGCTTTCCTGATTAAGGCGCTCCAAGGCGCCTTGGTAGGGAGAGTGATATATCCGCTCCAGCAAACGCCCCAGTGCCGGGCACCCGTGCAGTCCCGAAAATTGAACGCCGTCATTGAGCAGGCTGAGTAACGGCTGGAGCGCCGAGTCTTCTTCGGCCAGCTCGCGCAAATAATCGCCTGCGATGCGTAGCCCGGCCATGCGCGCATGACTGCCGGCGGGCAGTTGATCGACGGTTTCCATGCTCTCACTCAGGCCCAGCACATGGACTGCGCCCGTGGTGTATTCATTGAGCACACCGTCGACCCGATGCTGCCACTGGCCGCCGAGCACCTGCACGATGCACACACTGTCGGGCAATACCTTGTGGATCTTCAGCGGCTCGGGGAACTGCAAGTCACAGTCGAAATACTGCAGGTCTGGCCGAACGGTCCGTGCGCGGTAGTGGCCGATGGCAGAACCAATAACCTGACGAGCGCTGTCGTCGAATACGCCGGCCTGGTCCAGGGGACCCGGGTGATCGAAGCAGAAGTGTGTGTCGAGATAAGGATTCTGGCGTTTCATCGAGAAGAGTTTGAGTCATGTCCTTATGTGTTCGCGCCATTGTACCCCGTCACTCGTCGTTGTGAACCGCAGTCTCATTGTTGTGCGCAACGGCCTGCACGGTTGGCAGATCGCCGAGGGTGACTTTCAATGGTCGGCCGTGAAATTCAAGGAACCTGAGTATGCTGATTTATCGCAAATGGGCTGCCGTGCTAAGCATGGTACTGGCCGTCATGACGGGCAATACCTTCGCTCAAGATCGCCCGGAAGTCGCAGATAAGGTCGCTGCGTATTCGGGTGAGGCCGGGGTGAAAGTCTGGACACTGCGTATCGGGGCCCGTGACGAAAATCAGGCACTGGTGCAAGTGGAAGGGGCTGACCACGACTGGAACCTGAAAATCCAAAAGATGTCTGTCGAGAAGACCAGCAAGGACGCGCGCTATTACACCACGGTAGACGGTCAGAAGTTCGTCGTACTGATTCTGCAAAACGGCTGGGGAGAGCTGTACTTGCCAGGCGAAGCAAAAGCGCTGGCCGTCGCCTATAACGAGGCGCTGGCGAGTCAGGGCAATGCGCAAGCATTTCTCACTGACTATCTCCAGGCGAACTGAGCCATGAGCCTGTTGAGACGATGGTCGTGGGGCCTGGCGATGTTGCTGCTGCCGCTGGTACTGATGGGCTGGAGCAGCCTTCAGAGCTGGCGTGCCGACAGTACCCTGGAAGAAGCGCAGGTGATGCGCCAATGGCTCGCCAGCCCGAGCGATGAATTGAGGCAGCAACTGCCGCAACAATGGCGCAAAACGCCGGTACTCCCGGACGACAGCCTGCGCGGCTACCTGCAGCGTGAGGTCGCTCGGGCCGATGCCGACCAGGGCTCGGTGCACATGCGCCAGGTCTTGGCGTTTCTCGGTTACTGGCTGGCGGTCGCGGCCGTGCTGGCGGGCTGCGCGACCTGGGTAAAACTGCGCCTGGATGCCTGGCGCGCGTTGCGTTCGCGGGACTTTCTTTATGACCGACTGGTCCTGAGCTGGCGTGCGCTGGGGCAGTGGCTGGTGGTCTACACCGGGTTGATAGTGGGGGCGCTGGCGATGGCCCTGCTGTATGAAGTCAGCTGGGGCTGGAGCAACCGCCAGAACAGCGGCATGGTGATACTGCTGGTGGTGGTGCCCTTGCTGGTGATGCTGTACCTAGGCGTGCTGTTGATTGGGCGCCTGCGTCGGCAATGGCAGGATATGGAAACGCCGCAATCCGGGTTTCTGGGGCGTTCAATCAGCCGGGCCAGCGCCCCGGCCTTATGGGAGTGGATAGAAAAACTGGCAGCCGTCACCCGCGCGCCCGTGCCAGACCACATCGTGATTGGGGTCGACCAATCGTTTTTCGTCACCAGTGTCCAGGTGGCCCTGCAACCCTCGGGGCAACTGTTGACGGGCCGTACGATGTACCTGCCGCTGACTTTCCTGTCGACCTTGAGCCAGGAAGAAGCCGCCTCGATTATCGGCCATGAGCTTGGCCACTTCAGCAGCCGCGACACCGAGCGCGGCAGTGAAGCCGGGGCACGGTTCAGCCTGATGTACATGCATTTCCTGAACATCAGCGCGGTGGATGACATGCCGTCCTGGATCGAACGCCCGGCGATCTGGATGACGTGGCGCTTTCTGCACCACTTCCAGATAGCCGTGCACCATTGGAGTCGTGCGCAGGAATTGGTGGCGGATAAGGTCGGGGCGCAAATTGCCGGCGAGCGGCTGTTTTGCCAGGCGCTGCTGCGCGTCATCGCCCTTGATGCCGAAGTCAACAAACTGCTTGGGCAGCGTACCCACAGCAACTTGATCCAGGCGTTAGCGGACCACCTTCGCCAGGCTCCGGTGATCTTGAACGAGGCGGTGATGGATCACGCGATCGCTCATCCGTTCGATACCCATCCCCCCACTGCCGTGCGCCTGCAGCAACTGGGTGTGGTTCTCGACGATCAGTTGCTGGCCCAGGCAACACGGACGCCCACCGCGCACGACCGGCAGTGGTTCAGTCAACTCACTCATGATCCGCAGTCGGCTGAAGATGCCAACAAGAATGGAGTACCGGTATGAACCACCCTGATGATCCACTGGCCAGCCTGGCCCAATCCCTCACTGAGGATTTTAATCAGCACACTGGCGATCAGTTGCAGGCGGCCATCCAGGAACGCGAGGAGTGGTTGGCCGAGGTTCCCGCAGTCACCGAACTGGCCTACCCACGCAAGGTGCGCCGCACCCTGTTGCTCTTTTCAGTGTTCGCTTTCGTGATGGCTGGCGGGAGTGCATGGGATGGCAAAAACGCGTTCATGGGAGGCATTTTTGCAATCGTGGCGCTGGTTTTGCTCAGCGGGGTGTGGCTGCACCGTCGGGCCGGCGAGGAGATCCTGATGCGCCTGACCCATAGCCACTTGTGGTTTCGCAACCTTGATGCAGAAATCGATCTGCTGGATATCGGTGATATCCACATCAAAGAGGGCCGCATCAAGCTATGGATCACGCTGACATTGCGCGAGGGTGCGCCATTGCCCGCCTGCAAAAACGCTGCGGGCCCCCTGATGCCCCACGTCAAGATCAAGCGCTCCCGGGAGCCTCAGATATGCTTGACGCTGTTCGGCCTGCAACTGAACGGTAAAGTCCTCACCGGCGAACAAGTGCTGGAAATGCTGGACACCTACTGCAACGCGGCGCGTGTAGAGGGTGAGTTGCGGGCGTTGAAGGCTTCCTGAAGGGGTAGGGGGCTACATCCGTGTGTGGCGAGGGCGCTCGCTCCTCGCCACACACATTGATGTATTCGACAGTTTCAGCGACTTGCCTCGGTACGCCACAGCACAGGCCAATGAACCTGCTCCAGCCCCATGCAGGTGTTCATTTCAGCCGCATGCGTCAGCGTGAAACCGTTACCGTCGTAGCGCCAGCGCAGCGCAGTGCCACAACCGCCCATGCCCATCGCCATTGCCTGGCTGCTCAGTTCACCCGTGGCCGGATCAAAATCGACCAGGCCGTTGGGCTCTCTTTCCGGCAGATTTGGCACTTCGGCGACCCGCGCTGGGCGCGCCTGCTCAGGGTGGTCCAGGGGCGCCTGGTAGATATTGTAGAAACAGTTGTATGCCCCACAGCCGGTTTCGATGATCACCAGCGCTTGATCTGCACTCAAGGCATAGGCGTTAGCCTTTGGCGCAACGCCTTCATTCAGATCCGCTTGCCACTCCTTGCGCGTGGCCGCCACCACAGCATCCGCGACTTCTTTTGCCCTGTCCGGGGTTAGCGCAACGGGTGCCTGCCAACTCGGTACCGGCGGTGCGGCCGGTGCTTGCGGCACGCTGCTGGCGGGCGCCTGCCCCTTGGAAATCAGTGCGTCCTGTGTGCCAACCCGCCCCTGAACCGAGTCGATCAGCAAAAGCGCCGCGCTCATCCCGTTTAGCGAGGCGACGGAGGTACCGCCCTCAATGGGTAAAATCAACTCCCGCCCGTTGCGCAACTCTGCAATCAAGGCGTCGGCATTCGTTCCGGTCAGAGCAAACACCTCAGATATCTCACCTTTTTTGAGTTCGCCAGGCTCGAATCGATTTTTCAGCGGCTTGCCATCGAGTGTTGGCTGACCCTGGGGGGCGGTGTAGCTGAACACGCCTACCCGCAAGTCTCCATGTGGGCCGGCTTCACGCGTTACCCGCAGGCTGAACGTCGAGATACCGATATCGTCACGCTCCGGGACGGCACCGATAGCCGTGCAGGCACGCGTGTTATCACAGCCGACAATCCAGTCCTTGATAGAACGCTCCAAAGGGACATTGTCGGCGGCGTTCGCACTGGTAACTGCAGCAGCCATCAGGAATATGAGGGGGAGTCGGGTCATCAAACAGGTGCCTGTAGACTGGAAAAACGCTATTAGGGCAGGGTTCTTTGCCAATACCTATTGCATGGCCGTCAGGCACAACAGAAACCCCGGCTGGAACAATCGGTACGGTGTTCCAGCCAGCGCCTGAACGTGGGATGTCGCCAGTCCAGTGCGCTGCACATCAGGGTGACTTTGCGCCGTTGCGCCCCTCAATGCTGCGCACCAACGCCCCAAAAAGCTCACCCTGCGGCATCTCGCTCAAGGGAATATTCGCCTTCTCGAACCACTCCCGATCCGCCTCTGGGTGCGGGCCGCTCAGAACCACTACCCCGTTTTCATAGGTGTAACGCGCTGCCGCCACATCACCATTCCGGTAGGTCGCAATGGTTGAAGAAGGCGAGGTCGCGTCAGGCCTGGGGAAGTAAGGCCCATCCTGATAAAAGACGCTATCGGTTTTCCCATCCCACACAACCTGCACCGCCGCGTCTGCAATGCCCGCGACCTCAAACCCAGGCCTGCCCGCCTCTGAATCAAGGTCGTAGGGTATCAGGCCAAAGTTGCTGTCGTCGGCCAGATAAGCACCCATACAAAGCCCCAGGTAGCGCCCACCCTGGGCGACAAAGTCACGAATGGCCTGCACCCGCGCATCCCCCAAACTATCAAGCGCCGCAGGGATGTCCTGACCGCCACCCGGTTGAACGTAGAGGTCATAACGAGCGAGGTTTTGCGGCGTGATGTCGATCGATTCATCGGCACCTACAAAGTCAATCTGCGCAGTTGGGCGGACGCGCAGCAGGGCTGTTTTGACATTCTCTGAACATCCCTCGCAGCCCGCCGGGCCTCGGTAGATAGCGACATGGGCGATGGGTGTCGCGGCGTGCACTGAGGAAGGAAGCAGTGTGAAAAACGCAAAAAGCGTCGCGGCGATGGCGTGCAGATTCATGGTTGTAGAGTCGTCTTAGAGCTGATTGGGTCCGATCGGACTTTGTGATTCGAAGCCTAAAGCCAATAGCCAGTTGAAGGAGTTAACATTTGTAAAACGGCTAGGAAAAATCGGGATTGATGATCGCAACGACGGTTTTCCCATTGAAATTTATGGGTTTTCCTTTAGTGCATAAATATCGAAGAGAGCGTTTCTTCCATTTTCAGTCCCCGGAATTTTTCAGGCCGTTTGAGTCAGCTCTCGGCCATGCGCGAATGCTATCGGCCAATAGCACACACTCAAGTATCGACTATGCTTGGAGCGATTCAGCCCTGTACCTGAAGGATCTAAACAATGGGGTACCTTGTCGTTGCTCACGCGATGAATGTGAAGCCGGAGTTAGAACCACTTTCTACGTTGCCGGTGAGCATTGGTTGGTCATTGCACCAGGATGAAAACGCCACGTCGTTCTACTTAGACACGTTCAAGGCTGGCGAAGAACGGAAATGGCCCTTTACGTCTATGCCACCCATCAAGGATGTACCGCTTGAGCTCCCTCAAGAATTGGCAGCGCTATCGCGGATATACAAAGTGCTTAAGGATGCTCAGCTAGCCGACTACTTCAAGAGAGCTTTCCTGAATGTGAATTTAGCGCTGAGTAAAAGCCTTCAATTACACGTTTGCAGCTTTTGCACGGATGACGACGGGCTGGATTTTGTGTGTGTATCTTCGAATGGTGAACTGCAAAGGCTGCGTTGCGTTTGCGGTGATCTGGATATCACCTACGAGCTTGGGACGGTCATGATCCAGCCGCTTCTGATAGACGGCGTTGAAGGCACCGATGTAAGTGGTCTGCATGACCCAGAGAGCGGCATTCACGTCTTGAGTCGGAATATAACGCCCTCGTCGTTACTGCATGCAGTGGCTTCAGCAGAAACCACTCGCTTTCTACAAGCAGAAAGCCCCCCTCTGGGTCTAGGTAGCTTCGATGGTCTGGACGTCGCACCGGTAAAGATTGCTGGCTCTAAGATCGCCTCGCTGAAGCCTGGGGTGGTTGCTCAGAAAGCGTGGTGGAGGCGGTGGTAGTTGTATCGACGACTTCGACCCAAGCCAGGAGGTTTTTCGGGGAAAAGTAGTCAATTATCAGCATCGAAAAATTGGGGCCGATAATGGGGGCCAATTTTCAAAAAGCTACCCGTCACGATGGGCTGCAATCGGCCAATAGCAGTCCCTCCGTCCAGAACCATTTTCCACCCTTAGCAGTCACTCAAGCCGACCACTTTTTCTTATTCGCCTTATCTCTACCTTGTAAATTTGCTCGTGTTCGAGCCGCATATTAGATGACATAGTCATCCACTGATCCGGACCGAGCCCCAAGCTCTTCAACCTCCCGAACCACCGTGCCAAGAATGCCGATCCCTTCATGAATCTGCTGCGTTGTCAGGCCGGCATAGCCCAAAATGAGCCCTGCCGGTCGCTCGTATTCTACCGACGTGGGTTCGGCAAACAGCGGCGAAAGCGGATATACGCCAACCCCGCGTTCGAGCGCTATCGCCTGCAACGTCGGCTCATCCTGAGCGCGAAGCGCGGGTAGCGTTAATACGCCGTGTAAGCCCGCCGCCATGCCGGCCAGTTGCCCATATTCCGCCAGATGCTGTTCAAAAGCCTCCAGTAATGCCCTTCGCCGCAGTTCATTTTCCCGCCGCAGGCGGCGAACGTGACGCTCATAGGTTCCACTTTCGATCAATGAGGCGAGCACGTTTTGCTCCCAGCGCGGTGAGTGTCGATCGGTCAGCCGTTTTGCTTCACGGAAAACGTGAACCAACTCGCGTGGAAGAACCAGATAACCCAACCTGAGTTGCGGTGAGAGTGCCTTGGAGAACGTTCCGACATAAATGACGCGAGCATCTGCGTCCATGGATTGCAGTGCGTCGATGGGCCGCTGGCCATAGCGAAACTCGCCGCCGTAATCGTCCTCAATGATCCACGCACGATGCCGCCTCGCCCAACTCAGCAGTTCGAGGCGACGTGCGACAGGAAGCACCGCCCCCATGGGAAACTGGTGCGACGGAGTGACAAAGGCCAGGCGCACGCGATCACCTTCCGGCAGAGCACTGGTATCCAGTCCAGAGGCATCGACGGGTATGGGCAACGCCGTCGCGCCCGTGGCCTCAAAGCAATATCTGGCCATGCGGTAGCCAGGCTCTTCGAAGACGAATGCATCTTGCGGGTTCAGCAAAAGCCGGGCGCACAGGTCAAGTCCTTGCTGCGAGCCATGCACGACGAGTATTTGATCCGCATCGCACGCCAGACCGCGTGCGCGTCGCAGATAACCTTGCAGCGCATTGCGCAAGCGCTCTTCCCCTTCGGGGTGGCCGTAAGCGAGGCTCGGTTGACGCTTGACTAGTTCGGAACGGTAGGCGCGCTGCCAACCCAGCGCCGGAAAATCCCTGGTAGCGACCGAGCCGTACCTGAAATCGATGCGGGCTTGGGGTGACGCCATGTTGTACGGCTTCATGATGGCCACTCGTTGCCCGTAAAGGGAAAGCACTGGCGGCAGTTCCTTTTGCTGCGCCGAGTCCCCTTGGGCATGCCCGGATTGAGTGCTGATTATGCTCGCTACCGTGGCGGCCTTGCCCACTGATGTCAGGACAAAGCCTTCGGCCGCCAGTTGCTCGTAAGCCGCCGTTACCGTGGTTCGCGACACGCCGAGTTCGGCCGCGATTGCCCGCGTCGACATGAGCCTCGTGCCGGCGGCAAGCGTGCCGTCTTCTATCTGCGCGCGCAGCCTGGCATAGATCCGACGTTGCGCGCCGCGGGAAAATGCATCCGGATTGGCTGAAAACTGGCCCATGGAAAAACCTCGAAACTGGCACTTTCGATGATGCAGGTCGTGGTCGACATTATGGACTCCCAACAATCCGTAGTGAAATCCCATGTACATTCCCGAACACTTCGCAGAGCACCGCCCGGAACAGTTGCACCGAATTATCCGCGACAATCCGCTGGGCATCCTCGTGACTGAGGGTGAATCCGGCATGGATGCGGACCACATTCCCTTTGAACTCGATACCGGCCACGGAACATACGGGTTGCTGACCGCTCATGTGGCCCGCGCCAATCCTGTGTGGCAACGTTGCGCCGGCGGCACGCCTGTCATGGTGATCTTCAGGGGGGCAGAAGGCTACATTTCGCCCAACTGGTATGCGTCCAAGCACGAAACGCATCGCCAGGTTCCCACATGGAACTACGAGGTGGTGCATGTGCATGGCGTCATGCGCGTGATGTCGGAAGAAAAGCTCCTGCGCCGCACCCTGGCCCAGCTGACTCGCCACCAGGAGTCCAAGGAGATCAAGCCCTGGAAGATGGGCGATGCGCCGCGTGAATATCTGGACGAGATGGTGTCGAGAGTTGTCGGTATCGAGATCGAAATGCAGTGCGTTGAATGCAAGCGCAAGCTCAATCAAAACAAGTCGCACGCTGATCGCTTGTCTGCGATCGCGCACTTGCGCGAGCGCGGGCACGTTGAGCTTTCTTCGATAATGCTGGCCAACCTTGAGCAGCCGGATCAGGGGGCAGCACCGTGGACCTTGAGTTGACCACCACCACGATTCTGGTGACCTTCGCCGGAGTTTTTTTGATCTGCTTTATGAAAGGTGCTTTCGGTGGAGGCTTCTCCATTGTCGGCATTCCGCTGCTGTCGCTGGTGATGGATCCGCTCACAGCCGGCGGACTGCTAGCGCCGTTGTTTATCGCGATGGACCTGTTCGGCCTGCGTTACTGGAAGCCATCCACTTGGTCTAAACCCGACTTGGTGCTGTTGTTACCAGGTCTGATTGTCGGCATCGGTGTCGGCTATCTACTCTTTCGCGTCATGGATCACCGCGCAGTCGCGTTAGTGATGGCGGCGGTTACCCTGATTTTTGTCGGCCTCTGGTTCAAAACCGGTGGGGAAATCAGGGTCAGCCAGCGCTCATCGCTCAAGGCGGTGTCCGCAGGCGTCACCTCTGGGATCACGACTATGGTCGCGCATTCTGGTGGGCCACCATTAGCGATGTACCTGTTGCCGCTCGGTCTAAGCAAGAAAACCTACGCCGGCACCACCAGCATGTTCTTTACCGTAGGCAATCTGCTCAAGGCAGTGCCTTGGCTGCTGTTAGCCAGGCCCACCGGTAACGTGCTAAGCCTGATGGTCATCTGCCTGTTAGCAGTTCCAAGTGGTGTCTGGCTGGGCTGGCGACTGCACACCAAGCTGGATCAACGCCAGATGTACCTTGCCTGCTACTGCCTGCTCGTAGTCACGGCGGTAAAACTTCTGTGGGACGGCATAAGTGGCTATATCGTCTGAAAATGCCTCACCACTATGAGGCCCAACGTTACGGCCATTATCCGACTGGCTGCCAACGGAATGTTAGCAGTCAGAGGCCGTTCAAATGGCCTGTGACACTAGGATGCTCTGCTCGGCTAGGCGTGCTTCATCGAGCTAAAATTAGCGCTTGAGGACTTCGTCAGGGTAGTAACCGAGCATCTGAACTGGACGCAGATACTCAGACGGCGCTCCGAACAATTTAATCGAGCTGCTTAGAGTGACGAAGTTGAGATTGAGCGGCGGCGTAATATCACCGGCATTGCGTGCCGTCGCTTGAGCCTCATCGAGTGCCTCGGAGATGCTGTTGATTGCAGCTCCGGAACACTCCGAGGAAGGCATCACACAGCATTTGTGTGAACTGGCTTGCCTGCATTTTGGCTGAGCCGAATTCGGACTAAGCGGCAGTAAAACCGGTCAGGGCTTGGACAAGCTCCTGAACCCAGCTTGGCCACCCACCTTAACAACCAACCAGGCCAGCAGCACCAATCCCAAGGTTGCCCAGGGGATCGATCCCACGCCTGTCGTCTCAAGCAGTACACCGCCCACTACGGCACTGCCCGCAAACGCGAGGTTCAGCACGGTCACCAGCATCGACTGAGCCACATCGGCACCGTCGGCAGCAGCATTCGCCAAAGCTGTCTGTAGCAGGGTCGGTGCACCGCTGTAACTCAGGCCCCAGGCAGCCATCGCCAGATAAACCGCTATGGCAGGCAAGCCACCCAACGCCAATGCCAGCGATACCAGCGCAAACCCGGCCAGGCTCAACAGCACCAACCGCCGCAGCCAGCGGTCAATCAATAGCCCGGTGAGCCAGATACCCACGAGAGCCGCAATGCCGAACGCAAGCAATGCCTGCTCGACCTGTCCATCCAACCCGACCGATGCCAGGAATGCCGCAATATAGGTGTAGAGCATGTAATGAGCCATGATCCACAGCATAACTACCGTCAGCACCGGTCGCACGCCTGGCCTGGACAAAACATGGCCCAGGGACAAGCGCTGACCAGCCCGTTGCCCGGCAAAGTCAGGGACATTCAGCCGAATCCAAACCATCAGCGCCAGGCTCAACGCCGCTAGCAGCCCGAACACATTGCGCCAACCGATCTGTTCACCCAGCCAGGCACTCAGTGGTACGCCCAACGCCAAGGCGACGGGGATACCCAGCATAGCCACTGCCATCGCGCGGCCTTGCAAGGGCGCGGCGACCATGCGTCGCGCATAACCGGCCAACAGGCTCCACGCCACACCAGTGGCGACCCCGACGATCAGGCGCGCGACCAGGGTGAGGGCAAAATACGGCGACAAGGCAGTTACCGCGTTGCACAAACAGAACACCCCCACTGTCAGTAATAACACAAGGCGCCGTGGCCAACCTTGCAAGGCCAAGGTCAAGGGAACGGCCGCCAGCCCGGAACCGAGGGCACACGCGGTGACCCATTGCCCCGCCCATGCCTGGGAAACCTCAAACGTGTCGGAGATGTGTGGCAACAGGCCGGCGGGTACGCTCTCGTTGGCAGTGGCGATAAAACTCGCGGTGGTCAGGGCCAGTAAGCCAGTGATAGGTAGTTCTGAGGACGGCGGGGGGGTGGGTTGAATCGATTCTTCGCGGTTCATGAGCTTGCTCGAAAAACAGGTGAGGCCTGATTGTGATGAAGTGTCTGTGATTTGATAATTGGTCTAGAATTTGATGCTTAATCAAATCTGGATTGAAGATGGCCACTGATCGATTGGGGGACATGCGCTTGTTCGTTGAGGCTGCCGACCTCGGCAGTCTTTCAGCCGCTGGACGCAAGTTGGGGTTGTCGCCGGCGGCGGCCAGCGCACGGTTACTCAAGTTGGAGGCGGCGCTGCATACCCGCTTGTTTGATCGCACAACCCGTCAACTGCGCCTGACTGATGAAGGCCGGTTCTATCTGCAGCAATGCTGGGTCGCCTTGCGCGCCATTGATGAGGCGGAGGCGGGGTTGCAGGCGAGTCAGCAGGAAGTACGCGGTAAAGTCCGTCTGTCTGCCTCTACTGACTTTGGCCGTCATCTGCTTAATGACTGGCTCGAGACCTTTTGCGCGCAGCATCCGCAGTTGAAGGTGGCGCTGACCTTGTCGGACGCTATGTCTAACCTGGTACAGGACGATGTCGACCTAGCCATTCGTTTCGGCCCACTGCGTGATAGCTCGTTGATCGCCCGGCAACTGGCACCCAACTGGCGGGTGCTTTGTGCCTCGCCGGACTACCTGGCGAGCCACGGCGAGCCGCAGACGCCGGCCGAGCTCACCGGGCATAAATTTATTCTGCTGGTGACTCCGGCGGGTCCTTTAAACACCTTTCATTTCAGGGTGGACGGCCAGACATGGAACCACAGTGTGCCATTGGAAAGCGCCTGGGAAACCAACGATGGCGCCGTGGCACGTGCTTGGGCATTGGCCGGTCATGGCATTGCACGCAAGACCATTTGGGACGCAGCAGCGGATATCCGTGCCGGGCGGTTGAAGGTGCTGCTGCCTGACTATTGCGTAGCAGAAGCTGGGGTGTTTGCGGTGCTGCATGGCAATCGGTACCGAATTGCCAGAGTGCGGGTCCTGTTGGACTTTCTGGTGGAGCGTTTCAAATGTGCCACCGAGGAACTTCTGCGCGACGTCGATGTGCCGAGGTTTTAAATGAATATGAACAGCTCTGGCTGACTTACCATTTTCGCCATAGGCGCAGCAGCTTTTTACATCTACCGTTCGCACAAGCGGAAGGTAGATTACGAATCTGTTTCAACCATCTGCCAAGCGGTACAGCGCCTGAGCATGAGACGCCGCCAGCCCAATGCGCTGCAAATTACGGCGACTCTGTGAACTTGGAAGCGCAGTTGCAGCAATCACCAGGCTGCCGTGCTTCTTTGCTTGCTCTATCCGGTGAGATATCAGCGCTCCATGATAGCCCAAGCCTCGTGCATTTTTTCGAGTGGCAGCCGTGCCCAGGTAGGCAACGCCATTGCTGGCCAGGTACATCAACGCGCCTGCAACGACTTGCCCATCAGCTTTAAGGACGTAGATTTTCAGGCGTTCATTCGACATCAGTCCTGCAAAACAAGCCTGGCTCAACTGACGATGCTCTGGCTTGGTATGAAAGCCACTCGCATGAACTGCCGCGAACTCCGGGAGAGAGTCTGAAGTGGCCTCTTCGATGTTGAATAATTGGGGGGTCAACACCGCATCCTCGATGGGGCACGCAAGCTGCAGATGCGTCCACCCCCTCAAACGCTCGAATCGCTCCTCACCCACAAAAGCGAATTGCTCCAACGTCGAGGCTTTCCCGATAAGGGGCGTTACTGTTGAATACTCCGCTGACTCCTTGAGCAAGCTCAGCAGTGAAAGGGGGTTGCCGGTGCTGTCACCGTAGATACGATTGAACATCGGGCTAGGTGTTGCCTTCACCTGAAAGCACGGAAAGGCCCCATTGAAAAACACACGAGCACCAAAAGGATTTCCACTAACCCGCGACAAGCTCTCAACGCGGGAACACAAGTACTCGCTTTCTGCGGCTTCGATGGCATGCGCCCATTCAACATCCATGTGCATCGTCTCTTTGCAAGATTTCCAGGGAAGGTAGCGGTAAATCAACCCCTACGCACCTGGGAGGGCAGTGAAATAGATTGTCGGGCCAATGGGAGAAGTTTGGGCATCTGCCACAGAAGAGACATCGCTTGGCTTGTCGATAATCGACCCGGCTGCGTACATGCTCAAAGCCAATCCGATGTGCGATGACTTGATGGAAGAGGCAAGCCGCTATGCGTTATCCGGCCCACGCTCAAAATGAACACGCCACGTCCAAATAAAGGAGCAGAAAGGGCCCGATTCATTTGATTGAAACCCGATCTGCCCGTAGCGACGCTCACGCCTGGACTATCCATCCGCGTCAGAAGCAGCGCTTGAATCGAGCACCGGCCAATGCTCCCACTCACTGATGAAACCGGCGCCCCAGCGCATCCAGCCGTACCGCAATCGGCGGTAACCGCTCACTGCTCCTGGCCAGCGTCTCCACATCCTGCGCCGTATTCTGCGCGATGCTCTGCACCGACTGCAGCCGCCCGACAATCTCCACATTCGCCGTGGATTGCTCACGGGTGGTCGACACAATCCGCCCATTCAACTGGTCGATCTGCGAAATATCATTGCCCACCGCCCGCAGCATCTCCACCGCCAATTGGCTGTCCTCCACGCAGCGCTCCACGCCCTGGCGACTGTCGTGCATGGCCTCTACCGCTTGCCGGCTGCCGTGTTGCAACCCTTCAATAATCGTCTTGATCTCCTGGGTCGACACCGCCGTGCGTTGCGCCAGGCTGCGGACCTCATCGGCGACCACGGCAAACCCGCGCCCTTGCTCACCCGCGCGGGCGGCTTCGATGGCGGCGTTGAGGGCCAGCAGGTTGGTCTGGTTGGCGATGCTGTTGATCACCTCCAGCACCGAGCCGATTTGTTCGGCCTGCACGGCCAGCCCTTCGACCGTCTCGTTAGTGTCGTGGAGGCGGGTGGCGAGCTGAGTGATTTCCAGCTGGGCACGGCCGACGCTTTCCTGGCCACGGATGATCTGCTGGCTGGCTTGCCCCGCGTGCTCGACGGCATGCTCCACGTGCACGGCGATATGGCCCATGGCATCTTCCATGCGCTGCATGGAACCGGTCATCTGGGCGATTTCCGCCAGTTGGTGGCGCGCGCCTTTTTCCAGGGTGCCGCTGGCGTGAGCCAGCTCCTGGCCGAGTTGGCCGAGGCCGTGGGAGTCGCGGGCGACGCCGTCGATCAGGCCGGTGATCTGGGTCAGAAAGTGATCGAAACGGGTGGCAAGGGAGACATGCACTTTTTCCGGACTGCCCTTGACGGCCTCACCGCTGAACTGCGTGGTGACGGCGAGCATTTTTTCGAGCATTTCCTGGCTTTCTACCGCTTCTGTCTGGCTGTGCACCGCGAGGTAGAGCAGGGCGACCGTCTCCATCACCACGTAGAACGCGTGGATGAAAATCATGCTCCAGCCGCCGTGATGCTCCATCACAAACACCGGGAAACCCTGATGCTGCAACGCATGAAACACCACGTGGTGGACCGCGATGGTGACGGCGGCCACCAGGATAGGCAGCCAGTCGCGGTAGAACGTCAGCACCGCCAGCAGCGCGAAGATACCGAAATGCGATTCGATGACACCCTGGGCCTGGTTGATGTGCAGCGCCGCCATGACCATCAGGCCGACGCCAAGGGCGCAACGCATCAGGCGCGTGCCGCCGATGACGCGATAGGCCAGGGTCAGCACCACGCTGGTGCCGCCGCCTATGAAGAGCGCTTGAAGCAGCGTGTCGTGCCAGAACGCCAGGCCGAGGGAGAAGAGGGTCATCAGCCAGATCAGGGCGAGCATGATGCGGTCGGCTTTGCGGTAGTGCTCGATGAAACGGGCTTGGACAGGCATTCACTCGTACTCCATGTGGACGGGCCGGGGTGAGGCAAGCATGCGACGTGCCATACGAGCATGCGGGGAGCGAATCGGGTGTAGGGGAGCGGGGGTTGATTGATGGTAGGAGGTTATCGGCGGTGTTGGGTGGGGCTTTAGGGGGGATAAGCCAGAAGCTGCTTGTTACGAGGGGCTGCAATCGGCCAAAAGCCGTCGATCATGATCTGAAAGATCCGGGGCGACTCAACGTCCTGAACGACAACACCTACCCTAGCAGGATGTTGTCATTCTCAGAATATGTGGCTTACATGCTCCACTTCATGGTCACGGCCACGTTACGCGGGTCGCCGAAGATGTTTGCGCCCGCCGGGTTACTGATGCTCTGGTAGTAGTGCTTGTCGAACACGTTGTTCAGGTTGGCTTGCACCTTGAGGTTTTTGTTCACGTTATAGCCGGTCATCAGGTCGACGATGCTGTAGCCGCCCTGAGACACGCCGTAGGTTGTGTATGTGCTGCTCTGGCTACGGAATGAACCGCCGATCGACCATTTTTCGAGATCGCCCGGCAATTGATAAGTGGTGGACAGCTTGAGCAGGTTGTATGGCGTGTCGCTGTCGAAGCGACCGCTGCCGCCCTTGACGTTTTTGGCACCGGCATAGGTGTAACCGGCCGAGGCCTGCCAGCCACGGGCAAGCATGCCTTGCAGTTCAAGGTCGACGCCTTTGGTTTCCACTTCGCCGGAGGCCACGGAGCAGGAAGCAACACCCGGTGCACAGGCATCAAGCCCTTGGGCGAGGTTTTCCTGGTTCAACTGGAAGTAGGCCAGGCTGGCGTTCAACGCGCCGTCAAAGTACTCGCCCTTGATCCCGACTTCACGGTTGGTACCGGTGACCGGCGGCAGCAGGCTGCCCTGGAAGTCCACGTTGGCTTGCGGCTGGAAGATTCTGGTCCAGCTGGTGTACACCGAGTAGGTATCGTTGATGTCGTAGATCAGGCCGGCATAGGGAGTGTATTCCCGCGTCGCCTTGTAGTCGGCGCCGAATGTGTATTCGCCGGAAATAGTGTTCTGTTCGTATTCGTACCAGTCCAGGCGTGAACCGAGGATCAGTTTCAGGTCGTCGCGCAGATGGAAGCGTACGGTGGCGTAGGTGCTGTATTGATCGACCTTGCCCTTGCGCGACCAGTTGTAGTTGATGGCCGGTTTCTCTACGCCGTGATAGTCGAAGTTTGACGGGTCGAGCACGATGTTCGGGTCGTTGAGGAAACCACCGCCGGGGCCATCGTCGGTTTTATCATTGCGATAACTGCCCCCGAGCACCAGTTCGTGGGTCGCACCAAACAGGGTGAAGGGGCCGGACACGTAGCCGTCGACGCTTTTTTGCGTGTGCTGGTAGGTGTAGCGGCCCACGTTCAGGTTCAACTGATCCGCACTGGAGTCCAGTCGATAGAAACTGGTGCCCAGCATGTCCAGATCGCCTCGCAGCCACGTGGTATTCAGGCGCAGTTTCCAGTCGTTGTCGAAGCGGTGCTCAATTTCGGCAAATGCGCTGGTGTTTTTCTTGTTCCAGTAGGTCCAGTTCGGGCTCATGCGCGTCGAACGGGATATCGGCAGGAACGTGCCATCGGCACGGGTCGGAATGCCTGACCAGTCGGCACCCGGGTTGTCCTCACGGTTGTAATACGCTCCAAGGGTCAGGGTAGTGGCTTCGCTCAGGTCAAACTCGGTGATGCCGTACAACAATTGGCGCTTGCTGCTGTAGCCATCGGTAAAGCTGTCTTTGTCCTGGAAGGCACCGACCACGCGGCCCCTGATCGAACCGCTGGAATTGAGGGCGCTGCTGGCATCGATTTCGGTGCGGTAGTTGTCCCACGAACCGGCACCCAGGGTGACCGACACTTGCGGCTCGACGGTGGGGCGTTTGCGGATCAGGTTGAGGGTGCCGGACGGGTTGCCGGCACCGATCATCAGTCCCGATGCACCGCGTACCACTTCCACCCGGTCGAACATCGCCAGTGTCGAGGTGCCGAGGGTGTCGCTGTCATACGCGACGGGCAGGCCGTCAATCATGATGTTGTCGATGGCGGATCCGCGGGAGTAGAACTCCGGGCGTTCACCGCCGGTCTTGCGCATGGTCAGGCCTGGGGTATAAGTCGAAATATCCTCCAGGGACTGCATGTTCTGGTCATCCATGCGCTGGCGGGTGATCACCGTGACCGACTGCGGCGTCTCGCGCATGGAGGTCGACAGTTTGGTCGCAGTGCTCATGGAACCGGTGGTGTACGATCCGCTCCCCTCTGTCGTTGCTCCCAGCGATTGGCCCGTGACACTCGTCGCGCCAAGCACCACCGTTGTTCCGTTATTGGCAGGGATTAACACGTATCCACCATTGCTCTGACGCTGCGCTTGTAACCCGCTGTTCGCCAACAAGCGCATCAGTCCCTCCTCGACGCTGTACACGCCAGCCAGGCCCGTTGTAGTCAGACGGCGGGTTTGCTCGGTATCAAATGAAATAGTCACGCCCGCTTGCACTCCGAACTGGATCAGGGCAGTGCCGAGCAGACCTGAAGCGATCTGGTAGGACGTCTGGCTCTGCGCCAATACTGGCGTGGACATTAGCGCCGGCCCCGACAGACTCGCGAGGCTCAGTCCAAAGAGGGCCAAGCGAACCGGACGGGTCATTGAAGTCTTTGCATAGGGGGGAAGCAGGGGCATTTCGTTGATCCTTTCGTAGTCATGGCAGAGAGTCGCTGTCATCGCGGCTTGTGTCATTGACGGATGAGAATCAAAATCAGCAAGGTGACTCGTCAAACATTTTCAAATCGAACTCATGCCGGTTCGATGCTAGCCCAATAGCGCGTCAGGTAGCGCACTCTCACCGGTAAGGCTTGGCTCAGGTTTTCCAGCACGGTATCCGTATCATCTATGCGGAACGCCCCTGAGATGCTAAGCCCCTGAACCGATGCAGCGCACCGCAGTACGCCAGGGCGATAGCGTCCCAACTCTTCGATGAAATCGCCCAGCCGCCAGTCATTCACGCTCAGCATGCCCTGTACCCAAGCGGTCGAGCCCGGGGGTAAAAGACTGGCGGCATCGACTTCATCGCGGTCAAAGGTGACTTGCTTTCCAGCATCGAGGCGCAGAGTGCGTTCAACATGCTGGAGCGGACTTACTTCAACAGCGGCTTGCAGTACTCCAACACGCGTTTGTTCGGTCAGTTGACGGACGCTAAACCAGGTGCCGAGCGCACGTACCCGACCTTCGCCAGTCTGAACGATAAATGGGCGCTGAGTGGGATCCTGGGCGGTCTTGACAAGAATTTCACCACGGTACAACTGGATCAACCGCTGCTTTGAGTCGAAGCGGATATCCAATGCAGTATCCGCGTTCAGTTCCAGTTGTGAGCCATCGTCCAGGCGTAGCGAGCGACGCTCACGGATACTCGTACGCTGTTGAGCGAGCATTGAACGATACGGAACTTGCTCAACTGCCAGCCACGTACATCCGCCAACGGCCACTAGCATGCCAAGTATTTTCAGCACATCACGACGTTGTATTTTTGCTGCGCTGAGGCTGGATAGGGCCGCTTGTTTGGGCACCATTTTCCATTGTTGTTGCAGCGTTTCGACGCGCGCCCAAGCCGCAGCGTGCTGTGGGCTGGATTGCATCCAGATGTTCCAGGCTTGGGTTCTTGCCTCGTTGACCGTCCCGTCATTGAGTTGCACGTACCAGGTGGCGGCAGCTTCAAGTATCTTGAGGTCCAGGGAGGAAGGCATCAGCTTTCGACCAGCAAAAGGCACCGGGTCATGGCGCGAATTAAATGATTTTTGACCGTGGTGACCGAGACGCCGAAACGTTCAGCCGTTGCAACATAGCTTAGCCCTTCAAGCTGGACCGCCAGGAATATCTCCCGAGTCCTGGCACCCAATTCGTCGAGTAGGCTATCGACCGCGATCAGCATTTCGATGATGGACAAACGTATTTCTGGCGAAACATCTACGGGTTCAGGTCGCTGGGCCAAGGCATGCAGGTACGCCTGCTCAATGGTGCGGCGGCGGGATTTATCGATCAACAGGGAGCGCGCAATGGCGCTGAGGTAACCCCGCGGCTCGCGGATTGGGGTGTCATGGCGAGCGGTCATGACTCGCAGGAATGTGTCCTGGGCCAAGTCCGAAGCATCGGCGGCATTGCCCAGCCGGACTCGTAACCAGCCCTTCAGCCAACTGTTGTGTTCGCTATAGAGCCGATCGAGAACTGAATGATCAAGCGCCGACATGATAGTGTCACCGATGAGTAAATGCTAATCGATCTCATTGTCGTCATGGCAAGCTGTTTATGCAAGTGTCTTTTCTAAGGCTGGTGAAGGCTCATAGAGAGTTCAAGAGATTTGTTTAGCTTTGGAAACAAGGTGATTTCCCCTTGCGGAGAATAATCTGTCTGATGTTTTGAATCGGCTCGGATTTCTCAAATCCGGGCCGATTTCAGCCGAGTTTCGACTGGCTGCAATTGGCCGATTCTGTTGAAAACAGTCGGATTTTCAGATCGCCTAAACTCAGGCACGACCACCACTGGAGAGCCTACTCACCACATTGAGTGGTTTTTCGGCCCATCGGTGACTTTTGCTGCTCAGTTATTTGGTTAATTCGAGGTTTTTTGCTTGGTGCAGGCGCAACTATTCCGTGAATGGTGGCCCTTGAGATGAAAATTTGGCCAGCCGTCGTAGGTTCTGCACCGCAGCGGTCAGCGTGAATTCATCTGTCGCGCCACTCATGCCACGTAGTCGCAAGCGATCCAATGTAGGGATGCGCTTGAGGTGGGTAAACAACATTTCGACCTTTTTAAGTTCGTGGCGAGAGCGCTGATACGCCGGCGTTGCTGCAATTCGCAGGTCCGCATCCCGAGCAGCTTCATGGACGCTGCGGGCGATCTTACGAAAACGCAGTGTTCGGGCAGCACTTGGCTTTCATCGGACACGTCGCGCAGTCGGTCTGTCTGGATCGGAAGATGATGATGTTGGCTTTGGTGACGTGTGAGCGCTCATTTTTGAAGGCTCGCCACTCGCTGCGCAATGGGTTGCCGGCCGGGCAGGAGTATTCCTAAGCCTCGTCATTCCAGTGGAATCGGATGATACTGGTTTCTAAGGTTCTCAAGGGGGCGCTTTCTAGCCAACCTGCTTAAGCTGGTCTCGCGTTATAGATCGACAGGAGACCTACTTTTTCAACAGAATCGGCCGATTTCGGTCTGTCGCGCCAGGCAAAAATCGGCCAAAAGTGGTCATTCGCGAGTTGCCATCAGCAGTCAGTATTTTGATGTGCAGTCGGCCACGACTCCCTGAATCGGCGATGATTGCCAAATAAAAAAGGAGTGCCTCTGTAAAGAGCACTCCTTCCTGCTTACTCGCAATGCTAAATCGCTTGGTTTTGGTCAAGCGCTGTGGCTTACCGGTGCGAACTCTGCTTTCACAAAATATGTTTTTTCTCCGGTTTCGAGATTCGATATGCCGGCCTGCGCACCAACCTCTACTAGCTTTGCCTTGACTGACAGTTCCAAATTTTTGTCTGTGGAGAATGACGTGTTTTCTTTAATCTCTAGGGACGCAGTCAGACAACCGCCCACTTCGCGTGCAAACACGACCGCCTTCCACGAAGGCTCATACGACAGCCAAAAGAAGTTCTCACGATCGACTTTGCTATCTGCTTTCCAAGGCTTGCCGGTTAACGAGAATTCACGTGTATCGAGTGAATCAGTATCGCATTCAGTTTTACCTGCGTAACTGACTGCACCGCCACCCATAGGGCCAACTTGCACGGATGCTTCTGCGCTGATGGAACTGCGGGTTTTATCGGATACTTTCTTGGTGATGCGGATTTTGGTCGCTCCAAGTTGAACCAGTAGCTTGACCAGTTCCGATTCGCGCTCCTCCAGCAGGATTGCATCGTAGCTATCGCTGGGAATGTAGAGGTTCTTGTTATCCGGGTTCGAGTAGTCGGACAGTGGGTGTTTGCGGTAAGCCTTTCCAACGACTGGGTGCCCTGGCTGGAAACGATAGTCAGACTCTCTGGCTTGGGTGCGGGAAAGCGAATGGCGTTGTACGTAAGCAGTGAGCAAACGTGTTTCTTCGGCTATGGCTAGAGCTGTGGCTGATTCATCGGTTGTGGAGCTGCGATCTTTGGCGATTAGTGATGCACCCGCGCCTGCAACACCGGCAGCGGTAGCCGCTGCGCCAATAATCATAGAAATAGGCAGAATAGGAATGAGGAATGACGATGCTGCGGCCGCCGCGGCCGTAGCTACCGCTACGCCGGAATATGCAGTTTTTCCAGTCTGCGGTGTTGTATTTTGGCCAGAAAGTGTGAAGTTTGGGGTGTAGCCGCTGTCATTTTGCTGGGAGGTATCTGAGGCGAAATGATCTTCTACGATGTAAATAAGATCTAGCATTGGGTAACGCTCCTTGTTGGCCAAACACATGGTTGCCAAGCCTGCATCTAGTGATCGTTTCCTTGTCAGGGAAGTGTCTATTGATGCTTTTGTGTCGGCCGTGCTCGACGAATCTTGAATCGACGCTGATTTCCTAGGCGCTTTTGACTGGCTGCTTCTGGCCGATAGCAGCCGGTCGTTTCGTAGGCTGCACGCCATCTTTCAGCTGGCAGTATCAGCCCGAGAAGGTGAGATTAAAGTTGATCCAAGCGCGGCCATTTGCATGTGGAACAGCAGGATCAGTCATGTGATTGCCCTTCTCGGCTCGTACTGTCCGCCTTCAATCGTCAATTGTCCTGGTTCTAACCGGGACGTGCTTAACCACCATTAGCCCGGTTGAACTGCCAACGCGTGGAACGACCCGCTATGCCGGCAAGTCTACCTGTATCTACTCATGGGTAAGGTACAGCGCAATGGATAAGACAATCACCGTCGATCAACTAGCGACCACCGACCTTGGATCAATCAACGAAATATGGCTTGGCGGGACGCATACCCAGCTATGCCTATGGCGTGGCGAACAGGTCTTCACCCACGAGATGATGAGCGAGGGCACCCACGATCAGAATGTCCAACGCCTATGCTTGCAGTTGGTCAACCCTGACGATCAAACCGCCGTAGCCAGCGTTGAGGTAATTGTGCGCGAACGGCTGAAAAAAATGGGGAAGGAGGGCGAGTTTTACCCCGCTGAGGAGGCTGATACTCATCAATAAGAAGAGGAGTATCGGCCATTTATGGGGAGTCAATCCAAGGCCTGTGCTAGATGAGCAAGCCCCGCGCTACAACACTGGCGATGAAGACCTACCCCCGCAGCAATGGCGCAATCACCAGGCCAAGCAGAAACAACGCTTTCTCGCCCCAGCCCTCACTGCCAAACCGCATCACGCTGCCCAGCAAGCCGCTGATACCTGCGACAACTTGATCCAATCAATGCTCATTTTGCAGTTCCTGCACAGGAGAGTCGGTGAGGGCTGTTGATCAGCGAACCATCATAACCATCCGGGCGGGTCGGGGTCTGCGCAAGTCAGATTTTGCTGCCGCCCCCCATGGAATGGGTGAAGCCCTGCTCCCAGTACTAAAGGAGGTGTCAATGCCCGCTAAAGGACCATTTCGGTCTGACGCCATAGGTTTAGGCTCAGCTTTGTGATCGTCAACGATGACAACAAGACGCGCCGCATCACCTGCGAGATGAGTAGAAAACCTCACTGACTCCCGTGTCTCCATAATAAAAAGAGGATTTATCATGAGTAGCACCTTCTTCATTCCTTCCGTGAACATGATGGGCATTGGCAGCCTCGACGAGGCGATGCTCGCAATCCGCAAGTACGGATTCCGCAAAGCCTTGATCGTCACCGATGCCGGCCTGGCCAAAGCCGGCGTGGCGGCCAAGGTCGCTGGCCTGTTGGCCCAGCAAGACATCGACTCCACCCTGTTTGACGGCGCCAAACCGAATCCGACCGTCAGCAACGTGGAGAAGGGCCTGGAACTGCTGGCCCGCAGCGACTGTGATTTCATTATTTCCCTGGGCGGCGGTTCCCCCCATGACTGCGCCAAAGGCATTGCCCTGTGCGCCGCCAACGGTGGGCACATCAGCGACTACGAAGGCGTCGACCAATCCGCCAAACCACAAATGCCACTGATCGCCATCAACACCACCGCCGGCACGGCGAGTGAAATGACGCGTTTCTGCATCATCACCGACGAAGTCCGCCACGTGAAAATGGCCATCGTAGACCGCAACGTCACCCCCCTGTTATCCGTCAACGACCCCTCGCTGATGGCCGCCATGCCCAAAGGCCTGACCGCCGCCACCGGCATGGACGCACTGACCCACGCCGTCGAAGCCTACGTGTCGACGGCGGCCACGCCGATCACCGATGCCTGTGCACTCAAAGCCATCGAATTGATCTCGGCCAACCTGCGCACCGCCGTTGCCCAGGGTGACAACATGACCGCCCGGGAAAACATGGCCTACGCGCAATTCCTTGCCGGCATGGCCTTCAACAATGCTTCGCTGGGTTACGTGCACGCCATGGCGCACCAACTGGGCGGGTTCTACGACCTGCCTCACGGCGTGTGCAACGCGATCCTGCTGCCCCATGTGTCGAGCTTCAACGCCAGCGTATGTCCGGCCCGGTTTAAGGATATCGCTCATGCGATGGGGGTTGAGACTCAGCAACTGGATGCGGAGAAGGGCGCTGCGGCGGCTATCACGGCCATCCGTAAACTGTCTGCGGATGTGGGGATTCCGAGTGGGCTCGTTGAGCTGGGTGTAAAGGCTGACGATATTCCGACACTGGCAGCCAATGCCATGAAAGATGCCTGCGGTTTTACCAATCCGCGTCCTGCCAATCAGGATGAGATTGAGCAGATTTTTCACACGGCGATGTGATTGATGTGAAGTGAGGTAAGAGAGAACACCCCGCCTTTGGTTGAAGTGCGGGGTGTTTTGGTTTTACTCATCGATAGGGTCGAAGTGGCTCAATGGCTTGGCTGGAAGTGGTCTGTCATGAGCGGCTACTGTCGGCCATTAGTCCATGCGCTGCATGGAACCGGTCATCTGGGCGATTTCCGCCAGTTGGTGGCGCGCGCCTTTTTCCAGGGTGCCGCTGGCGTGAGCCAGCTCCTGGCCGAGTTGGCCGAGGCCGTGGGAGTCACGGGCGACGCCGTCGATCAGGCCGGTGATCTGGGTCAGAAAGTGATCGAAACGGGTGGCAAGGGAGACATGCACTTTTTCCGGACTGCCCTTGACGGCCTCACCGCTGAACTGCGTGGTGACGGCGAGCATTTTTTCGAGCATTTCCTGGCTTTCTACCGCTTCGGTCTGGCTGTGCACCGCGAGGTAGAGCAGGGCGACCGTCTCCATCACCACGTAGAACGCGTGGACGAAAATCATGCTCCAGCCGCCGTGATGCTCCATCACAAACACCGGGAAACCCTGGTGCTGCAAGGCATGAAACACCACGTGGTGCACCGCGATGGTGACGGCGGCCACCAGGATAGGCAGCCAGTCGCGGTAGAACGTCAGCACCGCCAGCAGCGCGAAGATACCGAAGTGCGATTCGATGACACCCTGGGCCTGGTTGATGTGCAACGCCGCCATCACCATCAGCCCAACGCCAAGGGCGCAACGCATCAGGCGGGTGCCGCCGATGACGCGATAGGCCAGGGTCAGCACCACGCTGGTGCCGGCGCCTATGAAGAGCGCTTGAAGCAGCGTGTCGTGCCAGAACGCCAGGCCCAGGGAGAAGAGGGTCATCAGCCAGATCAGGGCGAGCATGATGCGGTCGGCTTTGCGGTAGTGCTCGATGAAACGGGCTTGGGCAGGCATTCACTCGTACTCCATGTGGACGGGCCGGGGTGAGGCAAGCATGCGACGTGCCATACGAGCATGCGGGGAGCGAATCGGGTGTAGGGGAGCGGGGGTTGATTGATGGTAGGAGGTTATCGGCGTTTTTGGGTGGGGCTTTAGGGGGGATAAGCCAGAAGCTGCTTGTTACGAGGGGCAGCAATCGGCTTGCAGCCGGTCGCGCCCGACGCAGTCGATCAAAATCATCTGCTCATTCACGGTTTGAGGGGGCGGGAAAAATTCAGACGCCTTGAAGGTCGATGACTCAGCTCTTGTAGAGTAACGCCTCAACTACAACGCCAAACGCTGACGAATGTTCACGGCGATTGGGGTAGTAGAGATGGTAACCGGCAAAGGGTTGGCACCAATCTTCCAACACCCGCACAAGGCTACCGTCGGCAAGCTCCTTCGCCACCATGTCCTCTGGCAGGAAAGCCAAGCCACATCCCGCCACGGCCGCACGCAGAATGGGCACGCTGCTGTTGAATGTCCATTGGCCTTCGACGCGGGCCTTGAGTTCGTGGCCATCCTTTTCGAAATCCCATTGCATCAGGCTGCCGTGAGTCGGCAGGCGCAGGTTGATGCAGTTGTGCGCCGCCAGATCTCTCGGTTCCATCGGGTAAGGCCGCTGCTGGAAATACTGCGGTGAGCCGACAACGGCGATGCGTAACGATGGCCCGATCGGCACGGCGATCATGTCCTTGGCCACCTGGTCACCCAGTCGAACACCAGCGTCATAGCGCTGCGCGACGATGTCGGCGAGGGCGTAATCGACGGTGATTTCGACCTTGATGTCCGGGTAGTCGGGCAGCACCTTCAGCAGCTTCGGCCAGAGAATATTGTTCGCCGCATGCTCGGACGCCTGAATCCGTACATTGCCGGCGGGGGTGTCGCGAAACTCGCTGACGGCAGCCAGTTCCAGTTCAATTTCTTCAAAGCGCGGCGCCATCGCTTGATACAGGCGTTGGCCCGCCTCCGTTGGTGAAACACTGCGCGTAGTCCGCGTCAGCAAGCGCACGCCCAGCCGGGTTTCCAGTGCCCGCAGAGTGTGGCTCAGCGCTGACTGCGAAACGCCCAGTTGCGCGGCAGCACGGGTAAAACTGCCTTCGCGGGTGATGACCACGAAGGCTTGCAGGTCGTTGAGATTGGGGCGGGACATTGATGAGAACCTCTCATGAGGAGCGCGTGATTATTCCATGAAAGCAGGTCGCGCACGGATGTGCGACCCTTGGCGCGCTGATCACAAGGTGCGTGCGTAAAAATCCGTCAGTTTGCCGATCGCCGCATCGACATAACGCGGCACCCAGTAGGTTTCAATGTGGGTGGCGCCATCGATGATGAACACTTCCTTGTCGGTGGTGCCGGCGGCTTTGGGAAACGCATCCTGAGTCATGTACAGGCTGTCGGCCTTGCTGCCGGCGATCATCAGCAACGGTTGATTGATCAACTCGATATGGTCGGTGGCGTCGAAACGCATCAGGTCAATAAGGCTGCTGGTGGTGTATTTGAAGGTCGAGTTCGGGTGCGCGTGGGTTTTCCAGTAGTACTCATAGCCTTGGCGATACAGTTCGAAAGGCAGTTTGGCAGTCTGCTCATCGGTGAGGTTGGCATCCCCCGTATACAGCACCGCGCCCCCCGCTGCTTCTTGCGCGCGGGCTGCTGATGCCTGTTGCAAACGTTGCTGGATGCTGTCCAGTTGCGAGTCGCTGTAGCCGTTGCGGCGTACTCGACCCGAGTTGAACATGCTCACCGTTGCCAGGGATTTGAAGCGTTTGTCGGTTTGCGCCGCCGCCAACGAATAACCACCGCCGCCACAAATGCCGAGCAGGCCCAGACGATTGTCATCCACGCCAGCGAACTGGCTGATGAAATCGGCCATGCCGTGAATGTCTTCGATGCGATACGCCGGTTTATCGATGCTGCGCGGCTGACCACCGCTGGCGCCCTGATAGGCCGCATCGGCCGTGATGGTGATGTAGCCCTGTTCGGCGAGGCGCTGGGCATACAGACCGGCGACTTGCTCCTTTACGCCGCCATTTGGATGCGCAACCACCACGGTCGGGTAGGTCTTCTTCGCGTCGTAGTTGGCAGGCGTGTAGACGTTGGCGGCGATGTCCAGACCGTTGAGCTTATAGCTGACCGGGTGGATGTTGACCCTGCCCGGTTCGTTGCGGGTGATCGCGCCGTCGTAGGCGAGGGTGAATGGGTTCTTCTTGTAGTCGGCGGCCAAGGCTTCGCCTGCCGAGAGGCCGACCAATGCCGACATGAACGTGGCTTTGAGGGTGTTCTTCACGTGAAGCTCCTGAGCAAAAAAGGACGGCAGTTGCGAAAGTATTTGGGTCAGTCCAGCTGTTTTTCTTTGAGGAACTGCGCGACCAGGTCAGCGATCTGCACGTTGTTCAGATCCGACATGGGGAAATGGGTATTGCCGTGAATGCCAATCTCCGGCAGGTGTATCAGTCGCACATCACCGCCATGGCGATTGACCGCGTCACGCCAGAGCCGGGCCATTTTCAGGCGTGCGCGCCAACTGTCCTGAGCGGGCAGATCGACTGCCTGTTCCGGGATGTTGTCGCCGTACAGGATCAGAATCGGAATGCGCGTCAGTGCCATGAATTGCTCCATCGGCACCGCTGCGCCTTGCACCGTGTCGAACGCGCTGGGGATCGGCGCCGGCACTTCACCGTCAGCAAACACGAAACTGCTGCCCGGTTCGAACGCCACGATGGCTTTGACCTTGTCGTTCTTGATCGCCGTCAACCAGCCCGGCCCGCCGCCCTGAGAATGGGTAAACAGGATGCCGGGGCCGATTTTGTCGAACAGCGCCGACACACCATCGGAGACCACGCCCATGTCAAACGGCCCGGTGTTCGGTGTCATAGCCCTGAAAAACTGCTCGCGGGTCTGGGCGTCCTGTGCCACTTGCACGCCGTTGAAGTAGCGGGGCCAAAGGCCGATACGGAACTGGTTGAACCACAGTTGTTCGTCCGGCACAGGCTTGATGGTAGTCTCGACCATGCTGCGCCCGGCATCACCACGCCGGGGTTGATCGATCAGATAGACGCCGTAGTGGCGGCGCAGAAAGATGTTCTGAAAACCCTCGCGACCATCGGCGGTGGTTTCCCAGGTCTTGGAAAACTGACCTGCGCCGTGCCACATGACGATGGGCAGTTTTCGCGCGTCCACCGGGATTTGATAGAAGGCGTAGGCGTGGTCACCGTGGTAGGTCTGACCGTTGGGCGTCATCGGTTGGCGCGGGTTGAAGGTGCCCGGTGCCGTGGTCATCGTTCCGCCGGCGGCGAAGCTGCCTTGTTTCTGGATCAGCAGCGGGCCTTCGGAGTGGTTCGCGCAGGCCGCCAACAGGCTCAACAGCATGACGCTCAGCAGACGTTTTGCAGTTCTCATGTCACTTCCTCGACGCCGCGAGGGCTTGGACCAGCGCTGCGTTGGCCCGCTCGGCAGTCTGTGCATCGCCATGCTTTTTCAGCAGTTCGGTGACTAGGTGCAACTGTGCTGCGCTGAGCCCGACGCGCAGGCTCGCCGCCATGTGCGAGCGCAACTGAGGCTCGACCCCCGGCGTCGCTGCCAGCGCTCCGACAGTCGCCAATTCGCGACTTTGCCAGTCGAGGTTGTCGCGCTCGAAGATGTCGCCGAACAGGTGCGTTTGCAGGAACTGGTTGATCACTGGGGCGAACTCGAACACCGGGCCTTTGACCGGGGCGCCGGAGATTTTCGTTTGATTCGCCGTACCCGCTGCCAATAGCTCATCCCCCACCGGTATCACCCGGCTCGGCTCACGCCCCGGCGCATCGTCAAGGCCGCGTTGTTTGCGCGCCTGCACCACGGTCATCAATTCATTCAAGGCGTTGAGGCTGCGCGGGAAGCCGACGTAGGCGTAGAGCTGCACGAGGACTTCGCGGGTTTCGCTAATGGTCAGGCCGGCATCAAGCCCTTGGTTGAGCGCCGTGTTGAGGTTGGGCATGTCGCTGGTCGCCATGAACGCCGCGATCAGTGGAATGGCTTGTTGCTGGCTCGACAAGCGGGCTGCGCTGGCGGGTGTGCTGGTCATGGTGGGCGAAGCCTCGGCTGCTTGAGTGGTGACGCTGAACATCGCCCCGACGCTCAGGCAGAGCGCCATGAGTGTGGGGAGGGCAGTGCGGTTGCGGGTGTCAGTGATCATCGTGAAGGGCTCCATCCATTGCGGGGCGCTGCGGTGTTGCTGGATCGTAAGGAGGATGGTTGTGGCGATTAACCCCGAAATAGCGCATGGACTCATGAGCAGAACTCATGAGTCTACGTGCGATAACCGCTGGAATCCCGGTGCGGGCAGGTTGTTACGGGGCATTGAGGTTACGTGGCGGTTCGCCGCGAACGTGCCGGTCGAGCAGCTTCGACACATTCCGTAACTTTATTGGCCGGCGTATTGCGCCTCCGAGACCTGCTCCGCCCAGGTGACGGTCTTGCCATCCTCGGCTTCAGCGATGGCGATGTGGGTCATGCCGTTGCTGGCCGTGGCGCCGTGCCAGTGACGGGTGTTCGGTGGAATCCAGACAGTGTCGCCCGGATGGATCTCCTGACGCGCGCCACCCTCTTGCTGCACATAGCCGACGCCGGCAGTGACGATCAGCGTTTGTCCCAGCGGATGGGTGTGCCACGCCGTGCGTGCGCCGGGTTCGAAGGTCACCGTGCCGCCACCGATGCGCGCGGGCGCTTCACCTTTGAACAGGCCATCGACGCGTACAGAGCCGGTAAAGTTTTCCGCTGCGCCCTTGATCGAAGGCTGGGATCCGTTCGGCGTAACGCGGATTTCGCTGGCGGCCTGGGACTCTGCCGCCATCAGTGACAAAGCAACGAGTGGCGCAATCAATCGGTTCATCGGATGAGTTCTCCGGTCAGACAGAGAAAGCGACGCCGCACATGGCGCCGCGTCGGGCAGACTCAGAGTCCGGTCATTTTCAGTGCCGACTCCGGCAGACGTTCGCCGTGCACCCGAATCTGTGCCATCTGTTCGTTGATCACGCGCAGATCGTCGCCGTTCAATTGCAGCTCGACCGCGCCCAGGTTTTCTTCCAGGCGATGCTGTTTGGTCGTGCCCGGTATCGGCACAATCCACGGTTTCTGTGCGAGCAACCAGGCCAGTGCCACTTGCGCCGGCGTGGCGTGTTTGCGTTGCGCGACGGCTTTCACCACATCGACCAACGCCAGATTGGCCCTGCGCGCTTCAGGGGAAAAGCGCGGGACGAAATTGCGGAAATCGCTCGCGTCGAACTGCGTGTTCTCGTCGATCTGACCGGTGAGGAAACCGGCGCCCAGCGGGCTGAACGGTACGAAGCCGATCCGCAGTTCTTCCAGCACGGCTAGCAGTTCCAGCTCCGGGCCACGCCAGAACAGCGAATATTCGCTTTGCACCGCCGTGACCGGTTGCACCGCGTGGGCCCGGCGAATGGTTTCCACACCCGCTTCAGAAAGGCCGAAATGCTTGACCTTGCCCTCGGCGATCAGATCCTTGACGGTGCCGGCCACGTCTTCGATGGGCACCTGGGGATCAACGCGGTGCTGATAAAACAGGTCGATGCAATCGGTGCGCAGACGCTTCAACGCCGCTTCGGCCACGGCGCGTATATGCTCCGGGCGGCTGTTGGTGCCGCCGCCACGTGCGCCGGTGATCAGGTCGATATCGAAACCGAACTTGGTGGCGATGACGACCTGCTCGCGGATCGGCTGCAAGGCCTCCCCCAGCAGCTCTTCATTGGCGAACGGGCCATACGCTTCGGCGGTGTCGAACAAGGTGACGCCTTGCTCGTGGGCCGAACGAATCAGCTTGATCATGCTGGCTTGGTCGGCTGCCGGCCCGTAGGCCGACGTCATGCTCATGCAGCCAAGACCCAAGGCGGACACTTCCAGGCCATTACCCAACGTGCGGATTTTCATGGAGTTACTCCGTACAGAATTCGATTAGTGCGTGAGAGGGTGATCTTTCAGCCAGCCGTTCACGCGTTCCATGGTCTTGCGCTCCTGCTCACCCTCCATCACAAAACCTTCCAGCACTTTGGCCTTCGGCGCATGCTTGACCAGCACACGGCGGCTGTTGCCCAGGCCATATCCACCATGGGTGTTGAAGGGGATGAGGGTCTTGCCGGTCAGATCGTGGGCGCTGAGGAATGCGCGCACGATCGGCGGGGCGGTTTCACCCCAGATCGGAAAGCCGAGATAGATCGTGTCGTAGTCGCTGAGGGCGTGAACCGTGTTTTGCAGCTCGGGTTCGAAGCCACTGTCACGTTCCTGGCGCGCCTGTTCCACGGTTTGCAGATAGTCCTCGGGGTAGGCGTGGGCGGGGCGAATCTCGAACAGATCGGCACCCAGTCCACGCTGGATCAGCCCGGCGACCACGCGGGTATTGCCCGAGCGCGAGAAATACGCGACCAGAATCCGCGAGCCCGAACGCGGTGTTTCACTGGCGCCTTGCGCGTCGGCGAGCGACAGCAGCGGGGCGCTGGCCAGTGCGGCGATGACCGTGCGCCGCAGCGGATCGTGATCGGTACTCATCGACCGACGCGCGCCTTGAGAGCCTCGGGATAGCGCTCGCCTTCGATGCGGATCTGCGCCAGCGCGGTATCAATGGCCTTGAGTTCGGCAGCGTCGAGGGTGATGTTCGCGCCGCCGAGGTTTTCTTCCAGGCGATGCAGTTTGGTCGTGCCCGGAATCGGCACAATCCACGGTGCCTGCGCGAGCAGCCAGGCCAGCGCGATCTGGGCCGGTGTCGCTTGTTTCTGCGCAGCAATCTGACGGATCAACACCACCAGACCCTGATTTGCCTGCAGCGCCGACTGGCTGAAACGCGGGACGATGCTGCGGAAGTCGTCACTGCCATAAGTGGAATCGGCCGACACCGTGCCGGTGAGAAAGCCTTTACCCAATGGACTGAACGGTACGAAGCCGATGCCCAGCTCCCAAAGGGTCGGCAGGATTTCCAGCTCAGGCTCGCGCCACCACAGCGAGTATTCGCTTTGCAGCGCCGTGACCGGCTGTACCGCATGGGCGCGACGAATGGTTTGCGCGCCTGCCTCCGACAGGCCGAAGTGCTTGACCTTTCCTTCGCTAATCAGGTCTTTCACCGCCCCGGCAACGTCCTCAATCGGCACGTCCGGATCGACGCGGTGTTGGTAGAGCAAATCGATGTAATCGGTCTTCAGTCGACGCAACGAACCCTCGACGGCTATTCGAATACGTTCGGGCCGGCTGTCCAGAGCCTGTTTTGTATTGTCGGTGCCGACGGCGAAGCCGAATTTTGTAGCGATCACAACCTGGTCGCGAACTGGCGCCAGCGCCTCGCCGACTACTTGCTCATTGATATAGGGGCCGTAGAATTCGGCGGTATCGAAGAACGTGACGCCTCGTTCAACGGCTGAGCGGATCAGTGCGATGGCTTGCTCGGTATCCGTGGCCGGGCCATAGCCATGGCTCAGACCCATGCAGCCGAGGCCGAGGGCGGATACTTCGAGTGAACTGTTGCCGAGTGTGCGTTTGTGCATGTTGATCTCCCGTTGGGCGTGGGGAGACAGTAAGCGCGCTAACGACTGAGGACTAGACGGGTAAATCGGCAAGGCTTCATGAGGTTTGCTCATCAGTCCCGGAAGAGGGGCGGTGGCGACTGTCGAATGAAGGCTTGCCTCACGGTAGGCCATCACCGCTCGTACACAAAAAATCTGACACTCTCTTGATCGTTCGCTTTTGGCTGTTCTCTGCCGATCAAGGTTACAGCCTGTGATGGTCAGCTGCGCCGGCGGTATACTGGAGGGATTGCAATATACCCCGCGCCTCGCGCCCAGGCAGACCAGGGACGGTTGAATGATCCGCATCAGAACCAATTTGGCTCCTCGATGGAATCGGCAGATCCGAGAAGCCACCACGCCTCTGACAGTGCTGTCCCCCTACATCACAGAAAACAGCACGCTTAAGCTCTTGGCCAACAAGCAAGCAACGTTTTACACACGGTTCGAGGTAAGGGACTTCGTCTGTATGGCGTCAACAATCGCTGCCTTCAAGCTGTTGCTCATCAACAAGTGCACGATTTACGAGGTGAAGGACCTTCATGCGAAAGTCATCATGGACGAGGCTGACTTCGTCACACTTGGCAGCCAGAACCTTACCTTCAGGGGGGCCTCGAAAAATAAGGAGTTGAGTGTTTGTTTCGATAACAGTAAAGCCAATTCTTGTGAGCGAGTTCGGAGCGTGGTCAATGATTGGATTGACGACCCGGATCTGGAATTGATCGACTGGGCCAGGGTGTTGCGGATGGAGAAGGATGTTCGCTTAGCCAAAAAGGCTTTCGAAGAATTCAACGAAGCGATGTCCAAGATTCAGGGTAAAGCCGATACCTACCAAGCCAAGCGAGTCCAGGTTGCTCGGGATCAGCAGGAACAAGAGAGAGCTGCACGAAAGGCTAAGAACCTAGCTGCAATTGGTGCTGCCGTTCGGTCTGGCGCACCTTCCGGCACGAAATACACCGGAACAGTAAAGCCATCTGAGGGCTCTGCACGACTGAAATTTGATGCGAAGGTTGACCTGCTCCAGTGGACCAGGAAGAACGGCATCGTGCTCCCCCGGATGATTAAGTCGAGCCGTTGCCTATGCGTGCTCAATCAACAGAAGGTCGGCTGGGCAAGGCTTGCGAGCCAACAAATCACGAAATTCGCTCAAAGCATGACCATTGGTGGGATTCTGCCTAAACCGTTCGATCGGGTGGATGTGACACTCTCCGTCACCCCAAAAGATCTTGCTCGGGCGCCTTCCGACACGACTCTTGTTGCCATCTTGAAGAACGAGAACGGGACCGAACTGTGCATGGTCCCGGTTCTCTACTCAATCGACGAGATCAGCGTTCTCGACACGCTAGGACCCAAGCGAAAGCCGTCGGGTAAAAAGCTCAAGCCAATCGAGCAGCTCAGAACCGATCTGAAGAGGTGGATTGATAGCAATAGGGCTGACTTTGAAAGCCTACTGAGCCGCCACATCACCAGTACTACCCCTCTGAAGAAACGGCTCGATGGGGTCAACGCGGATGTGTTTTTTGAGGGAATGGATACGGTGGTCGATGTGACAATGGTCTTTAAAGGGCGCAACGGTACAAAGCCCATTCTTGTCGCGACCACCAGAAGCTGAAATCCCACACCTGCCTGACATCAGTGGAGTGTCCGTTTGGAGTCGAAAACGGCGTTTCGTAATGGCGGCAAATGGCCTGAAACCGCTATTGAGCGCAGCATGAGCGGCGACTTACTCAACTAAAGCGGCATCGTCGTCGCTGAGCCGCCGTAGATGCCTACAGCGCCTCGGCGATCAGTCGATTGAGCTAGTTGAGTAGCCTGGACAGCGTCCGGTTTCAGCTAGACGGCACCTCCCGATCCATCAACTTACCCATCAACAGCACCCCCAACTCACTAAGCTGGTGAATAGCCAACGCCACATCACGGTCTTTCCCGCTCAGCTCTTCCGACAGATCAAGCAGCAACGCGCTGACCGAGGCAAAGGTTTCATAGCTATTGATGATCAAACTTTCACTGCTGGCATCAGCAGCCACACTGAACAACGCACCCGACGGCGGGGCGGTTTTGGCGGAGGAGGGATTGAGATAGTGATCCAAGGCGCGCTGCGCGGCTTGGTTGAGTTTCAAATCGGGAGTGCCCGGAGGATTCGGCGTTACCTTGAACATTGTTTGGATTCTCTATGTGGGCCGCCACCTTTTCGCTACTAAACGAATGGGGTGGCAGCTGTGCACAGGTTAGTAGACCGGGAATCCAAACAAAGACCGGCGCGCCCGAAGACGCCCTGCGCACAGCCACCATCAAGCACAGACAGAGACGTCTGATTGATGAAGCTCATGCACATTGCTTGGATAATCTAGGGCTACTAAACCCGATCACTGAGTTTTCAGCGACCGAGCAACCTTAGAGACGCCCACCCAGGTGCACAAGCCGGCGGATTCTGACGCAACTGTAGGCAATGGAGCAAGGTGCGGTGCTCACTGCCTCCAGCCACGGGACTGAATTCAATCAGTCCCGTTTTCCTCGATTAAGCAGGCTGAGCCGCCAGGCTATTACTCACCTTGCGCCCCAACACCAGCACCGTCACAAACCCGGCGCCCACCAACGCGGTCGCCAAACTCAACAGCACCGACGTCCCCATCTTGTCGACAATCTGCCCGCCAAAGAACGAGCCCACGGCAATGATCACCTGGAACAACGCGACGAACAGCGGCATGCCACGCTCCACATCCTTGGGCGCAACCACAAACATCCAGATACTCGCGCAGGCCGGGAAGGCACCGAAAGCAAAGCCCCACAGGGCGATCAGCATTACTGCGCCGCTCATGCCGGTGGCGAAGTAGGGGAACAGGGCGGTGCTGGTGCCGATCATCAGCGCGACCAGCAGCAAGGTGTGGCGCACGCTGCGGTTGGCGGCGAAGCCGGCGAAGACGTTGCCCATTACGCCGGCCACGCCGTAGAGCAGCAGCAGGGAGCCAATGGTCGGGCCGTCGAAGCCGGAGCTGTTTTTGAAGAACGGGGCGACGTAGGTGTACGCGGCAAAGTGGGCCAGGCCGATCAGCAATACGGCGATCAAGCCAACCCGGGCTTGTGGGTTGATGAACAGGGCCGGCAGGTCGGCGATGCGAATGGCTTTTTCCGGTTCGAGGCGGGGCAGCAGGAACATCTGTGCCAGCAGTACCGGTATGCCCACCAGTGCGGTGACGAGGAAGGTCATGCGCCAGCCCATCAGGCCGCTCAGCCAGGTGCCGACGGGTACGCCGAGGACGGTGGCCAGGGTCACGCCCATCATGATGATCGAGGTGGCCTTCGCGACGCCCACGCCCTTGGGCGCCAGGCGGCCGCTGAGGGCGATGGCGGTGGCCCAGAAGCCGCCGATGCTGATGCCCAGCAGGACGCGGCCGAACAGCAGCAGGCTGAAGTCGCTGGCGTAGGCCACTACCATGTTGGCGATGATCATGATCAGGGTCAGGCCGATCAGCAGGTAGCGACGGTCCATGGCGCCAATGCCCACCGACAGCAACGGGGCGGCGAGGGCGGCCATGATGCCGGGCAGGGTGACCATCAGCCCGGCGTGGCCGGCGCTGATGCCGAGGTCGGCGGCGACGTCGTTGAGTACGCCCACCGGCAGGAACTCGCTGGTGACCAGGGCGAAGGCGCCCACGGCCACCGAGAGAATCGCCAGCCACTGCTGCAGGACGGTTTGTTGATTATGTTCGGGGAGGCCGCTAGGGGCCCGGCTTGCGCTTGGCATGGTGTTGGGTTCCGGGAGGAGATTTCGCCTGCGGACAGACGGGAGGGGGAAAAGTGGAGGTGATTATAGGAATCGGTTTTGGTAAGCCAATAGGCGACCGGTTCGATAGTAATCATCAGTCTCGTTGATAAGACTGCCTGCGTAGAGCGTTCTCTTCCGTATAGACCCTCGCGATTGCCCATGGCCCGACTCCGCGCGTAATCCGGCCCGATCCCGCGCGCCAGAAAAAATCCCCCGCTGCATCCTAAGCCTCGGCATGTCGGTTTTTGCTGATGTGCCGAAGCGTTTCAAGGCCGATCAAACAATAATAAAGAGGTGCTTATGCCCGTGCTTCATCGCCCTTCATCCCCGGTTGAACGCAGCGCGCTTCATGTGTTGGTGTGTGCGTCGACACTTGCGCTGTCGTTAACCGCCTGCGCGGCCACCCCGGATCCCGCGAAGCCTTATCCCCATGCACAGGAACCGATCGGCGACGTGCAGGCCATCTATGACGGCAGGCTCAGCGAGGACTTGGCCGTCACTACCTTCCGTAATACCGACCGGTTGTTCCCGACGCGCACGATCAAGGCCGGCGGCCATCCGTTCCCGTTACCCCGCAGCAGCCAGCCACTCGGGCCGGTTGCCTTTGACTACAAAGGCAAGCATTACAGCCTCGATGACTACGTGGCGATCAACCGGGTAACCGGGCTGTTGGTGCTCAAGGACGGCAAGATCGTTGATGAGCGTTATGAAAAAGGCAACACCGCCGACACCCGGTGGATGTCGATGTCGGTGGCCAAGTCCATCACTTCGACGCTGGTGGGCGCGGCGCTGCAGGACGGCGCCATCAAGAGCCTGGATGACAAGGTCACCCGTTATTTACCCGCGTTGGCCGGTAGCGGTTATGACCAGGTCACCGTGCGCCAGATTCTCTCCATGCGCTCCGGGATCAAGTGGAACGAGCAATACACGGACCCTACCTCGGACGAGCGCCACTTGATCAAACTGCGTAGTGAACAAGTGCCCGGGTCGCTCCTCAAGTTCATGGCCAGCCTGCCCACCGCTGCGCCGCCTGGCACTCGCACCAACTACAGCACCGGTGAAACTCAAGTGTTGGGGCAACTGGTGAGCGCTGCGGTGGGCAAGCCACTGACGCAATACCTGAGCGAGAAGATCTGGGCGCCTTACGGCATGCAAACCGATGCCAAGTGGTGGCTCGACGGCCTCAATGGCAATGAAGTGGGCGGCAGCGGTATCAGCGCGACGCTTGAGGATTACGGGCGTTTTGGGCAGTTCGTGCTTAGCGGTGGCAAGGCCGGTGGGCAGCCAGTGTTGCCTGAAGGCTGGTTGAGTTTTGCCAGCGCGACTACGGGTTCAGATGCGGCGTACGGTGACTTTGCGTCCATGTGGTGGCCAGGTTGGACCGACGCCTCCAAAGCGGATAAAGCCTTTACGGCGGCCGGTACGTTTGGTCAGTACCTCTACATCAATCCGACCAGGAATGTGGTGATTGTGGTGTGGCAGGCGCAGACCAAACCCACGGGTGGCAAGGTGATCGACGATATGTTTGCCTTTGATGCGGTTGCCAAAGCGCTTCAATAACCGCGAAGTACCTGTGGCGAGGGAGCTTGCTCCCGCTGGACTGCGCAGCAGGCCCATTTTTTGGGGCCGCTGCGCGGCCCAGCGTGAGCAAGCTCCCTCGCCACAGGCTACGGGCTACTCAGCGAGTGTGTACCTCACATCGCCGCCCGCAACGAGCGCGGTGAAAGCCCGTAATGTGACTTGAACCTCACCGCAAACCGCGACGCCGACGCATACCCGCACGCACTGGAAATCTCCCCGATGGAATCCCTGGAGGTTTGCAGCTGTTGCAACGCCGCCCCCAGCCGAACATTTTCCAGGATGGCCCTGAAGCTAGCATCCTCATTGGCCAACTGCCGACGCAACGTCGATTCCCCCAGATTCAACTGCTGCGCAACCGTGGCAACGGTCCAGTCCCTGGACAGGTTGCTGCCGATCAACCGCTGCACGCGTTCACTCAAGGGGTCGTTGCGATCCATCAGCAACGGTCCCGCCTGGCCGGCCAGGCACAGGCAGAGCAACACGGCCTCGCCATAGTGGGTGCACAAGGCCGACGGGGCGCCGGTGCTCAGTGCGGTCAGCAGTTGGTCCCAGGCTTGTCGGGTCTGTTTGTCCAGGCGTACGCACAGGTCGGCATGCATGCTGCCCTTGAACTGCGCGCCATACCGGGCAACGAAGTTACGCAACACCGGCACCGGAAACGACACCACGTCGGCGATGTAGTCACCCTGGGCACCGGGAAAGTTGGTCACCCCAAGCTCGCGGCCCGCCGGCAGTAGAATCAGGTGCTGTGGGCCGGCGCGCATTTCGCGCTCATCCCACTGCATCAGTTTTTGCCCCTGGCGCACGCGGCACAGGGCGGTCATGAAGATCGGCACGCGTTGCAGGGTATGGTGTTGCCGGGCCCTGATCACGCAGCTTTCGATGATGCTTTCCCGGTGCCGCAGACCTTCGTGAACATCCATCGTGACTAGCGTCCGTAAGGGGCCGTGATTGTGGCCTTGGCCAAGCTGTTGGCATTGAGCATGTAGCCGACCAGGGCGCCGCTGGATTGATTGTCGATCGGCAGGGTGTCGACTTTCAACGCCCACACGGTGAATTGATAGCGATGCGGTTTATCACCCACGGGCGGGCAAGCGCCGCCGAAGCCGGGTTGGCCGTAGTCCGTGCGGCCTTGCACTGCCCCGGCCGGCAGGTGGGTGCCGACATTGCTCGGCAGGCTGGAGACGGTGACGGGCAGGTTCACCACCGTCCAGTGCCACCAGCCGCTGCCGGTCGGGGCGTCGGGATCGTAGACGGTGATGGCGAAGCTTTTGGTGCCCGCCGGGGCGTTGGCCCAGGACAGGGCAGGGGAGGTGTTGCCCCCGCTGCAGCCGAAGCCGTTGAATTCCTGCAGGTGCGTCAGCGGGCGTTGGTCGGCAATGTCCGGGCTGTTGAGTGAGAAGCTGGCGGCGTGTCCGCTGGCGGCCATGATCAGGGTGATCGCGGGGGCAAGTGCTTTGAGTTTCATTGCGGTGATGTCCAGGCGTGGTTTGAGCCTTGATCCTAAACAGCGCGTAGGCACGGCACTGCGCCGAAGCGCTCGATGATTGTGCCGAAACGCTCTGCTCACTAAGGCTGAGCCCTCAGCGTTCGGATGATGAACGCATGCAGGCTATTGACCGCCTTGGACCCGCGGGACGCCCGGCTACGCAGAATCGAAACCTCCATGGGCTCAATGCTGCCCAAACCGTGCTCGTCACCGAGTACCTGGAGCGAATCCTGCACGGTGCATTGGGTGATCGCGGCAATCGCGAGCCCGCCCTCGACGGCGGCCACCTGGCCGGCAAGGCTGGAGCTGTTGTACACCACCTTGAATTCGCGGCCTTGCTGGGTGAGTGCGTTCACCGCATATCGCCGGGCGAGGCTTGCGCTTTCGTAGACGGCGATGGGGATCGGGTCGCGCCGCCACAGTTCGAACTGCGGTGAACCTACCCATACCATGGGCTCCTTGAACAGGAAGGTGCCGCTTTGGGGCGAGTCCCGAGACACCAGCGCCAGGTCAAGATCGCCGCTGCGCAACTGTGGGATCAGCGTGGTCGACTGTTCACAGGTCAGTTCGATTTCCACACCGGCGTAGCGCGGCGAATAGCGTTTGAGCAGCGGCGTGAGGTACCGGGCCGCGTAGTCTTCGGCAACGCCAAGGCGGATGCGCCCGGTCAGCTCTTCACCGTGAAACGCCGCCTGGGTTTCAGCGTGCAGGGCGAGCATGCGCCGGGCGTAGCTCAGCAGCGTCTGGCCATCGGCAGTCAGTTGCAGGTGCCTCGGGCCGCGACTCAAGAGCTGTCGTCCAAGGGCGGCTTCGAGTTTCTTCATCTGCATGCTGACGGCGGACTGCGAGCGGTTGACCTCGTGGGCGGCGCCAGACAACGAGCCGGCATCCACCACGGCCACAAAGCATTTGAGCCAATCGAGTTGCAAATCGCTGGCGGGCATCGCGCTGACCTCTATTCGTTAATCGAATGGCTAAGGCCTGAATTATGCGCTTTTCATGGACGCTTGTTCACCCGCAACATTCTGCCTTGAACCAACACCTTCTGGATCGGATCCATGCCCTTTGATACCTGGTTGCTTTACCTGGTTACCTGCTTCGGCATCTCGGTGGTGCCAGGGCCCAATGCGTTATTGGCGCTGACCCACGGTGCCCTTCACGGCAGCCGCAAAACGCTGTTCACCATCAGCGGCGGCGTGCTCGGTTTTGCGATTGTGCTGGCGCTGTGTGCGTTGGGGTTGGGTGCGCTGATCCAGGCATCGGCCAGTTTGTTCACGGCCTTGAAGGTGGCGGGTGGGCTGTACCTGATCTGGCTGGGCTTCGGGCTGTGGCGGGCGGCACCGGTCAGCCTTGAGGCGACCGGCACTACCAGCTCGCGGAGCTGGCCGCTGTTCCGCCAGGGGCTGGTATCGGCGATCTCAAACCCCAAGGCCTTGCTGCTGTTCACCGCGTTTATTCCACCGTTCTTGGACCCGCACCGGAGCATCATCGCGCAGACGCTCACCATCGCCCTGACCTACGCCGTGGTGGAGTTCATCGTCGAGTACCTGGTGGCCAGCGCCGCGCACCGGGTAAGGCCCTGGCTGGCGCGAACCGGGCGCCGATTCAATAAAGTCTGCGGCGGTTTTTTTGTGCTGTTCGGGTTGGCCCTGCCTATCCACGCCTGAGCACGGGCTCACCGGTCGGGCCGTGATGATTCCTTTTTGCCATCCATCATGATCGGGCTATGATCGGCAGATCCGAACCAGACGCTTCCCAGACCTATGCCCGTTGACCTGCAAGCCCTCTATCCGAAACTGATCCACTTGATGCTGGATACAGTGTTCGTGGTCGACAGTGAAAACCAGATCGTGTTTGTGAGTGATGCCTGCGAAGCGCTGCTGGGGTACCGCGCCGAGGAACTGACCGGCACCCTGATCACCCACTACATGCACCCTGAAGACCTGGCCCGCACCCGGGCCTCGATTGTGCGGGTCATGAATGGCAAACCCCACGTCGACTTCCGCAACCGCTACATCCGCAAGGATGGCAGCGTGGTGCATATCCTGTGGGCTGCTTTCTGGTCTGAAGAGGTGGGCGCGCGGATTGGTGTCGCGCGGGACATCACGGCCCTGACGCAAGCCGAGGAGGAGCTGCGCTTCCTCGCCCACCATGACCCGCTGACGGCTCTCACCAACCGGTCACTGTTCAATGACCGGCTGGACGAGGCCCTGCAAGTGGCGCGCCACCACAAAAGCCCATTGGCCTTGCTGTTTCTGGACGTGAACGACTTCAAGGGCATCAACGATGTGCATGGGCACGCCATGGGCGATCGCGTGCTCTGCGTGATCGCGCGGCGGCTGGAAGGCTGTGTGCGTGAAACCGACCTGGTGGCCAGGATGGGCGGGGATGAATTTACGGTGCTGCTGACGGATATTCAGTCGTCGGACGCCGTGTCGGCGAAAGTGCAGCAGATACTCGCGGTGATGGCCCAGCCACTCAGCGCGGAGTTCGGCGCGGTGAAAATGCCGTCCTGCAGTATCGGCGTGGCGTTTTATCCGGCGGACGGCGAGGATGCCGACAGCCTGCTCAGCCACGCGGACGGTGAGATGTACCGGGTTAAAAGGCAGCGGTTTGCAACCGATTAACGCTGCTGGAAAGCAATCTTCAGCCCCAATCCCATGAACAACGTCCCAATGATCTTCCCCTCCCAACGGCGCAGCCTTGAAAGGCCCACCATCCATTGGCTCAACGGACGAATCGCCACCGAAATCAGCGTGGTGTACACCGCACTGAGCCCCGAGAAGATCAACCCCAACACCGCGAACTGCGCCAGGGAAGAACCCGATTCCGGGTGAATGAATTGCGGCAGGAAGGCCAGGAAGAAAATCGCGGTTTTCGGGTTCAGCACTTCGGCACCCACCGCCTGGAAATACGCCTGGGTCGAGGTCACCGTGGGCAGGTCTTTGCGCGTGGTTACGCCAGGCTTGGCCATGAAGGCGCGTACGCCCAGGTAGATCAGGTAGCAGGCACCGACGATTTTGACCACGTTAAACGCCACGGCCGAGGTCATCAGGATGGCCGACAGGCCTAGCGCCGCGCACAGCGTATGGATCAGGTCGCCCGAGGCCACCCCCAGCCCGGTGGCAATCCCGACCTTGCGGCCACCCTGGAGGGTGCGGGTGATCACCAGCAGCACGGCTGGGCCGGGAATCAGGAAAAGGCCGATGACCACGGCGACATACGTCAGGATGGGGGCGAGTTCGAACATGCTGTGTTATCTCAATGCCGGATGCGTCCTACAGTAATCCTCATCCCGGGGATTAACGCAATACAGATGAACTCCCGCCGGAACCGCCTGGCCTTTTACTTCGCGAACGCGTATGCGCCACCCTGTTCCAGCGCCTTGCGATACGCCGGCCGTTCCTGAAAGCGTTGCACCCACGCCGCCACATTCGGGTAGGCCTGCAGCTTGCCCTGAGCCCGGGCGATTTCGCCGATGAAGCTCATCTGGATATCCGCGCCGGTCAATTCGTCACCCACCAGGTACGGCGTGAGCCCCAGTGCGTTGTCCAGATAACCCAGGTAGTTCGCCACCTCGGATTCGATACGCGGATGCAACGGCGCACCCGCGTCACCCAGGCGCCCGACGTACAGGTTGAGCATCAGTGGCAGCATGGCCGAACCTTCGGCGAAGTGCAGCCATTGCACGTATTCGTCATAGGTTGCAGTGGCCGGATCCGGTTGCAGGCGGCCGTTACCATGGCGGCGAATCAGGTAGTCGATGATGGCGCCGGACTCGATCACCACGTGGGGACCGTCTTGAATCACCGGTGATTTGCCCAGGGCATTGATCGCCTTGAGTTCAGGGGGCGCGAGGTTGGTTTTCGGGTCGCGCTGGTAGCGCTTGAGCTCGTAGGGCAGGCCGAGTTCTTCGAGCAGCCACAGGATGCGTTGCGAACGGGAGTTGTTGAGGTGGTGGACGATGATCATGGTGGCTCCGCTGGGCGAGAATAGAGGCGTATAGGGACAGACCGCGGTGGCGCTGTGGAGTGCCGTGAATTAAATCTGCTTCGATAAAGGCATGAAAGATGGATAATCACGCCGGCAAGCACTGATTACACACCGGATAGAAAACATGAATCGTCAAAAAAAACTACAGCAGCTGTTCAAGGCCAAGGCCAAAAAGGCCAGCGCCAAATTGGCACCGGCCAAAAAGGATAAATACATCAGTAAAGCAGACCGATTGAAGCTGGCTGCCGACTCCGGTGATGAGCCTGTTGTTACCTCTGAGAGCTGATCCAGAAGGCCTAAGCATTACCTGATAGGGAGTCGACGGAAAAACCATGAACACTGCTCAACTCGCGATTCAGCACTACATACTCGCCAAGGACGGCAACCGCCCGCATTTGCTCAGCCGGGCGTTTGTTCCCGAGGCAATCCTGGACATGGTGGTGCGCACCGGGTCCATCTCGTTTCCGCCCCACGTCGAAGGGGTGGGCGGCATCGGCGATGTGCTGGTGAGGCGGTTCGGGCAGACCTTTGAAAACGTCTATACGTTTTGCCTGGGGCAGCCACCGCAGGGGGGGGCCCAAACCTATCAGTGCAAATGGCTGGTGGGCATGTCCGACAAGAACTCCGGCGAAGCCCGGGTTGGGTGCGGAGTGTATGAGTGGCAGTTCAGTGTCGAATCGGGGCTGGTCGAAAGGCTGACGATTACCATCGAGCATATGAAGACACTGCCGGCGTCAGACTTGGGAGCGTGATGAGCTGGGTGTCCGGCCTGAGTTACCCATGGTGCAGCCCGCAAGCCGCCGTGAGCGAGGCTCCCGATATTGACGGGATTGGAGAGGTGCTCCAGTACCTTGCGGCCTTATGACTCGGTGTTGCACCGTAGATCGAAATCCGCCCGTGCCTGTTCAATCTCCTCCAGGTTGTTTGCCGCCCAGACCCACACGCCACAAAAGGCGGCACCCAGCGTAAAGCCGAGGGTTGTCAGGCTGTATTCAACCTTCGGCGGCACGACGGGGTAGACCTTGCGCACCACCAGGCCGTCCCTCTCCATCCCCCGCAAAGTCTGCGTCAGCATTTTCTGGCTGATGCCGCCGACTCGCTCACTCAGGCGCGTGAAGCGCAGCGGCGTCGTCTCGATCAAGGCTTCAAGAATCAGCATGGTCCATTTGTCTGCAACGCGACCTATCAGGTCGGTCACCAGGGGCGCGATCCGTGGGTCCAGATCCTTCGGGGGTGTTTGCCGGGCATAAAACTGGGCGGCGGCAATCTGCTCGTCGGTAAAGCCAGGGTGTTTGTTCATTTGTTGGACACTCTCTTTCAGGTGCGTATAGATCTTTTGGGTGCCTACTTACTTAAGGCCAGTGTATCCCTCAAGCTCCTTGCGTGTGACCCACCATTGGAGAGTGTCGATGAAGATGACCGGACGAACAGTGCTAGTGACGGGAGGTTCGAGTGGTATCGGGCTTGAGCTTGCACGCCAGCTTGTGGCACGAGGCAATACCGTGATCGTGACGGGCCGCGATCAGCACAGGCTGGACGAGGCGCGGCAACTGCTGCCGAGCCTGCACACGTTTCAAAGCGACGTGCGCGACCCCGCCAGCATCCAAACGCTGTTTGCGGCAGTCACCGGTCAGTTCCCTGGGCTCGATACGCTGGTGAATAACGCGGGCGTGATGCGCAATATCAAGCTGGCCGGAGAGCGGGCGCTGGCGGACGTGACTGAAGAGATCGAGATCAACCTGAACGGCCCGATCCGGATGATCCAGCAATTTCTTCCCTGGCTGCTCAAGCACCCGCGCGGCCTGATTGTTAACGTCTCGTCCGGGCTGGCGTTTGTGCCGTTTCCGGCGGCGCCCGTCTACAGTGCGTCCAAGTCCGCATTGCACGCTTACACCCAGTGCCTGCGGGCACAGCTTCAGCACAGCGCCGTCACCGTGGTGGAGCTTGCCCCACCCGGCACCGAAACACCGCTGCTCAGGGCCGAGTTCGCGGAAGAAATGAAGAACGAAAAAGGCATGGACCCGGTGCTGATGGTGCAGCACTGCATCCGGCAAATCGAAGCCGGCCAACTGGACATATGCCCGGGGTTGAGCAAGGTGCTGAAGGTAGCCAGCCGGGTTGCGCCTGGCCTGATATTCAAACAGATGACCAAGCTCAGCCGGCTGGCGCCGGTGCGGCCTTTAACATGATCGGACGATTCAATGCGCATCCGCAGTCGGCTGCTTCGGCGGCTGCACCTTGCGCATCAACGGCACCAGCAACACGGCGACGACGAAGCACACCATGATCATCAGGAATGCGTCCGCATAGGTCAGCGTTTGCGCCTCGCGCCAGGTCAGCGCCCACAGCTGACTCAGCGCGAACTGGCTCGAATCCAGGCTGTTTTGTCCCAGCAACTGGGCATTCCCGGAAAGCTGGTCAAGCCACACATTCATCGATTCGTTCCGGATGTTCAGGTGTTCAGCCAGGCGCAGGAAGTGCAGGTTGGTGCGGTCATTGAGCACCGTGGCGCAGGCGGCGATGCCGATGGCGCCGCCGAGGTTGCGCATCAGGTTGAACAGGCCCGAGGCGAGCTTCAGGCGGTCGGGGGCCAGTGCGCCGAGGGTCAGGGTGACCACCGGCGGCACTGCCATTTGTTGAGCAAACCCGCGTATGGCCTGGGGCAACAGCAGCTCCCTGGCGCCCCAGTCGTGGGTGATGGGGGAGAAGTCCCACATCGACAGGGCGAACAGCGATAACCCGAACATCAGGATCCAGCGCAGGTCGAAACGATTGGCCAGCAAGGCGTACACCGGGATCGCCAGCAACTGGAACACCCCCGTGGAAAACACCGCCAGGCCGATATCCAGCGAGCCGTACCCGCGCACCCGCCCGAGAAACAGCGGCGTGAGGTAGATGGTGGCGAAAATGCCGATGCCGGTGATAAATGAAAACAGGCAGCCCAGGGCGAAGTTCCTGTCCCGAAGCGCGCGCAGGTCGACGATCGGCTCCTTGATTTCCAGGCAGCGCCAGATAAACAGCCCGCCGCTGATGGCGGCTATCCAGGCCGTGGTCGAGATGGTGCTGTCGCTGAACCAGTTCCAGCGCGGGCCCTCTTCAAGGGTGTATTCCAGGCAGCCGAGAAACACCGCCATCAACGCCATGCCGATATAGTCGGCGCCCTTGAGCAATGACGGGTTGGGGCGGTCGACCTTGACCAGCATCGGCACCGCAAAGGTCACGAAGAGGCCGGGCAGCAGGTTGATGTAGAACAGCCAGTGCCAGGAGGAGATGTCGGTGATCCAACCGCCGACGGCCGGGCCCAATGTGGGGGCCAGGGACGCGATGGCGCCGATGGTGGAGGCGGCGATCACCCGCTGCTTGCCGTTGAAGTACATGAACGCGGTGGTGAATACCAACGGAATCATCGAGCCCCCCAGGAACCCCTGCAAGGCGCGAAACGCGATCATGCTCTGGATGTTCCAGGCCATCGCGCACAGCAGGCTGGTCAAGGTGAACCCGGCCGCCGACGCCGCGAACAGCCAGCGCGTGCTCATCACCCGGGAGAGCCAGCCTGACATGGGGATCACGATGATTTCCGCGATCAGGTAGGCGGTCTGCACCCACGCCGTATCGTCCGCGCCGGCAGACAACCCGCCGCCGATGTCCTTGAGGGAGGCGGAGACGATCTGGATGTCGATCAAGGCGATGAACATGCCCACGCACATGGTGGCGAAGGCCGCGACTTTTTGTGCGGTGCTGAGGGCGGGCAACGGGCTGTTCATAGCTGGGCCTTGAGGGCGCTGGCCTGGTCCTCGAACGCCTCATCGGTGTTGACCTTCGCCATCACCGACAGGCCCGGACGCAGGGCGCCGAAGTCGGCATCGTTGCTGTCGAGGCGCACGCGCACCGGCACTCGCTGCACGATCTTGGTGAAGTTGCCGGTGGCGTTTTCCGGCGGCAGCACACTGAATTGCGCCCCGGTGGCGGGGGCCAGGCTCTCGATGTGCCCGTGGAATTCACGGCCGGGGAGGATGTCGGCGCGGATGCTCACGCTTTGCCCGACCTGCAGGCGCCCCAATTGGTCTTCCTTGAAGTTGGCATCCACCCACAATCCTTTCGCGGGCACCACCGAGATCAGTTGGCTGCCGGCCGCGGCGTAGGCACCGACCCGGGCGCGGCGGTTGCCCACGTAACCATCCACCGGCGCCCGCAGTTCGGTATAGCTGATGTTCAATTGCGCCTGGTCGCGTTCGGCCTGCGCCTGTTGCAACGCGGCACGTGCCTGGCCGCGCTGGGTTTCAATCACGTCGATTTGCCGGCGCGCCGCCATCAACCCGGCCTGTGCCCGGGAGTGGTCGGCGCGGGCGGTCTTCCATACGGCGCTGACCCGCTGTGCGCTTTCGACCGATACGGCCTGGCTGCGCACCAGGTTCTGGTAACGCGTTTGATCGTCGCCGGCCCGTTGTGCTTCGGCATCGGTGGCGTCGATCTGTGCCTTGGCCTGGTTGATCACCGCCAGTTGCAGTTGTTCGGTGGCGTCGAGGTTGGCAAGCGAGGCCTGTTGCGCGGCCACGGCGCCGTCGGCCTTGGCCAGGGCCGTGCGGTAGTCGCGCACATCGATGCGCGCCAGCACGTCGCCGGCCCGAACGAACTGGTTGTCCTGCACCGTCACTTCGCTGATATAGCCCGGCACTTTGGCGCTGATCACCGTCACATCCGCCCCGACATAGGCGTCGTCGGTGTCTTCGATAAACCGGCTGACCAGCCACCAGTGACTGGCGTACCACACGCCGCCCGCCACGGCCAGGGTCAACAGCCCCAGGCGTAAAACCTGTTTGCGCCGGGATGGTTGGATGGGTTCGGGCACAGCGCTGACTGGAGCGTCCATGACGAAATGACCTCGTTGAGTATTAGTGGGGGAAGGGGCTGACCAGCTGGTCTTTTTCGGCGTAGGCCCGGCCGGTTCGTGCGCGCCACAGGGTCAGCGGTTCGGCATCGGCGCTGACATGTACGCGGTGGCCCGCACGGGTGATGGGGTTGCCGGTGTTGGCATCCATCAACGCCAGCACCACCGGGCGCCCGGTGGCCTCATCGGCGAGAAACACCTTGGTCGAGCCCTCGGCATGCCGCGCGCCCCAGGCCATCAGCGTGAGGATGACCTGGCGCAAGTCCCGGCCCGCTTCGGTGAGGTGGTACTCATGGCGCGGCGGGTTGTCCTGGTACGGGCGCCGTTCCAGCAAGCCGCCGGCCACCAACGCATTCAGGCGGCGGGTCAGGGTGTTCGAGGCGATCCCGAGGCTCTGCAGGAACTCGTCGAAACGGCGTAGCCCGTAGAACGCATCACGCAGGATCAACAGGCTCCAACCATCACCGATGTGCTCCAGGGCACGGGCGACCGGGCAGGGCATGGGTTGGAAGCTGGCTTTCTTCATGAGGGGCTCCGGGAACTGTTGCTAAATATTACGAAAGTAATATTGCACAGTGGATTTCATAATGAAAGTCACTAGTTGAAATTTTTTGCAGCGATGGATGGCGGCCAGGCAGACGCAAAAAAGCCCCGGGATTCGGGGCTTTTCAGAGGGGAGGGTGTAGGGGGGCCGTTTGAGCGCGGCTGTCCTTATGCCTGCGCCGGTGCCTGGCAGATACGTGAACCTGTGCGCCGCGAACGCCAGCCGAGCCCCAGCACCATCAGCAAACCCAGGGCCGCCATGATCGCACCAGCCAGCGAAATGGCCGGGTAGCCCAGCCCTGCGTTGATCACTGCTCCCCCCAGCGCCGCGCCAATGGCGTTACCGAAGTTGAACGCACCGATGTTCATCGCCGAGGCCAGGTTGGGTGCATCCTTGGCGGCTTCCATCACGCGCATCTGCAGGGGAGGTACCAGCGCAAAGCTGGCGGCGCCCCACAGCAGGATCGACAAGGCGGCGGGCAGCGGCCATTGCATGAGCACAGAGAACGCCAGCAGCACGGCAATCAGGACCACGAGCGACGTTATCAGGGTGCGGTCCACCGAACGGTCCGCAGACTTGCCGCCCCAGACGTTGCCGAGGGTCAGGCCGATCCCGAACAGCACGAGCATTGCGGTGACGAAGTTGGTCGAGGCGTGGGTGACATCCCGCAGAATCGGCGCGATATAGGTAAACACCGTGAACATGGCGCTGGACCCCACCACGGTCAACGCCAGCGCTGCCAGTACCGGCCCGCGGCCCAGTACGCGGATTTCGGCCATCAGGCTTCCCCCTTTTGGAGCGGGCGTATTCGGTAGCGCCCACCACAGGGCCACCATCACGAACGCCCCGAGCCCGCTGATGCCCCAGAACGCCGTACGCCAGCCGAAGTTCTCGCCGAACCAGGTTGCCAGGGGCACGCCACCGATGGTCGCCAGGGTCAGCCCGAGGAACATCGCGGCGACGGCCCCCGCGCGTTTGTCGGGCGCCACCACACTCGCTGCCACGATGGAGCCGATGCCGAAGAATGCCCCGTGATTCAGCGATGTCACCAACCGGGCGACCATCAGGGTCTGGTAGTCGGTGGCCAGGGCGGACAGCAGATTACCCAGGGTGAAAATGGCCATCAGGCCCACCAGCAGATAACGGCGCGCCACCCTGGCTGTCGCGAGGGTCATGATCGGGGCGCCGATCAGCACGCCCATGGCATAGGCGCTGACCAGCAGCCCGGCGGCGGGAATGGAAACACCGAGGTCGGCGGCGATCCCGGGCAACATGCCCATGGGGGCAAACTCGGTGACCCCGATGCCGAAGGCGCCGATGGACAGTGCTACAAGGGGTGGGTTGATACGCATGGGTGACTCCTCATCTTTGTATCAAATGCTACAATCACGACTTTTCAGGCGGTAGCCCTCGGCAGGGCACTACAGCTTTGCGTGGAGATCACAAGTGGACATAGGCGGTCGGTCGGGGGAGATGGCGGTGTTCGCCATGGTCGCGGAGCAGGGCAGCCTCTCGGGGGCGGCTCGGGTGCTGGGCCTCACACCGTCATCCATCAGCCGCATCATCACCCGCATCGAGGGGCGCATAGGCACCCGCCTGCTGCTGCGCACCACCCGGGCGATCACGCTCACCGCCGAAGGCGAAGCGTATTTGCGCGGCGCCCGGCGGATCCTGGCGGACATGGCCGAAGTCGAGGATGCGATCACCGACCAGGGCGCGCCACGGGGGCGGCTGAGGGTCAGCGCGGCGCTCGCACACGGGCGGCTGTCGATCGTGCCGCTGGTTGCCGCGTTCAGCGCGCGCTACCCGGCCATCGTGGTTGAGTTGCGGCTGGAGGATGAGGTGGTGGATATCCTGGGCGGGCAAGCGGACGTTGCAATCCGCTTCGGTCAATTGGCCGACAGCCCCTTGACCGCTCGCCTTATCGGCTCCATCGGCGAGGTGATCGTGGCTTCCCCGGACTACCTGGCGCGTCACGGCACGCCGCGGCTGCCGCAGGATTTGCTCAACCACAACTGCCTGCGTTTCAACTTCCGCCGGGCAGCGCCCGACTGGCCGTTTCGCGTGGACGGGCGCGATTTTTCGCTGCAGGTGTCGGGTACGATCGAGGGTAACAGCGGGGAGGTATTGTCCCAGCTGGCCAAGCTGGGTGCCGGCATCGCGCGCATTGGCGCATTCAGCGTGGCAGATGACCTGGCCAGCGGTGATCTGGTGCCGTTGCTTGAAGCGTACAACCCCGGAGACCAGGAGCCGATTCACGCGGTGTTCGTCGGCGGCGCGGCGATGCCTGCGCGGGTCAGGGCATTTGTCGACTTTCTGGTGGAACACCACCCGGCGTGACCGCCACTGACACCACAGGCCGCTCCTCCTGACGCAATCCTCTTGAATACTTGCCTAATCCTGCGATCTTGCCCACCCCTGCATAGCGCCTTGATGAACCAGGGTCTAAAGTCATTCCCATCGCCCGCTAGACTAGTCAAACCACGCGCGCGCGAACCAGACGGGCCATCGATGCCCAGCGGCGAGGCCCCGTCTTGCCGTCTAAAAATACTAAAAAATGCAACACCAACCGATGATCAGCGGGTGAGCCATGGAATTACGAATTAACCAGCAGACCCACCAAGTCGACGCCGAACCCGACACGCCCCTGCTCTGGGTCATCCGCGACAACCTGGGCATGACCGGCACCAAATACGGCTGCGGCCTGGCGCAATGCGGTGCGTGTTCGGTGCTTGTGGACGGCAATGTCGTGCGTTCCTGCGTCACGCCCGTTTCCGGCGTGGTCGGCCGAGAAATCACCACCATCGAAGCCATCGAGTCCGATGACGTCGGCAAGCGGGTCGTCGCCACCTGGGTGGAATACCAGGTCGCCCAATGTGGCTACTGCCAATCCGGCCAGGTAATGGCGGCCACCGCGCTGCTCAAGCACACGCCCAAGCCCAGTGATGCGCAGATCGAGGCCGCCATGGTCAACCTCTGTCGCTGTGGCACCTATAACGCCATTCATGCCGCCGTGCATGACCTTGCGCAGAAGGGAGAGGCCTGATGAACATTCGCATTGATCCCACTGCGCTGCCCTTGGTCGCGGCGCTGACTGACCCGGTGAACCTGTCCCGCCGTCGCTTCCTGGCCAGTACGGCCGTGGGCGCGCTGGTGATCGGTTTTGGCCTGCCGCTGGGGTCTGGCCGAGTGCAGGCGGCCACCGCCGCGGCCACGGCCGAACGCGGTACGCAGGTGCCGGCCTTCCTGGAGATTCGCCCGGACAACACGATTCGTTTGCTCAGCCCGTTTATCGAAGGCGGCCAGGGCACGTTCACCGCGATGGCGCAGATTGTCGGCGAGGAGTTGGACGCCGACCCGGCCACGTTCCTGGTTGAGTGTGCCCCGCCCGGTGAAGCCTTTGTGGTGATGGAGAACGGCATGCGCATCACCGGCGGTAGTATGTCGGTGCGGATGAGTTACCCCACGATGCGCCGGCTGGGCGCGCTGGCCCGGGCGATGTTGCTGGAGGCCGGGGCGCAGGCGCTGAAGGTACCGGTGAGCGAGCTGTCGACCGAGCCGGGCAAGGTGGTACACGCGGCGTCCGGGCGTTCCCTTGCGTATGGCGAGTTGGCCGGGCGGGCGATGGACCTGCCGGTACCGGATGTGTCCAGTGTGAAGCTGCGCGACCCAAGCCAGTTCCGTTGGATCGGCAAGCCGGTGAAGCGTCTCGATGCGTATGACAAGTCCACCGGAAAGGCGCTGTACAGCATTGATATGAAGGTCGACGGCATGCTCCATGCCGCCGTGCAGCATGCGCCCCGGCTCGGCATGACCGTGGGCAGCCTGCGCAACGAAGACCAGGTCAAGGCCATGCCGGGCGTGCATTCGGTGCATCGCCTGCCCGGTGCGGTGGCGGTGGTGGCCGAGCGTTGGTGGCATGCCAAGCGTGCGGTGGAGTCGATTCAGGTCGACTGGCTGGAGCCGACGGCTGATTCCAAGGTGCGCGGGATGCCGAAGGACTTTTCCAGCGACGAGCATTTCAAGCGCCTGGCCGCAGAAACCGGCCCGGCCCGTGATGATGAGAACGAGGGCGACGTGGCCGGCACACTGGCCAATGCCAAGACCAGGGTCGAGGCCACTTACCACAACCAGTACCTGCACCATGCCCAGTTGGAGCCGCCTTCGGCGCTGGCGCGCTTCAACCCTGACGGTTCGCTGGAGATCTGGCTGCCGAATCAGGCGCAGGACATGTTCCTGGCCGATATCGCCAAGCGCACCGGCCTGGCCCCGGAGCGGATTACCCTGCATTCGCCGTTGTTGGGTGGTTTTTTCGGGCGGCACTTCCTGTATGACTCGGCCAGTCCTTACCCGCAGGCCATCGAGTTGGCCAAGGCGGTGGGGCGCCCGGTGAAGTTGATCTGGAGCCGCGAAGAAGAATTCCTGCGGGATGTGCTGCGCCCGGTCGCAGCGGTGAATTTCCGCGGGGCGCTGGACAGCGGCGGCTGGCCGGTGGCGATTGAAGCGGTGAGCGCCACGGAGGGACCGACCGAGGCCCTGGCGGGCAAGCAGGGCGAGAAGCTCGACCCGACGGCCCTTGAGGGACTGTCCGGCAAGTCCTATGCGATTCCCAACAAGCGTATCGCGCAGATCTATGTGAAGGGCCCGGTGATGCTGGGCTACTGGCGTTCGGTGGGCAATTCGCTGAATGACTTTTTCTACGAATCCTTCCTGGATGAACTGGCCGACAAGGGGGGCAAGGACCCGTTCGAGTTGCGCCTGCATCTGTTGCGGGATAACCAGCGGCTGACCACCCTGCTGAAGGCGGTGGGCGAGTTGTCGGGTGGCTGGAAACGTGGGCCGTTTGTTGCCGAGGACGGCAGCAAGCGCGCACGCGGGGTGGCGATGGCGTCACCGTTCGGCACCCAGACGGCGGTGATTGCCGAGGTGTCGATCGAGAACGGCCAGGTCAAGGTGCATGACATCTGGCAGGCAGTCGACCCGGGCAGCATCGTCAACCCGGCGATTGTCGAGGCGCAGGTGAATGGGGCGGTGTCGCTGGGCTTGTCCCAGGTGCTGTTGGAGGAAGCGGTGTATGTGGACGGCTTGCCTCGGGCGCGTAACTACGATTTGTACCCGGTGTTGCCGCCTTCGCGGATGGCCCGGGTGCACGTGCGCGTGATCGAGAGCGGGGAAAAAATGGGCGGTATTGGCGAACCGCCGCTGCCCGCCGTGGCGCCTGCCGTGGCCAACGCCGTCGCGGCGTTGACCGGGCAGCGCGTTCGCAGCATGCCGTTAAGCCGCCACTCCTTCACCTGACCGGGGCCTGAGCACTTATGAACAACCGTCGATTCGCAAGAACCGTTGGCTGGCTGGCGCTGCCGTGCCTGGTCGCCGCAGGCCTGCTGGCCTGGTATGTCACCCGCGAGCCTGTCTCGCCGCTGGGGGCCGAGCCCGTCGCCACGGACCCGGCGCTGGTCGCCCGAGGCGAGTATGTCGCCCGGCTCAGCGACTGTGTGGCGTGCCACAGCGTGCCCAACGGCAAGCCCTTTGCCGGTGGCCTGGAAATGGCCACGCCGCTGGGGGCGATCCACGCCACCAACGTCACGCCAGACCCGGAAACCGGCATTGGCAGCTACAGCCTCGCCGACTTCGACCGCGCGGTGCGCCAGGGTGTCGCGCCGGGTGGGCGCCGCCTGTATCCGGCGATGCCGTATCCGTCCTACGCCAAGCTCAGCGACGATGATGTGCGCGCCCTGTACGCGTTCTTCATGAAGGGCGTGGCGCCGGTGCAGCAGGCCAATATCAAGAGTTCGATCCCGTGGCCATTGAATATGCGATGGCCGATCGCGCTGTGGAATGGCGTGTTTACCGACAGCAAGCCGTATGTCGCGAAGGCCGGGAAGGATGAGCTGTGGAACCGGGGCGCCTACATCGTGCAGGGCCCGGGGCATTGCGGCAGTTGTCACACACCACGGGGCCTGGCCTTCAACGAGAAGGCACTGGATGAAAGTGGCAAGCCGTACCTGGCCGGTGGCTTGCTCGACGGCTGGTACGCACCGAGCCTGCGGGACGATCCCAACACCGGCCTGGGGCGCTGGAGCGAGCCGGAAGTGGTGCAGTTCCTCAAGACCGGTCGCAACAAACATGCGGTGGTTTATGGCTCGATGACCGAGGCGTTCAACAACTCCACGCAGTTCATGAGCGACGATGACCTGGCGGCGATTGCACGCTATCTGCGGTCGTTGCCGGGCGACGAGCAGCGCGATGGTGCGGCCTGGCAGTATCAGGCGGTGTCGGCTGCGCAACGCCTGGATGCGCCGGGTGCGCATACCTATGTGACCCGCTGCGCCTCGTGCCACGGGCTGGAAGGCAAAGGGCAACCGGACTGGATGCCGCCGCTGGCGGGCGCCACCTCCGCACTGGCCAAGGAGGACGCCTCGGCGATCAACATCACCCTCAATGGCTCGCAGCGCGTAGTGGCGGCCAATGTGGCGGACGCTTATCGCATGCCGGCGTTCCGTGAGCAGTTGTCGGACCAGGAGATTGCTGAAGTGCTGACGTTTGTGCGCGGCACCTGGGGCAATCAGGGTGGGGCGGTGGATGCCAAGGCGGTGGGCAAGTTGCGTGAGCACACGGGCCCGGCGAGCAGCAGCCCGATCATTCTGCAAATGCGCTGAGGGAAATGCGCCTTGTGAGGGGGGCGCTTTGTGTAGGAACTGCTTTATGTGGGAGCGGGCTTGCTCGCGAAAGCGGTGGGTCAGTGAAGAACTTGCTGACTGACACACCGCCTTCGCGAGCAAGCCCGCTCCCACATTTTCAACCGCGTTTCGGCAGCTTCCAGTTGGGTCGGATGAAGTGGCAGGTATAGCCATTCGGAATCCGCTCCAGGTAATCCTGATGCTCCGGCTCCGCCTCCCAGAACGGCCCCGCCGGTTCGATCTCGGTGACGACACGGCCCGGCCACAGCTTTGAGGCGTCGACGTCGGCTGCGGTGTCTTCAGCGATGTCGCGTTGCTGTTCGCTCAGGTAATAAATCGCCGAACGGTAGCTGGGGCCCAGGTCGTTGCCCTGGCGGTTGGGCGTGCTGGGGTCGTGGATCTGGAAAAAGAACTCGAGGATCTGCCGGTAAGTGATCACCGTCGGGTCGAAGACGATCTCGATGGCTTCGGCATGGTTGCCGTGGTTGCGATACGTGGCATTCGGCACATCGCCGCCGGTGTAGCCGACCCGCGTGTGCAGCACGCCGGGGTAGCGGCGCAGCAGGTCTTGCATGCCCCAGAAGCAGCCGCCGGCGAGCAGGGCGGTTTCGGTCGGGTTGGTCATGGTCTGTGCTTCCCCTTGTTGGATACCTCGCTAGTTATGGGGGCAGGTTGGACGATTCCAAGGTCGAGGGGCGCGCCTTCGATCGGCTTCGTCCGCGTTGCCCGCAGCGCCATCAACAGCGCCAACACGGGTGCCAGGGTAAACAGCGCGAACAGCCAGCGCGCGGCATGGGCGATGCCGCCATTGCCCGCCACTTCATTGATGCCCGCCATGTTCGAGATCACCCCCGCCAGCGCCGCGCCCATGGCCATGGCGAACAGTTGCAGGGTGGTGATCGACGAAGCGGCCGTGTCCTTGTCCTGTTCCGAAGCCACTTGCAGGATGCGCGTCAGCAGGTGCGGCCAACCCAGGCCGATGCCGAACCCCACCAGGAACAGCCCCAGGCAGATAGGGGCCAGCAATGTCCATTCGCCCTGGCTGGCGATGGGCGTAGTGATCGCCAGCATCATCAAGCCCGCCACGATAAACAGCGGCCCCGCGATGATGGCGCGATGTGGACCGCGGCCGGTCCAGCCGGAGCTGATGATTTCCGAGACCGTCCAGCCGGCCGCCATCAGCGCGGCCATGTAACCGGCGATCAGCGGCGACTGGCCATGCAAGTGCTGCAGAAAGTACGGCATGAAGATCTCGCTGCTCATGCCGATCACCAACAGACAGGTGGTCGCATAAAGCGCGCAGAGCGGGGTGCTGAACTTCAATGCATCCCGGGGCAAAAGACGCACGGTGGCGCTGGACTCCTTGCGGATCAACAGCACCACCAGCACGACGCAGGTGGCGATACCCAACAGGTTCCAGCTCGGCAGTGCCGAGACGCTGCCGGCACACACCGCCAGCACCGCGCCCGCCAGCAGCACCAGTTGTGGCACCGGCAAACGGGCGGTGGCGGTCGCCGTGGTGTCGCGTGGGGGCAGGGCGCGGCTGGTGAGTACCATGTACGCCAGGCTCACCGGCACCATCGAGCCGAAGGCCAGGCGCCACGCGTCCATCTCGGCAAACACGCCACCCACCGCCGGCCCGACGAGCGTCGCCACGCCCCACATCCCCGACACCAGTGCCATTGCGCGCGGCCACAGGCGCTCTTCGAACACCAGTTGGATCATCGAGTAACACAGGGCCAGCAAGACCCCGCCGCCCAACCCCTGGATGGAGCGCCCCGCGAGCATCACCGGCATGTTCGGCGCCAGGGCACAGATCAGCACGCCTACCATGAACACCAGTGTGGCCAGCGCATACGCCAGCCGTGGACCGGTGCGTTGCAACAGCTTGGAGGTGAGGGCGGAACCGAGGATCGAGGCCACCACGTAGAGTGTGGTGCTCCACGCATAAAGCGCCAGGCCGCCGATTTCGGCCACCACCGACGGCAGGATAGTGGTGGCGATATAGGTGTTGGTGGCATACAGCGCGATGCCGCCTGAAAGGGCAATGGAGCGCGTAGCGTTCTTGCCGCTAAGCAACTCGCCCCAACTGCTGTCTTGGGTTTGCATCAACGATTCCTTGTAATGCGTTCGCGGTATGGAAGCCGGCGAAGGGCTAAGCGTCAGGCTTGAGGTAATTAACCAAGCAATTGCTTTTAATATTGCGTTGAGGCGAATTATTTTGCAAGGAATGACTTGTCAGGTGGCTGAGTCGCTATGGCAGTCGAGGGGGGAGCGTGAGACGCGCGGTTTCCCACGGCCGGCAGCACTTCACACCATCAGTTTCCGGCTGAACTTGGTTTCCATCACGATATGCGAAGCGGTGTGCGCCACCCCTTTGATCATGTTGATCCTGATGAGCTCGGCATTGAGTTCGCTCAGGGTGGCGGTGGCCAGGTGAATGATGAAATCGGACTCTCCCGAGACCGCGTAAACGGCCTGCACCGCTTCCATCCTGCGCAGCGAGGTCATCACATCGGTGTAGCTCTTGTTGGTGCAGGAGGTCATGGTAAAGCAGGTCACCGTCTGCTGAAGCCGGTCCTGGTCGATGCGCACGCTGTAGCCGGTGATGACGCCGGCCTTTTCCAGGCGGGTAATCCGCTCCTGCACCGCAGAGCGCGAGACCCCGAGCTTGCGGGCCAATGACGCGGTGGGTTCGCGTGCGTTGGCTTGCAGCAGGCCAAGCAATTGCCTGTCCTTGTCGGTGAGGTTAAACAATGGACCGGGATTCTGCGTATCCATGGACACGTCCTTGACCCTCGCTGGGGTTCAGTTTTTATGAGTCGCCCTGTGTTGCGAGCGCTTTTCCTGAAACATATCCATCATTTTCAGGCCGGCGTAAACCGTTTGTGCGGCCGCCGGGCCCAGGGGGCCGCCATTCCATTCCAGGCCGTAGGCATCGAACAGGCGGTAGCGATCGGTTTCGCCGCAGATCGCCTCGGCGATGACGCGTGCGCCGATCGGCGCGGTGTTCATACCATGGCCACCAAATGATGTACACGCCCACAATCCCTGCCCCAGCGGGCCAATGTGCGGCATCTTGTGCCGCGCATAACCCATCAACCCGGACCAGGCCTTGTCGATCCTGATGCCGCGCAATTGCGGATAAACGTCGAGGATATCCTGCGTCAGCAATTGCCCCAGGCGTTTCTCATCCTGCAGGTTGCGCGTGGTAATGCGGCCGCCCCAGAGCAGGCGGTCGCCCTCGACGATGCGGTAATAGTCCGAGGCCCGGCGGTTATCGCCCACGGCATCGGAGGTACAGACCGCCTCGGCCAGGCGATCGCCCAGGTGCTCGGTCAGCACTGCATAGGTCGCGATGGGCAGGAAGGCGCGGCGTAATTTGCCGAACTCAGGCCCCCCATAGCCGCCGCAGCAGTACACCACGTGGGCACAATCGACAGTGCCCTGATCGGTGATGACCCGGTGTCGCCCGTTGCGGCTTTCGACGGCGGTCATGGGCGAGCGTTCATGGATTTTGCCACCACTTTGCTCGATCAGTCGGGCCAGGCCGAGGCAATAGTTCAAGGGGTGGAAGTGAAAGCCATGGTTGTCGCGCAGCGCCTGGAAATACCGCTCGGTCTTGAGCTTTTCGCGCACCGCCTGGCGATCCAGGTAGTCGAGGTGAAAGTCGAAATCCGCGGCCATTTTGTCCCGCACGCGCTGCAGGTTGTCGCCATCTTCGTAGCGCACCACACTCAGTTTTCCCGGGGTTGGCGTGCAGCCGGGCAACTGATGATGGGCGATCATGCCCCGAACAATCTCGACGCCTTCAAGCGACAGTTTGAACAGCGCGGCGGCCGTCGGTTTGCCGCAGCGTCGCTCGATGGCGGCCAACCCTTCGGACCAGCCCTGGAGCACGAAGCCACCGTTGCGCCCCGACGCTCCCCAGGCCACGCGACCGGCATCCAGCAGCACCACCGACTGCCCGCGGGACACCAGCTCCCACGCCGTGCTCAGCCCCGCCAGCCCGGCGCCGATCACGCACACATCGGCCCGGGCGTTGCCACACAGCGCCTGGCGTTCAGTCGTGTCGCGCATCGTGGCGGTGTAGTAATTGTTGTTATAGGTGAACATGAAGTCGGCCGTCCTTTTTTCGCGGCGCAGGCGTACAGCGCGCCGCGTCGGGGACGGGGCGCCTGTACGGCCTGTGAGGGTTTTTACTGCACCTGGGTGAGGTCGGCGCCGTACCATTTCTCTGACAATTGCTTGAGCGTGCCGTCGGCTTTCATGTCGGCGACGATCTTGGTCAGCGCGCTGTTGAACGCCTCATCGCCCTTGTCCACGGCGATGGCCAGGGGTTCGTAGTAGGCGGGTTTGCCTTGCACCCTGACGATGGGGTAGCCATTCTTGACGGCGGCGACGATGGTGGGCAGGGCGGACAGGGTTGCGTTCAGGCGCACCCCGTCTCCCATGCGCAGGTCATCCAGCGGGCCCATGCTGTCGCCGTACGTGCGAACCTCGCCGGGGGTGACTTCGTAAGTGAACGGCGGCACATCGGCGGCGTCGATCTTCAGGCGGCGGTTGATATAGTCCTCCGAAGTCGTACCGGCTTCGACGCCGATGATCTTGCCGTTCAGGTCCGCCACTTTGGTCTCGGCCGCGTCCTTGTGCACCGCGAATACATACGGCGTGTAGTAGTAGATCGCGGGGAAGTCGAGCACCCGGGTGCGCTCGGTGGTCGGGGTCATGGAGCCGACCGACAGGTCCCAGCGGCTCGACCAGCGCCCGGCGGTGATGATCCCGTATTCGGGCGTCACGAAGTCGACTTTGCTGCCCAGGCGTTTGCCGATTTCGCTGGCGACGTCGATATCGAAGCCTTGCAGCTTATTGTCCGGGCCCAGGAACGATTGCGGTGGCCAGTTGGCCGACGTGGCCACCTTGATCACCTTGGTTTCATGGATGCGGTCGAGGGTCGAGCCCGCCCAGGCCGCGCCTGTGAGGCTGGTGAGGGCGGTGGCGACAGCGGCTGCGGTGAAGAAGCGAGTGAACGAGATCATGGGTAAGCCTCCAGTATCTTGAGTGCGGTGCCTGTTGTTTTTATCGGTGACTTCGCAAGGTTCGACGGTGCTGCTCAGTGGCTGAGAATCTGCGACAGGAATTCCCGGGCACGCTCGTGCTGCGGGTTGTCAAAAAACTCGGTGGGTTTGGCTTGCTCGATGATGCAGCCCTGGTCCATGAAGATGATCCGGTCGGCCACCCGCCGGGCGAATCCCATCTCGTGGGTGACGCAGACCATGGTGATGCCGTCCTGGGCCAGTTCGCCCATCACGTCCAGCACTTCCTTGACCATCTCGGGGTCAAGGGCCGACGTGGGCTCGTCGAACAGCATGATGCGCGGGCGCATGCACAAGGCCCGGGCAATGGCGACGCGCTGCTGCTGGCCGCCCGAGAGCTGGCTGGGGTATTTGTCGGCCTGGTTCCCGATGCGCACCCGGTCCAGGTATTCATAGGCCAGTTCGCGGGCCTGGGGCTCGCTGAGCTTGCTCACCAGGCGCGGTCCCACCATGAGGTTCTCCAGCACCGTCATGTGCGGGAACAGGTTGAACTGCTGGAACACCATGCCGACCTGGCGCCTTATGCCCGCCACGCAGACGGCATCACGGGTCAACTCGGTGCCCTCGATGAACACGTGGCCTTTCTGGAAGTCTTCCAGCAGGTTCAGGCAGCGAATCAACGTGGACTTGCCGGAGCCCGACGGCCCGCAGACCACCACGATTTCACCGCTGGCAATGTGCAGGTCGATGCCCTTGAGCACATAAAAATCGCCATACCATTTATGCATGTCCTGGATCGATATTGCAGGGTATGGAGCAGGGACTATTGAGGGCTGATTCATCGTCATGCTCCTGGTTCAGCGATGGGCGCGGTTGAAGTGCTTTTCCAGGCGGGCCTGGACGGTTTCCAGCACGATCGACAGCAGCCAATACAGCACGGCGGCGGTGATCAGCATTTCCAGGTGCCGGAACTCGGCGCGTCCCTGGGTTCGTGCCAGGAACATCAGCTCCCAGACGCCGATCACCGACACCAGCGAACTGTCCTTGAGCATCGAGATGAACTGGTTGCCCGTCGGCGGAATGATCAGGCGCATGGACTGCGGGAGAATCACTCGGGTCATCGTCTGGAACGGGTTCAGGCCAATCGCCCGCGAGGCTTCCCACTGGCCCCGCGAGATGCTGCTGATACCGGCGCGGAAGATCTCCGTCATGTAGGCGCCATAACACAGCGAGAGCGCCAGGATCCCGGCTGGAACCGCCCCGACGACATACCCCAGTTGAGGGATGCCCAGGTAAATCAGATAGATCTGGATCAGCAGCGGAACGCCGCGGAAAAACGAGGTGTAGAAGCTCGCAATCGCAATCGCGAAGCCGTTGGAAGACAAGCGCGCGGTGGCGCCCAGCAGCGCCAGGACGAACGCAATCGCAATCGAAATCGCCGACACGTAGACGGTGGTGAACACCCCCTGGGTGATCATGAAGCCGATTTTGGTCGCGATGAAACTGTAGGAAAGGTTGAAGGTGTCGAAGAACAACAGGAACAGCACCAGCAACTCGCACCAGACCGTGATGATCTGCGCGCGCAAGGGAAAGCGGCCAAGGATGAACAGGTTCAGCACCACCGTCAGGGTGAGCGTGCCGCCCACTGCAATGTCACGCGCCAGTGGTGCCTTCAGGTCGAGAACGATGGGGCCCATCAAGTGGGAGAGGCGGCCTTCACCGACGCCGCAGGCGAGCGTGATGATGAAAATCACCACGGCCACCGCGCCCATGAATACCGCGCTGTCCGTCATGCGGGTCTTGACGATATGGTCTCTGTACATGGCTTACACGCCCCGGGGTGAGCCCCTTTATTGTTGTAAGCCCATTATGGGTTGACGAAATGCCGGGCGGCACCCTGCGCAATGTTGGGATTTGCGGTTTTTATTGGCGTATGAGGGGATGGGAGCCGTACATATGCCGGGCGGAGTCATCAAGCTTTCGCCAGCAATCATTTCGCGCCAGACTCATGGGCATTCATTGCCCCAGGGTAGCCACCATGATTTCCCATGTGTTTTTAGGTACAGGTGATTTTGATCGGGCTTTTGCTTTCTATTCGAAGGTGATGGCTGAGTTGGGCCTCAGGTTGAAATTTTGCGATGCGGATAAACCGTGGGCCGGTTGGGTGGCTGAAACCGCACCTCGTCCGATCTTCGTCATTGGGGCGCCATTTGATGGCAACCCGAGTGCACCCGGGAATGGGCAGATGGTGGGGCTACTTGCGCCCAGTCGGGAAGCGGTTAGAAGAAGTTATACAGCGGCGTTGGCGCTCGGCGGGATATGTGAAGGAGAGCCTGGATTAAGGCCTCACTACCACCCCGATTATTACGGCGCGTATTTTCGAGATACTGATGGCAACAAGCTGTGCGTGTGCTGCCATGATCCACAAGCAAATTACCCTCGGTGAGGGTGAGTTGAACGAGTAAAAGCTGAGGCTGGGATTTCGCATAGGCCAGGACGCTACGCAGCAGTTTGTTTCCGATGCCTTTCTGGAACGTACATTCCGAAGAGCGTCGACCCGAAGCACCCTCTCAACACGTTTTGTGAGGACCCGTCGCCAACGTCTGCCATGTGAGTCCGAGCTGCATCAATTTCCCCACAGCAAAAGGTTCACCAGGTTCGGCAAACCCAGAAAGTAAATCCCGCTCTCCGCCGAAATTCCGCGCGCGCCGTCCATTGGCACTCCTGATTCAGCAAGCACTCACCCTGTGGCGAGGGAGCTTGCTCCCGCTGGGCTGCAAAGCAGCCCTGAACCCTGCAATCGATATCGACCTGACGGAACACCAGTGCCTGCTTTGGGGCCGCTTCGCAGCCCAGCGGGAGCAAGCTCCCTCGCCACAGGTTGTCGGCTGCCCTTACGCTTGCGGTATTGGTCAGACGGTTACCGTTCTGCCACCTGCGCTGAGTGCTTTCGCCCCATTTTCGCGCACGGTACAGCGTGTTTTGCACGACGTCCCGCCTATCCAGCGGGCCCGACAACAGCGGTCCGTTTCTTGCTAGAGCCAGCTTAATCAATGACATGGCATTTTGCCGTCAATCATTTCAAAGCTTGATTCGCTGTTGAGGCGAGTGGTTCTAGGAGTAGTCGGACATGCAAAGTGTGTTGTCGCCAGGTATCCGCCTGCTCGGACGTTTTGGATTCGCGCGCAAGTTCCAGATCCTTTTTTTCCTGTTCATGCTGCCCCTGGCGGGCAGCCTGTGGATGATCGCGCAGGAGTACCGCACCAAGCTGACGGTGATTTCCAATGAGCAATCCGGGGTGCGCGAACTGCTGGCGCTGGATGCCCTGGACGCCCAACTGACCGCCCAGCGCAACCTGGCGGCGCGCTGGAAAGCCGCCGACATCCTCCACGACCAGACACCCGCGGCCAAGGCGGCCATGACTGCGGTCGATACCAATTTCCCGCTGATCCTGCAAAGCGTGCAGGCCCTGGGCGAGGCCCTCAAAGCCCAGAGCGCCCGCCCGGATACCCTTGCACGTTTTGAGGCATTGCAAGCCTCGGTCACGGGCATGGATTCCCAATCCCTGCGCACCGTGGGCTGGTGGCCGGATGGTTATGACCGCTTCACGTCTGCGCTGAGCGCGATGCAAACCCTGCGCGAACAGATCACCATGGACACCGGGTTGATCCTCGATCCGTGGCTTGAAACCTATTTGCTGATGCAGATTTCCACCCAGCAAACCCCCGACCTGATCGAGCGTATCGGGCGTATGGCGAGCGTCGGGCAGTCATCCATCGCATCGGGGCAGTTCACCCTGCAAAGCCGTTTGCAGATGCGTGATTTGCGCGGTCGCATCGGCGATGCAAGGGACCAGTTGGTCAAGGCCGCCGCATCCCTCAAGGCCAAGCAATACCCGGGGCTGCAAACCTGGATCGCGCAATACGACGACAGCTTGCAACTGCTGGACAACGAACTGAAGACCCTGGACGAAGGCGTGTTCGGCGGCACCATCAAGCTCGATACCACCGGCTTCGAACGCAGTGTGGATGGCATGCTTGGCGCCCTCGGCGCGTTGCGTAAACAGTCGCTGACCTCGCTGGACGCGCGCCTGGGTTACTACCGCGACAGCTCGCTCAAGCAATTCATTCCGGTGGCGGTGACGTTCAGCGTGCTGGCGCTGGCAGCCCTGTACCTGTTCGTGTGCTTGCAGGCATCGATTCGCCGCAGTGCCAGCGGCATCACCACCCTGGCCGAATCCCTGCGCGACGGTAATCTGTGCGTTGAAGTGGCGGTGGAAGGGCGCGATGAACTGGCGGCCATCAGCACGGCGCTCAACGTGGCGGTGGTGCAGTTGCGCACCAGCCTGCTGGGGGTCAATCACGAGACGCAGCAGTTGGGCTCTGCGGTGCTGACACTCAATTCGCAATCGGGCAGCACGCTGACCGAAGTGGAAGACCAGCAACAGCAGATCAGCCAGATTGCAGCGGCCGCCACACAGTTGGCCGCGACCTCCATGGGCGTCGCCAAGAGCTGCGAGCAGGCCTCCGGCAGCGCGCAGAAAACCCGGCAGATTGCCGAAGACAGCAGCCGTGACAGCCAGCGCACCACCGCGAGTATCCAGCAACTCAACCAGCGCTTGACCGACACCTCCGATGCATTGGAGCGCGTCAGCCAGCAGGGCCAGCAGATCCAGTCGGTGGTTGACACCATTCGGGGTATCGCCGAGCAGACCAACCTGCTGGCGCTGAACGCTGCCATCGAGGCTGCGCGGGCCGGTGAACAGGGGCGGGGATTTGCGGTGGTAGCCGATGAAGTGCGCAGCCTGTCGCAACGGACCCAGGCCTCCACGGCGCAGATCGCCGGCACGGTCGACAGTTTGCGCGCGACGGTGAGCCAGGCGGTCACCCTGATGGGCGTGGCCTGTGAGCAGGCGGTGACCGATGCCGAGTCCGTCACGGGCCTGGGCCATCGCCTGGGGGAGATCGCCAGCGCGGTGCAGAGCGTCACTGACACCCTGGCGCAGATCGCCACGGCGGTTGAGGAACAGGCAGCGACGGCGGATGAAGTGAGCGGCAATATCCAGCAGGTTGACCAGGCCGCCGGGCGCTTGCTCGACGGCGCGCGGGCGGTGAACCAGGCGGCGGATAGGTTGAGCAAGGGCAGCCGGGCGTTGAGCGACAACACGGCGCGGTTCCAGCTGGGTTGAGGGGCGGCCTACAGCGCAATGGATAGATGTTCTATCATGAGCATCTATTCATAAACGGTGAAGCAATGCCATGAGAGACCTGCCACCCACCTCGACATTGCGCGCCTTTGAGGTTGCCACACGCCACGCAACCTTCACCTCGGCTTCAGAAGAGTTGCATGTCACCCAGAGTGCCGTCAGCCATCAGCTCAAGCACCTTGAAGAACTCTGGGGATTGCAGTTGTTCCAGCGGGGCAAGTCACTCAGCCTGACGCCTGCCGGAGCAGCCCTTGCGCCGATCGTGCGCGAGTTTTTCATGAACCTTGAGGCGACACTCGCGGACCTGCGCGAGCAAAAGGGCAGGGTCCGGCTCAAGGTCAGTACCACCTATTCCTTCGCGCTGAAATGGCTGCTGCCCCGACTGCCAAGCCTGGCCCAACGGCACCCTGAAATATTGGTCACCCTCGACTCCAGCGACAAGATCATCAACTTTTCAAGCGCGGAGGCTGATGTTGCGATCCGCCTGGGCAACGGGAATTACCCGGCGCTGTACTCGGAGTTCCTGTTCCGCGAGCAGATTTTTCCGGTGGCCAGTCCCGATCTGTTGAAACGCTTTGGCCGGCCACACACACCCGCCGAATTGCTGCGCTATCCCTTGCTGATGCGCGACGGCGCCGACCTGGTGCCGAAGTGGGAAGTATGGTTCCAGCACGTCGGGCTCGCGATTGCGCCGCTCAAGGAAAGTGTCAGGTTTGCGGATACCAACATGACGATCGAGGCGGCCTTGCTCGGCCAGGGCATTGCATTGGCGCGCAGTGGGCATGTGGAGTCAGAGCTGAGCGATGGCAGTCTGGTGAGGCTGTTCGATGTGCCGTTCCCGTCACCGGTCGCTTATTACTTTGTCTGCCCCAAAGGCATCGAGTCCCAGCCGCATATCGTCAGCTTTCGTGATTGGCTGATGCAGGAAGCCGTAAACGCCGGACTGGCTTACGAATAAAGCATGAGGATTTGCTCATTCTTCAATGAGCAGACTTCGCTTCAGTTAAGGCGCCGGTTTGCTTAGGATGGGCGCATGCCTTATCCCATTATTCTCCTGGTCCTCTTCGCTGCCTTACTGCACGCCAGTTGGAATGCGCTGCTGCGTGGCGGCGCCGACCGACTCTGGTCGATGACGGTGATGTGCCTGGCGGTCGCTATCGCCAGTGGCGGCGTTGCGGTGTTCCTGGACCCTCCGGCGCCAGCCAGCTGGTTTTATGTGGTGCTGTCAGCGGTGCTGCACGTGGGCTACAACCTGTTCCTGGTGCGTAGCTACAAAGTCGGAGACCTGGGGCAGACCTATCCGATTTCACGGGGCTCCTCGCCGGTGCTGATCACCCTGGGTGCCGCCGTGTTTGCCGGGGAGAGTGTCTCGGCCAGCTCGCTTCTGGGCATTGCCCTGGTGTCGGGCGGCATCATTTCCCTAGCGTTCAGGGGGCGCCGGCTCGCCGTTCCCAGCCTGCCATACGCCCTGGGCACCGGCTGTTTCATTGCCGCCTACAGCGTGACAGACGGCATCGGCGCGCGCCTGTCGGGTGCGCCGATGGCCTATACGGTATGGATGTGCGCCTTGTGGGGCGTGTTGATGCCGGCGGTGTATATCGGCCTGCGGGGCCCGAAAAGTCCGTTCAGCCTGCGGCCCGGGTTTTTCACGGCCTTCGCCGGTGGGCTGGTGTCGCTCCTGGCCTACGGAATCATTATCTATGCCATGGCCGGTGCGCCCATGGGCGCGGTCTCGGCCTTGCGCGAGACCAGCGTGCTGTTTGCGGCACTGATCGGCTATTTCTTCCTGGGCGAGACACTGACGGTCCGCAAGGTGCTGGCGTGCGTGGTGATTGCCACGGGCACCATCCTGATCGGCTGACAGCAGGCAAAGCATTTTCCACCACCACATGAAGGTTCGCGCAATGGATACCGTCCCGCAGGCACCGCTGATTCTGATAACAGGTGGAAGTCGTGGCGTTGGCGCCGCCACCGCGCGGCTGGCCGCCGCACAAGGTTATGACGTGGCGATCAGCTTCGTTTCCGATGAGTCTGCCGCCCTCGCGGTGGTTGCGGATGTAGAAGCGGCAGGGCGCCGGGCGTTGGCTGTACGCGCGGACAGCGCAGACCCGGAGCAGGTCGTCCAGTTATTTGCGGCGATAGATCGGGCGTTCGGGCGCATCGATGTGCTGGTTAACAACGCCGGGATCAACGCATTGCAGTCCCGGGTCGAAGACTTACCGTTCGAGCGGATGCAGCGGATTTTCGCGGTCAACGCGATCGGGCCGATGCTGTGTGCCCAGCAAGCGGTGAAGCGCATGTCGTTTCGTCACCAGGGGCGGGGTGGTGCCGTGATCAATATCTCGTCGGCATCCGCCCGGCTGGGCAGCCCCAACGAATATGTCGACTACGCCGCATCAAAGGGTGCTCTCGAGACCTTCACCATCGGGTTTGCCAAGGAAGTGGCCAGGGAGGGAATACGCGTCAACTGCATCCGCCCCGGGCATATCTACACCGACATTCACGCCAGTGGCGGGGAGCCAGGGCGGGTTGATCGCGTAAAGGATTCGATTCCCATGGGCCGCGGCGGCCAGCCTGAAGAAGTGGCTCGGGCGATCCTGTGGCTGGCAGGCGCCGAGGCGTCCTTCATCACCGGTACGTTCCTGGATGTCACCGGCGGGAAATGAGCAGCAGGGCGTGGCACCGAGTTTTCCCTCGGTAGGCCACGCCCGGCATGCATGCACTGGCTCAGCTGTTGAGCCTGACTTGCTCCTTCGCCAGCTTCACCACATTCTCCAGGGTAAAGCCGAACTTGGCCTGCAACTTGGACAGCGGTGCCGAGGCACCAAAGCTGTTCATCACCACCTTGGCCCCGGTTTGCCCCACGTAGCGGTCCCAACCCAACGGGCCGGCCTGTTCCACCACCAGGCGTGCCTTCACTGCGGGTGGTAGCACGCTGTCGCGATAGGCCTGGTCCTGTTCTTCGAACAGTTCCCAGCTGGGCATCGACACCACTTGCGCCGCCACGCCTTCAGTCTTCAGTTGCTCATAGGCTTCCACGGCCAGGCTGACTTCACTGCCGGTGGCCATCAGGATCACCTGGGGCTTATCGGCGCCGGCCAGCACATAAGCACCACGGGATGTACCCGTCGCCGCTGCGTATTTCGTGCGGTCCAGGGTCGGCAGGTTCTGCCGCGACAGCACCACGCAGGTTGGCCGATGGGTCTGGGCCAGGGCGATCTTCCAGGCTTCCAGGGTTTCATTCGCGTCGCCCGGGCGCAGGGTCAGCAAGCCCGGCGTCGCCCGCAGTTGGGTCAGGTGTTCGATGGGCTGGTGAGTGGGGCCGTCTTCGCCGACACCAATCGAGTCATGGGTAAACACGAACACCACCGGCAGTTCCATGATCGCCGCGAGACGAATCGGCGGTTTCATGTAGTCGCTGAACACCAGGAAGGTCGAGGTGTAGGGCCGCAGGTATGACAGCGCCATGCCGTTGGCAATCGCGCCCATGGCATGTTCACGAATGCCGAAGTGCAGGTTGCGCCCGCCGTAGTTCTCGGCGCTGAAGCGCCCGGCGTCGTCGAACGTCAGGTTGGTCTTGGTGGACGGCGACAAGTCGGCCGAGCCCCCCAGCAGCCATGGGATCTGCTTGGCAAACGCATTCAACACCTCGCCACCGGCGGCACGGCTGGCGACGCCTTTGGCATCAGTGGCAAAGCTCGGCAGTTGCTCCTGCCAATGCTCGGGCATCTCACCGGCACGCATGCGGCGCAGTTCATCGGCCAGTTCCGGTTCGTACTGTTCGAGGTGGGACAGGGTCTCAGTCCATTGCTCATACAGCGGCTTGCTGCGCTTGAGCAGCGCATCCCGCAGGACCGTGCGCGCTTCATCCGGCACCAGGAAGCTTGAGTCTTCGGGCCAGCCGTACGCGGCTTTGGTCAGGCGGATTTCTTCTTCGCCCAAAGGCTCGCCATGGGCCGACGCGGTGTTGTGCTTGTGGGGCGAGCCATAGCCGATCACGCTGTCGACCACGATCAGCGTCGGTGCCCCAGTGTTTTTCTGGAACGTGCTCAGCGCGTCGCTCAGGGCCAGCAGGTTGTTCGCATCGGTGACGTGCAAGGTGTGCCAGCCATAAGCCTGGAAACGCTTGATCACGTCTTCGCTGAAGGCCAGTTCAGTGTGGCCTTCGATGCTGATGGTGTTGTTGTCGTAGATCCAGCACAGGTTCTCCAGCTTCAAGTGCCCGGCGATGGACGCGGCTTCGCTGCTGATGCCTTCCATCATGTCGCCGTCGCCGCACAGGGTGTAGACGTTGTAGTCGAACAGCACCTGGTCGTCACGGTTGAAACGCTTGGCCAGCCAACGCTCGGCCATGGCCATGCCGACGCTGTTGGCGCACCCCTGGCCGAGGGGGCCGGTGGTGGTTTCCACACCGGTGGTCATGCGGTATTCGGGGTGGCCGGGGGTTTTGGAGCTCATCTGCCGGAACTGCTTGATGTCGTCCAGGCTGATGGCCGGTTGGCCGGAGCGCTTGCCGTGGGCATCAATCTCCACCACACCGGCCAGGTGCAGCAGCGAATACAACAGCATCGAGGCATGGCCCACCGACAATACGAAACGGTCACGGTTGGGCCAGTCGGGGTGCTCGGGGTGATAACGCAGGAAGCGGCTCCACAAGGTGTAACCGACGGGCGCCAGGCCCATGGGCGTGCCGGGGTGGCCGGAGTTGGCCTTTTGCACAGCGTCCATGGCGAGGGTACGAATGGTGTTGATGCACTGGGTGTCGACAGCGTTGGCAGCGTGATTCATGGAACCTGTTCTCCATCGGGTGACGATCTACAGTGGAGGGCAGCGTGCGCCAAAGGTTTTATGAAATCGTCTGCCCCGCGACGAACGGGGACGCAAACGCGACAGGTTGATCTCAAACATGACAAGAGCCCGCCGGATGGGCTAGCTTCAAGGGGTATTCAGTCAATGATCAACTTGCGGAGGTACTCCATGCCAGTGAAACACGACCTGTATCAGGACCTGGGTTTGAGCAAGGAAGCTATTCATGAACGCAGGGCGAGCGATAACCGATTGGATTCGCTGCTCCACCAATACGACAGCGCCGACAAGGAGGTGCTGGAGCTTGAGTCCTCAAGCGGCGGTGACGAGGAGCTGGAGAAGCTGAAGAAGAAACGCCTGTTGATCAAAGACAAGATCGTCGAGCAACTGGAGAAAGCGACGGCCAAGTAGAAGATTTGTTCAGAATTGCCCGAAAGACAGCAGCACCGCCGCTGCCTATCATGCCAACCGTTCGCCCGGCACTGGGGCTCTTAGACGGCGCATGGAATGCGCTGTGGCCGGGCGAACTCTCTCTTTCAAGCCAGCAGCGCGCGCTTGCATTCGTCAATCGAGCGCTGCTGGGTTTCACCGTACAACTTCAACTCGTCGATAGTCTGGCGACCCAAGGCCTTTTCAAACTCGGCCTGGTTGGAGTTGGCCGCGTAGTGACTCTGCGCCGCATCCCCCAGGTTCGACTGGAAAATCCCCGCCGCACTCACCGGCAGAAAATCTTCGTACACCAACGGCTCCACGTCCACGTGGCCGGCGGCGATCAGTTCGTCCAGGGTTTTAAACTTGTCCTGGGCGGCCAAGCCTTTCTCGGTTACGAAGTAGCGGAAGTACGCCAGCTCCTGCTCACGCATCTGCTGGTAATTATCGGGAAACGCCTGGAAGTGCTGCTCCATCAATTCGGTGTAGCGCCCGGCATTGGCCTCATTCGGAAACGCGCCCAATTCGTCCCGTGCGGCATTCAGCAATTGGTCGTACAGCGCGCGGCCCTTGGGGGTCAGCGCCACGCCGCGTTGTTCGATTTCACCAAAGCGCGCGCTGTGGCTGCCCTTGGCATCGGTAAAGGCAATGGCTTCATCCAGGGCCTTGAAGCTGGTCTGGCGCAGCAGTATCGGGCACTGGCGGCGGGGCGGGCCTTCGATCACCGCCTTGGGGGTGATGCCTTTGCCGGGCATTGCGGCCTGCACCTGGTCGATGTCCAGGGTGCGCGGTGTCAGGTGGTTGATGTGCGGGCCCTTGAAGGCGACCACGTCGGCGATCAGCCGGTGCTGGTCGCTCAGTTGCTGGTATTGCGCGGCCGTGACGGTGGCGGTGTGGTGCCAGCGGAAGGTTTCCAGGGCTTGCTGGATAAACTCTTCGGCATGGGCGGCATCGAGGCCGCCGTCGGCTTCGGCTTGTTGGATCAGCTCAAGGGCGCGTGGGGTGAAGATCGAACGCTTGACCAGGGCTGACTGAGCGAAGGCCCGCAGTTCCGGGTTTTCGATCAGTTCCAGGCGCAGCAGCGAAGTGAACACCCGGAAGGGGCTGGTTTGCAGGGCGCTTTCATGCACGGCGCGAAAGGCGGTGGAGTGCACCGGTACCCCGGCCGGCGTGAGGTCGTAATAGCCCACCGGCTGCATGCCCATCACCGCAAACAGGCGGCTGATGGTCGCCAGTTCTTCAGCGGTGCCCAGGCGGATGGCGCCGTGGCGCTCCCTGTCCAGGCGCTGGATTTCCCCGGTGCGTTGCAGTTGATGAGCCAGCCCCGCGTCGGTGTCGAGCACGTGGGCATTGGTCTCGGCCACCAGTTCCATCAACGCTCCGTACAGCGGCACTTCATCGCGGTACATATCGGACATGGCTTTGGAGAAGCCTTTGCGAATCTCGTCAGGGCTGACGGTGGGCATAGAAAAATTCCTGGCGGCTATAGAGAGGAAAAGCACGGATGCCTGATTTTGTTGGGCCTGCCGGCGCCTTGCAAACGAAGATTCCTCTGGACTTCATTCTGCAAATGAATGAGCTGGATGACGTCAGCTTCACGTGCATCTCACCGTCGAAGGGCTCTACACTGGCCGTCACCTCTGAACGCGACGGAAGACTCGATGACGGCACAGCCTGCGACGAACATTCTGGAAACGATTGAAGGCCAGCGCCTGGCCAAGCCTGACGGCGAGCGCTGGCGTGACTGGGGCCCCTATCTGAGCGAGCGGCAATGGGGCACGGTGCGCGAAGACTACAGCGCCGACGGCGATGCCTGGCGCTACTTCCCCCACGAACATGCCCGCAGCCGCGCCTACCGCTGGGGCGAGGATGGCCTGGCGGGCTTCAGCGACAAGGCCCAGCGCTGGTGCCTGGGCCTGGCGCTGTGGAACGAGCACGACGCGATCATCAAGGAGCGTCTGTTCGGCCTGAACAACGCCGAGGGCAACCACGGCGAAGACGTCAAGGAACTGTACTTTTTCGTCGATGGCGTGCCGAGCCATGCCTACATGCGCATGCTCTACAAATACCCCCACGCGGCTTTTCCCTATGACGACCTGATCGCCGAAAACGCCCGGCGTGGCCTGGGGGATGCCGAATACGAAATCCTCGATACCGGGGTTTTCGAAGACAACCGCTACTGCGACGTCACGGTGGAATACGCCAAGCACCAGCCCGATGACGTGTTCATGCGCATCACCGTGCACAACCGATCGGACCAGCCGACACGCTTGCAGGTGATGCCGCACCTGTGGGCGCGCAACGACTGGAGTTGGACCCACGATGCCCCCAAGCCTGAATTGCGCCTGGAGGGCGAACAGGTGGTGGCGCGGCACCATGAGCTGTTCGATCGCCACCTCAGTGCCTGGGGCCAGGACGGAGTGGAATGGCTGTTCTGCGAGAACGAAACCAACTACCCCAGGCTGGACGGGCAACCGGCGCCGGGGCCGTTCAAGGACGGGATCAACGACTATGTGACTACGGACCTGGAATCGGCGATTCGCCGGGATTCGGGGACCAAGGTGGCCGCGCGTTTCATCCTCGAACTGGCGGGCCAGGAAAGCAAAACCCTGTACCTGCGCTTCGCCCCGGTGGAGGCGCCGTGGATCAATGCGCGCAAGCTATTCGAAGAGCGCCGCCAGGAGACCGATGACTTTTACGCGGCGCTGCAACAGGGCATCGCCGATGAAGACGCACGCAATGTGCAGCGCCAGGCCCTGGCCGGGTTGCTGTGGTCCAAGCAGCTGTACTACTTCGACGTGAATCAATGGCTCGACGGCGACCCGGCCCAGCCCGCGCCGCCGCCCGAGCGTTTGCATATCCGCAATACCCATTGGCGGCACTTGTCGAATTTCGACATTCTCTCGATGCCCGACACCTGGGAATATCCGTGGTATGCCTCCTGGGACCAGGGGTTCCAGGCGGTGGCCGTTGCCCTGATCGACCCCGGTTATGCCAAGCAGCAACTGTTGCTGTTGGTGAAAGACCGCTTCATGCACCCCAACGGTCAGTTGCCGGCCTACGAGTGGCGTTTTGACGACGCCAACCCGCCGGTGCATGCCTGGGCCAGTTGGCGGGTGTATCAGCAGGACAAGGCGCTGAATGGCGTGGGCGACATGGATTTCCTGGAGCGGATCTTCCACAAGCTGCTGCTGAATTTTTCCTGGTGGGTTAACCGTAAGGACGCCGAGGGCCGCAACCTGTTCCAGGGTGGGTTTCTCGGGCTGGACAACATTGCGCTGTTTGATCGCTCGGCTGATTTGCCGCCGGGTTATCAGTTGGACCAGGCGGACGGCACTGCCTGGGTGGCCGCCTATGCCCTGGACCTGATGCGCATCGGCCTGGAGCTGGCCAAGCGTAACGTGGTGTATGTGGATATTGCGGTGAAATTCTTCGAGCACTTCCTGTACATCGCCGGGGCGATCAACCGCGTCGACAATGGCGATGAAGGCTTGTGGGATGAGCAGGACCAGTTTTTCTATGACGTGCTGCATCGGCCTGGCGGTGAAAGCGAACCGGTGCGCCTGCGCTCCATCGTCGGCCTGATGCCGCTGTTTGCGGTGCTGGTGCTGGAGCAGCGCGAGCATGAAGGGCTGGAGGGGTTGCGCGAGCGATTGCTGGGTTTTATGAAACACCGGCCGGACCTGGCCAAGCTGGTGTCGCGCTGGAACGAGCCGGGGCAGGGTAATCGCCTGCTGCTGGCGCTGTTGCGGGGGGAGCGGACCAAGGATTTGCTGCGGCGGATGCTGGATGAGTCGGAGTTTCTCTCCACCTTTGGGGTTCGTTCACTCTCGAAAGCGTTCGCCGAGGAACCGCTGGCGCTGAAGATGAATGGCAATACCCTGTGTGCCCGCTATGAGCCGGCGGAGTCCGATTCGCGGCTGTACGGCGGTAACTCCAACTGGCGCGGGCCGTTGTGGATGCCGGTCAACTACATGCTGATTGAGTCGCTGCGGGAGTTTCACCGCTACTACGCGGATAATTTCTCGGTGGAGTATCCGGCGGGGAGTGGGTATCTGGCGTCGCTGGAGGAGGTTGCGCAGGGGCTGAGCCAGCGGTTGACGAGCCTGTTTCTGAGGGATGAGAACGGTTCAAGGCCGTCGATGGTGGGGTATGCACAGTTGGAGGCGGACCCGGCGAGCCGCGACCTGGTGTTGTTCCATGAGTATTTTCATGGCGAGACCGGGCGGGGGTTGGGGGCTTCGCATCAGACAGGGTGGAGTGCGTTGGTGGCGCTGTTGTTGCAGCCAAAAACCTGAAAAAAGCACAATCAAAATGTGGGAGCGGGC
>NZ_JACAOX010000016.1:106938-150952 GCF_013386015.1 Pseudomonas sp. B6001
CTTGCCAGGGTTGCCCTGATCAGGCCGGGAACAGCTCGCTCAATTTCATGGCCAGCATCATGTCGCCTTCAGTGCGCAGTTTGCCGCCCATGAATGCCTGCATGCCGTCGGTTTCGCCGCTGACGATGCCTTTCATGGTGTCGCCGTCCATCACCAGGGTGACTTGGGCGTCCGGGTTTTCACCTTCCAGCAGTTCGCAGGTGTTGTTTTTCACGACCAGCGAGAAGTTCTGGGTGTCGTCGATACGGAAACCGAACACCAGGTCCAGGCCGTCGGCAGCGGCTGGGTTGAATTTGGCTTTCATTGCTTCTACGGCTTTAGCTACGTCAGTCATGGTTTCGATCCTTTTATGGTGAGTCCAGTGACCTTGGGGTCACGGTTGGCCGCAATTCATCGGAAAGTGATGAGCTGCGGCGCCTTCAACAGTTGCAAGTGGGTATGGCTGTTGAAGGAAGCCAGTGCCACCTCGCGACCACGGAATTTCAGCTGGTTGAGCGAGGTGTTAACAATTTGCCAGTTCAGTTCGAAGGCCTGTGCGGCAGGCATTCGGGTAATCAGGTGGAGCAGGGCCGTGATGGTGCCGCCGGAGGTGAACACGGCGATCTTGTCACGGTTGTCGGCGGCTTCGAGGAGGCGTTGCAGGCCACCCTGGACACGTTCGACAAATCCCAGCCAGCTTTCCAGGCCCGGCGGGTCGTAGGTGCCGGCCAGCCAGCGTTCGATGATCAGGGAAAAGATGCGCTGGAATTCGCCACGGTTTTGCGCGGCGTTGCGCAGGATATGCAGGGCTTCGGGTTCGCTGTGCAGCAGGTCCGGGAGCAGGGCGCGGATGATCGCCTCGGCGTCGAACTCGTTGAACGCGCTGTCGATTTCCAGCGTGGGTACCGGCCGGCCGAGGGCGCTGTATTGTTCAAAGGCGGCGTTGGCGGTGTGCTGCTGGCGGCGCAGGTCGCCTGACAGGCAGCGGTCGAAGCCCAGGCCCAGTTCCGCCAGGTGGCGGCCCAGCACTTGCGCCTGTTGCACACCGATGGGCGACAGCACGTCGTAGTCGTCTGCACCGAAGGAGGCCTGGCCATGTCGAATCAGGTAAATGCTGCCCACGTCCGTTTTCCCGGTACGTTGAAAGTCTGGCGAGGTTATGAGGATGCCGGGAAGCTGTCAATGAAAAAACATACGCTTGTTTTAAAAGGTCGTTAGAGGCCCGCTGCTGGCGGTTTGATCACTGGCCCCATGGCGGTGGCGTCGGTATGCTTGGGCAATCCGCGCCTGGCGCACTGCACTTGTAAGGAGTCACATGGATTTTCTGGCCGAGTACGCTACTTTCCTGGCTAAAACCGTCACCCTGGTCGTCGCTATCCTGGTGGTGCTGATCAGTTTCGCCGCACTGCGCAGCAAAGGCCGCCGCAAAGCTGCCGGCCAGTTGCAGGTCAGCAAGCTCAATGACTTCTACAAGGGTTTGCGTGAGCGCCTGGAGCAGACCCTGCTCGACAAGGACCAGCTCAAGGCCCTGCGCAAGTCTGAAGGCAAGGCCGAAAAGAAGAAGGGCAAGAAGAAGCCAGAAGCCAAGCCACGGGTGTTCGTGCTGGATTTCGACGGCGACATCAAGGCCTCGGCCACTGAAAGCCTGCGCCATGAAATCACGGCACTGCTGAGCCTGGCCACACCCAAGGACGAAGTGGTGCTGCGCCTTGAAAGCGGCGGCGGCATGGTTCACAGCTACGGCCTGGCGTCGTCGCAACTGGCGCGTATCCGCGAGGCGGGCGTGCCGTTGACCGTGTGCATCGACAAGGTCGCGGCCAGCGGCGGCTACATGATGGCGTGCATCGGCGAGAAGATCATCAGCGCACCGTTTGCCATCCTTGGCTCGATTGGCGTGGTGGCGCAGTTGCCCAACGTCAACCGCCTGCTGAAGAAGCACGATATCGACTTCGAAGTGCTGACCGCCGGTGAATACAAACGCACCCTGACGGTGTTTGGCGAAAACACCGAGAAGGGCCGCGAGAAGTTCCAGGAAGACCTGGACATCACCCATCAACTGTTCAAGAACTTCGTGTCGCGCTACCGCCCGCAGCTGGCGATTGATGACGTGGCCACCGGCGAAGTCTGGCTGGGTGTCGCGGCGCTGGACAAGCAACTGGTGGACCAGCTGCAAACCAGCGACGAATACCTGGCGACCAAGGCCAAGACCGCCGAGGTGTTCCACCTGCACTATGCCGAGCGTAAAAGCCTGCAGGAGCGGGTGGGCCTGGCGGCCAGCGGTTCGGTAGACCGGGTGCTGCTGACCTGGTGGAGTCGCCTGACCCAGCAGCGTTTCTGGTAACCCTTCAACTGACTGTCGAAGATCAAAATGTGGGAGCGGCGGTGCGACGATTCGACTTGCTCGCGAATGCGGTGGATCAGTCACAGATGTATTGACTGACCCACCGCATTCGCGAGCAAGCCCGCTCCCACATTGGGTCGTGGTGGTCGCATTATCGAGTCAGTAAAGAGACCTGCGGCACCGCCGGTATGGGGTGCCGCATCAACGAGCCCACCACCAGCGCCCCCAGCAAACCCAACAACCCCGCCACCCACAACACCACGCTGAACCCACCGACAAACGCCTGCCGCGCCAGTGGCTGCACCGTGTCCCGCGCGGACTCGGGCAGCAACGCCATGGCCGCTGGCATATCGCCAGCCACTACCCGTGAAGCAATCCCTGCCGCCTGTTCCTGCCACTGGGAGCCGATGCTCGTGTGCAGCAACTGTTCGCTATGGCTGCTCAACAACGCCCCATACACCCCGATCGCCAACATGATCGCGCTGAAGCGCATGGTGGTGCTCATGCCCGACGCCATCCCCGCGCGGTCCCGTGGCACGCAAGCCATGATGTTTTTCTGCGTATCGCCATTGAGCAATCCCGCGCCGGCCCCCGTGACGGCAATCGCCAGGGCGAACGGCAGATAACCACCGATATTGACCGCCCAGGCACTCAGCAGGTTGCCGCACCCCACCAACGCCAGCCCCGTCGCCATCATCGTTGCCGGGGCAAAACGGCTAGCCAGTCGGGCGCCTATCCGCGGACAAATCAACATGGTCAAGGCAAACGGCAACATGCCCAGCCCGGAGGCAATCGCGGAGAACCCCAGGCCGTTTTGCAGGTAGAACGGCAGCAGCGTCATCATCACCTGGGCACAGCCGGCGTAGGCGAACATCCCCAGCAGTGCGCCGATAAAGCGCGGGTGCCTGAACAGTTGCAGGTCGACCATGGGCCGCTGTTGCAGGCGTTCGGCGAGTACAAAAACACCCAGCAACGCAGCGCCTCCCAGCAGCCGCGCGTAAGTCAGCGGGTTGTCCCAGCCGATACGGTTGGCTTCGATCAAGCCCCAGATCAGGCACAGCAGGCTGGCACTGAAACTCAGGCTGCCCCAAGGGTCGAGCCTTGCAGCCTGGGCATCGCGGGATTCCGGAATCGCGCGCAGCACCAGCCCCATCAGCACCAGGCCGACCGGCAAATTCAGATAGAAAATCCAGCGCCAGCCCAGGTACTGGGTAATCAACCCGCCGAGGGTCGGTGCGGCGGTCATCGCCACGCCCATGCACGCGCCCCAGAAGGCCCAGGCCTTGGCGCGTTCCACTTCGTCATGGAAGGTATGGCCGATGGAGGCCAGGGCCGAGGTCAGCAGCAGCGCTGCGCCGACACCTTTGACGGCGCGAGCGATATCCAGGAACAACGCATTCGGCGCCGCACCGCAGCCGAGGGAGGCGAGGATAAAAATACCCAGGCCCCAGACCAGGGTCTTCTTGCGGCCAAAGCGGTCGGCAATGCTTCCGGCCGGCAATAACAGGGCGGCGAAGGCCAGCATATAAGCGCTGACCACCCATTCGATATCGGCAAAATTCGCCCCCAGGTCCCGGGCGATGCTCGGCAGGGTCACGGCGACGATGTTGGTGTCGAGCACGATCAGCGAACAGACCCCGGAGGCGGTCAGCAGCGTCAGGCGCGGGCTGACCTTGCTCATGGCTGCACCGAAGCCACCGCCGCGAGGGCGATCTCGTCATCGTGGGCCGGAGTATCTGCGCTGATGCCGATGGCGCCCACTACCTGGCCTTCAAGGATGATTGGCTGGGCGCCCTTCATCATCAACAGGCCGGCGGTGATGGCTGCCGGGCGGCCGTTGTTGATGGCGTTTTCCAGGTCCCCGGACGGCCGCTTGAAGAGCGCGGAAGTGCGCGCCTTGCCCTGGGCCAGCTCAATACCGGCCACCACGGGAGCGCCATCCATGCGCAGCGTCAGGATCGGCCAGCCACCGTCATCGACGATGGCCACGGCGCAGGGCCAGCCCTTGTCGGCGGCGACCTTGCGCGCGTGTGCGGCGATCTGCTGGGCCGCTGCCAGGCTCAGGATTGCCTTGTGGGCAATGCTTGCGGGGGCTTCTGCGGCCAGCGCTGCGGGCACGGTGCAAAGACCGGCAAGCACCAGGACCAATGATTTGACGAACATGGGAAAGCCTCTCTACTGTGAACGTACCGCGAGCTTATCCCCGGCAGGTGGCGTCCTTGTTAGGCGCCATACAGAACTTCATTACCTTTGAGCTAATCCTGTGATGGAAATACGTCATTTCCGCTACTTCCTGGCGGTTGCCCGGCAACGCAATTTCACCCGTGCTGCCGAACAGCTGGGTATCGCGCCGCCGACCCTGAGCCGGCAGATCCAGGACATGGAAGCCACCCTCGGTACGCGCTTGTTTATCCGCCGCCAGCGCGAGGTCAGCCTGACCGAGGCGGGCGCGGCCTTGCTGATCGAGGCAGAGGCCACCGTGCGCCAGTTCGAGTTTGCCCAACGCAATGCCCAGCGCGCCGGGCGCGGCGAAATCGGTCATATCGAACTGGGTTATGTGGCGTCGGCGGTGTATTCGGGGTTGTTGCAGCGCCAGGTGCAGTCGTTCTGCGCGGACTGCCCGGACGTGAGCCTCAGCGTGCGTGAGAGCCCCATGGCGGCGTTGCCGGGGCTGGTGGCGGAGGGGCGTTTCGACATTGGCTACATTCGTTCGCCGATGACCTTGCCTGACGGAGTCGACGGGGTGCGGTTGAGCAGTGAGGGGTTTGTGCTGGCGTTGCCCCAGGATTCGTGGCTGCTGGGGTTGAAGGCAATCAGTTGCGAGCACCTACAGAACGAGACCTTCATCTTGCCCGAGCAGATCAGTGGCACGCTGCACGTGGCAGCGCAGGGTGGTTACGCGCCGCGCCTGGGGCCACAGCCGGGTGGGTTGGTGGCGGTGATTGCGTTGGTGTCACTGGGGCAGGGCGTAGCGGTAGTGCCGGAGTCGGTGGTGGGGCATGTGAGCTTGCCGAATGTCGTGTACCGCAGCATTGAAGGCAGCGAGGCGTCGTCCTGGTTGTCGCTGATTTACCGGCGCTTTGAAAAGGCGCCAGCGGTGGCGCGGTATATCGAGCAGGTCAAACTGAGTGCGGCTGGTTTTGGTGATAAAAGTTAAGCCGGGTCGCGGCCATCGCAGGCAAGCCAGCTCCCACAGTTGACCGAGTTGCCTGGGTGTACGCGGTCAACTGTGGGAGCTGGCTTGCCTGCGATGAGGCCTGACCAGGCGCTACACCAACCGCGGTTGAACCGAATCCGCCAATCGCGTCAGTATCAAGCAGCACGATACCGCTCCGGCATCCAGTACACCCAACGAGCGCTCGCCCAGGCGGCTGGCACGCCCAATCTTCGCCACCAGATCCCTGGTGGAATCCCGCCCCCGCGAAGCAGCACTTTTCATCGCCTCCAGCGCATCGCTGAATGACGCTCCTGACCCATGGGCCTGTTCAAACGCCTCCACCGCCGGAATCAAGGTGTCCATCAAACACTTGTCACCCACGCCGGCTTCGGTGATGTCCTGCAACGAGGTCAGCCCGCCCCGCAGCAAATGTGCAAAGGTCGCCGCGTCAATCTGTTCGCTGCCGCGCACCTCATCCGCCATGCCGATAAACAGGCTGCCATACAACGGCCCCATGGAGCCGCCGATGCCTTCCATCAGGCTCAGCGTCAACTCGTCCAGCGCTTCGGCCAGGGTCAGCTGGCGGCCTTCAATCGTGCGCCCGCAATGGGCGAACCCCTTGGCCATGTTGATGCCGTGGTCGCCATCGCCAATGGCGCCGTCGACTTCGCTCAGGTATTCGCGGTTGGCAACGATCACGCTCACCAGGTCGGCGACGATGGCGCTGCCGTCGTGGGTGGAGAAATGCTGGCTCATGGTTTAGTCCGCCTGGGTCATGCCGATGGAACGGCAGGGTTGGTCGATCAGGGATTTCAGCTCGGCGTCCAGGCCCAGCAAGGTCAGGGTCACGCCCATCATTTCCAGGGAGGTGAAGTAGTTGCCCACGTAGCAGCGGTGAATCTTCAAGCCCCTGGCTTGCAGCTGACGTTCAACCTCGGCGTAGAAAATGTAAAGTTCCATCACCGGCGTCGCACCCAGGCCCGAGACCAGCACCACCACGCTGTCGTCCTGGCTGAAGTCGCGGTCGGCGAGGATCGGTGCGAGCATGCGGGCCGCCATGGCCTCGGCGGATTCGATCGGGATGACTTCAATGCCCGGCTCGCCGTGATGGCCGATGCCCAATTCCATCTGCCCGTCGGGAATCTGGAAGTTCGGCTTGCCCACCGCTGCGATGGTGCAGGGCGTGAGGCCGATGCCGATGGAGCGGCAGTTATCGACTGCCTTCTGGGCAACACGAATCACCCCGTCCAGGTCGTAATGCTGGGCCGCGGCTGCACCGCCGACCTTCCACATGAAGATCTCGCCTGCCACGCCGCGACGCTTGGCGATGTCGGCCTTGGGCGCCGAGGCCACATCGTCGTTGGCGACCACGGTGCGGATGCGCATGTCCTTGCTGGCGGCCATCTTCATCGCCAGCTTCACGTTCATGTTGTCGCCGGCATAGTTGCCGTACAGGCACGCCACGCCGGCGCCGTGGTCGGCGGCACGGAAGGCGTCGAAGAAGCTTTTGGCGGTGGGCGAGGAGAAGATTTCGCCGACGGCCACGGCGTCCACCAGGCCCGGGCCGACATAGCCAAGGAACGCCGGTTCATGGCCGGAGCCGCCGCCGGTCACGATGCCCACCCGGCCCTGTGGTGACGGCTTGGCCTTGCCGATCACCCGGGGATTGGTTTCGTATTGGCGCAGCTCGGGGTGCGCGACCAGAATACCCCGCAGCATGTCCTCGACCACCTGGTCCGGATCGTTTATCACTCGATTCATAACGCGGTTTCCTGTGTTCTTGTTCTTGGTGTGGGAGCCGGGGGCTTTTGTGGGAGCTGGCTTGCCTGCGATTGCATCGGCTCGGTGTCACAGATAGACCGAGGCGTCTGCATCGCAGGCAAGCCAGCTCCCACAAAAAGCCTAAGCCCGGCGCCCGCAGGGTTTTGTGTTATTGGGCCAATCAGGGTTCCAGGACGACTTTAAGCGACTTGTCCCCGCGCTCCATCACCGCAAACGCTTCCTTGAAGTCCGCCAGGGCAAACTTGTGGGTCACCACGTCGCGCATGTCGATCTTGCGGTTGCCGATAAAGTCGATGGCGCGCGGGTACATGTACGGGCCGAGGTGCGAGCCCAGCACGTCCAGTTCCTTGCGGTCACCGATGATCGACCAGTCCACCGTGGCCTCGTCGTTGAACACGCTGAATTCCACGAAGCGCCCCAGCTTGCGCAACATCGCCAGGCCCTGGTTCACCGCCTTGTGGTGCCCGGTGGCTTCGATGTAGATGTCGCAGCCGTAGCCATCGGTGATCTCGCGAATCTTCGCCATCACGTCGACTTCGGCCGGGTTCCACACTTCGTCCGCGCCCATGCGCAGGGCGAGGGCAGCGCGTTCGGGTTTCATGTCGAGCACGATGAGCTTTTTCGGGTTGCGCATGCGCACCGCACCGATGATCCCCAGGCCCAGGGTGCCGGCGCCGGCCACCACCACGATGTCGTCGAAATCCACATTCGCCCGTTCCGCCGCGTGCAGCGAACAGGCCAGGGGTTCGATCAGGATGGCTTCGTCCGGGGCAATCGAGTCCGGTACTTTGTGGATGATGCCTTCCTTGGTGAAGATCATGTACTGGGCCATGGCGCCCTGGACGTTGTTCTGGAAACCGTACAAGTCGTGTTTCTGGCACATCCAGTACTGGCCGTGGTTGCAGAAGCGGCAGCCCCAGCACGGCACGATCTGTTCGGAAATCACCCGGTCGCCGACCTTCACCCCGCGCTTTTCCGCGCCAGGGCCGAGGGCGACCACGCGGCAGACAAACTCGTGGCCGGGAATCATCGGCGGCTTCACGTAGCGCGGCTGCTCGGCGTCGCCCCAGAACGAGGGCGCGCCGCGGTAGGTCTTGATGTCGCCCATGCAGATGCCGCACAGTTCGACCTTGGTGAGGATCTCGTCGGGGCCGGGCGTCGGCACATCGACGGTCTCCAGGCGATAGTCTTCGGGGCCGTGACAGACCACGGCCTGCATGGTTTTTGGAATGACGGGGGACAGTTGTTCGGCAGTGCGTTCGGTAACGGTAGACATGACGATAAACCTCACGACAAAAGATCAATTACTGGATGCTGTAGCCACCGTCGATCACCACGTTTTCCCCGGTGATCATCTGTGCGGCGTCGCTGAGCAGGTACAACGCCAGCCCGGCGATTTCTTCCGGCTGGGCAAAGCGGCCCGCCGGGATCTGCAATTTGGCCCGTTCCCCCAGCTCGCCCGCCCAGGCCTTTTTACCCAGGGCGGTTTCGACGATGGTCGGGGAGATGGCGTTGACGTTGATGTGGGGCGCCCATTCCATGGCGAGCACCTTGGTCATGCCGACCACGGCGGCCTTGCTGGCGCAGTAGGCGACGTGACGGTCCAGGCCGATCACCGCCGCTTGGGAGGCGAGGTTGACGATGCGCCCGCTGCCCTGGGCCAGCATGTGCCTGGCGCAGGCCTGGGCCACGAAGAAACTGGCCTTGAGGTTGATGTCGAGAGTGGTGTCCCAGGCGTTTTCGCTGACGTCCAGGGCCTTGTCCAGCAGGGCCACGCCGGCGCTGTTGACCAGGTAATCCAGGCGTTTGAAGTGATCGAATACGTAATCGATGGTGCTGTGCACCTGGTCGAGTTGGCGCAGGTCCACGGCGATGCCGATGTTCCCGGCGCCGAGGCTGGCGGCGACTTCGACCACGGCCGGGTCGCGGTCCAGCAGGGCCACCCGCGCGCCGCGTTCCACCAGCAGGCTGGCACAAGCCAGACCGATCCCGGCGGCCCCGCCGGTGATCACGGCGCAGCGGCCGGTGAGGTCGAAGGCTTGATTCCAGAATCCAGACATGAACATGACTCCATTTTTCAGATCGGTGGAGATCCAATGTGGGAGCGGGCTTGCTCGCGAAAGCGGTGTATCAGGTGGCACATCTGTTGAATGATCCACCGCTTTCGCGAGCAAGCCCGCTCCCACACTTGACCGGGTTTCAAGTCAAAACTTACTTCGTACCGCTCACCTGCTGGTACAGCGCATCCGCATTCGCATTGGTCACCGGCACCCACGGCAGGATGTAGTTCCTGGCGGTGCCGTCACCCCATTTCACGTCCTTGCCATAACGTTCCCAGATCACCGACTGCGGCTTGTAATCCTTGCCGGCCAGCGCCCGCAGCGCCACATCCAGCGCGCCTTGAGACTGGGCCTGGGCGTCCTGCAGGAAGGTGGTCACTTCATCTTTCTTCGCCGCCTGGATCGCATCCGGCATGCCGTCGATGGACGTCACCGGCACATCCTTGGACGTCAGCCCATGGGACTTCAACGCCTGCACCGCACCGAGGGCCATGTCATCGTTTTGCGCGATCACCCCGTTGATGCCCTTGGGGTGTGCGTTCAGCCAGTCTTCGGTCAGGGCCAGGGCCTGGGCGCGGTCCCAGTTGGCGGTTTTCTTCTCGATGATCTTGATGTCCGGGTGCTTGCCCAGTACTTCCATCTCGCCCTTTTCGCGGTCGATCTGCGCCGACTGGCCAATCGGGCCCTGGATGATCACCACGTTGCCGCGGCCCTTGAGTTTGTCGACCATGGCCTGGGCCTGCAGGCGACCGCCTTCCACGTCATCGTTGCCAACATAAGGCACGTTGGCGTCCGCCACCTTGGTGTTGGAGGCGATCACCACCACGTCATTGCTCATGGCGGCCTTCACGGTGCCGACGCCGGCCTTGGTGTCGATCGGCACAAACAGGATCGCGTCGTAGTGCTGGGTCACCATGTTTTCAATCTGGTTGTTCTGGGTCAGTGCGTCATAGTTGCCGTCGAACACGGTCAACTGCACGGTGCCGTCCTTGACTGCGGGGTGTTCCTTCAGCTCGCGCACCCAGTTCTGCATGAACTGGCCCTTGAGCCCGTACACGGCGGCGCCGATCTTATAGGTCTTGCCATCGGCGGCCAGGGTGACACTGCTGGCGAGCAGGGAGAGTGCCGCGACGGCGGCCAAAGTCGTACCAGGTTTCATGAGAGAACTCCGTTATTGTTGTAGTGGTAGTTTTCAGAACTAGCGTTTCTTCTTGCGCCACACGTCAATCAGCACTGCGAACACGATGATCAGGCCCTTGGCGACCTGCTGGTAATAGGAGGACACGCCGAGCAGGTTCAGGCCGTTGTTGATCACGCCGATCAGCAATGCGCCAAACAGCGTGCCGACAATCGTGCCGGTACCGCCCGACAGGCTGGTGCCGCCGATTACCACGGCGGCAATCGCATCCAGCTCATACGAGGTGCCGGCCTGGGGCAGGGCAGAGGTGGTGCGCGCCGACAGCACTACACCGGCCAGCCCGGCGAGCAGGCCCGAGACCACGTACACCGAAAACATCACCTTGCGCACGCCGATCCCGGAGGTGCGCGCGCTCTTCTCGTTGCCGCCCACCGCGTACACATAACGGCCGTAGGTGGTGTAGCGCAGCACCATCCAGAAGATCAGCGCGACCACGGCGAAGATCACGATGGGCACGCCAATCGGGCCGATCTTGCCGATACCCAGTGCCAGGTACGCGTCGGGCAGGTCGGTGATCGGGCTGCCGTCGTTGAGGATGAAGGTCATGCCCCGGGCAATGCTCAGCATGCCCAAGGTCGCGACAAAGGGCGGGATCGACAGGTTGGCGACCATAAAGCCGTTCACCACCCCGAGCATCGCCCCGGCGAACATCCCGGCGCTGACCGCCGCCAGCACGCCATAGCCCTGGGTCGCGACCATGGCGCTGCACAGCCCGGCAAAGGCCAGGATCGAGCCCACCGACAGGTCGATGCCCTTGGTCAGGATCACGTAGGTCATGCCCACGGCGAGGATCCCGTTGATCGAGGTCTGGCGCAGGATGTCCATCCAGTTGCGCCAGGTCATGAAGTATTCGCTGGCGAAGGCCATCACCAGGCACAGGAGGATGAACACCAGCGGCAGGCCGAAGCGGTCGAGGGACAGGCGCAGGCGGCTGCGGGGTGCGGTCGTGACGGGGGCGGCTGCAGGTGTAGAAAGTGATTTGGCATTCATGAGGCAAGACTCAACAAGGCTTCCTGGGAAAGGGCGGTATCGCTGCTGATGGTCACCAGCCTTCCGCCTTTGAACACGGCAATACGGTCACTCAGGTGCAGCAATTCCGGGGCTTCGGACGACACCACAATTGCCGCGCCGCCGGCGCGCACGAACTGGTCCAGCAGGTGATAGATCTCCTGCTTGGCGCCTTCATCGATGCCCCGGGTCGGCTCATCGCACAGCAGGCAGATCGGCTGGGTCGACAGGCATTTGGCGAGCACTACTTTCTGCTGGTTGCCGCCGCTCATGGATTCCACCGGCAGGTCCAGGGAAGTGGTCTTGATCTGCAGGCGCTTGACCATGTCCTGGGCCAGTTGGTTTTCCTTGCGGGCATTGATCAGCGACCAGCTCGACAGCTGCTTGTACGCCGACAATGCGATGTTCGAGAGGATGCTGCCGCTGAGCACCAGGCCGCTGTCCTTGCGGTCTTCGGTGACCAGTGACATGCCGGCCTGGATCGTTGCCTTGGGCAGGCCGATGGGCATCGGTTTGCCTTGCAGGGTCACGCTGCCGGAGTCCGGCGTGGTGAGGCCGTAGATGCAGTTGAGGAATTCGCTGCGGCCCGAGCCCATCAGCCCGTAGATGCCGAGAATCTCGCCCTGGCGCAGTTGCAGGCTGATGTCCTGGAACTCGCCGGCGCGGCTCAGGCTGTCGACGTCCAGGCAGCATTCGGCGGCGCATTCGCGGCCGACCTTGTGGTCGATGCGGGTCAGTTCCTGGCCGACGATGCCGCGCACCAGGTGGGCGCGGTCGATATCGGCCATGCGCCCGGTCTCAACGAAGGCGCCGTCGCGAAAGATGCTGTAGTCGTCGGCAATCTGCGCCAGTTCACTGAGGCGGTGCGACACATAGATGATGCCGGCACCACGGGCGGTGAGGCGGCGGATGGCCTTGAACAGGGTTTCGGCCTCGCGCTCGCCGATGGCCGAGGTGGGCTCGTCCATGATCATCACCTGGCAGTCGTGGCTGAATGCCTTGGCGATCTCCACCAACTGGATCTGCGCCACGCTCAGGCGATGCATGGGGCTGGTGGCGTCGACGTCGAACTCCAGGCCTTCCAGCAGTTCGCGAGTGCGCCGGTTGAGCTCCTTGCTGTCGACGATGCAGCCGGCGCGGCGCGGTTCGCGGCCCAGCCAGATGTTTTCGGCGACGGTCATGTAGGGAATGGGTTCCAGCTCCTGGGTGATCATCGCGATCCCCGCCGCGAGTGCTTCGCTGGGGCGGTTGAACTGAACGGGGGAGCCGTTGAGCAGGATGGTCCCGGCGTCACGCTGGGTGATGCCCATCAGGATGCTCAGGAAAGTCGATTTGCCTGCGCCATTGCCGCCGCACAGGGCGTGGACGCTGCCGGCCCGCAGAGAGAGGCGCCCCTCACGCAGGGCAGGAATCCCGGCGTAAGCCTTGGCGACGTGTTCAGCCTGGAGCAGTAATGGCGTGGCCATCGGCGTGTCCTCGTGCTGTGAATTCTTATTAGGTCGCACAGTCATGTTTCGCTGTGAGCATATGTGTATCAAATGAAATTCTGATCAGTCAATCTCTTTCACTGAAAAGTTGTAAATGGATGGATTTGCGCAAAGTAAGCCGGTTTAGAGGGCTTTGACTGGAAGGTCAGCTAAATCCTGCTTGACAGGGCGACTGGAATATCCGAGAAATGACTGAGCTAAATTTCACCGAGTGATCATATGATCACTCTCCAGCACCCAAAACGGCAGCGGAGCCAAACGCCATGAACACACCTTTCCCGGTGGCTATCGGATGCGATGAAGCGGGTTATGAGCTCAAAGAACTGTTGAAGCGCCATATCGAGGCGCTGGGTTACCCGGTGACGGACTTCGGCACCCATTCCACGGCGCCGGTGCTGTACCCGGACATTGCCCTGGCGGTGGCCACGGCGATCAATGCCGGCGAGCAACGCTTGGGCGTGCTGGTGTGCGGCACTGGTATCGGCATGGCCATCTCGGCCAACAAAGTCCTGGGGATTCGTGCGGCCCAGGCCCATGACACCTATTCGGCGGAGCGGGCACGCAAGAGCAACGATGCGCAGATCCTGTCCATCGGTGCACGGGTGATCGGCGCGGAACTGGCCAAGAGCATCGTCAAGTCGTTCCTGGAGTCGGAGTTCGAAGCCGCGCGTTCCGGGGCCAAGGTCGACCGCATCAACGCGATCGAGCGTGACGGGCATCAGTAGTGGACGGAACGGGGCAAGAGTCGGGAGAATGCGCCTTTGACACCGAAACGGAAGCCCGTGCCCATGAGTGACAGTACCCAGCGCATCGCCAGCGACATCGACCTGATGACCGAAGTGGCAATGCTCTATTACCTTGAGAACGTCACTCAGGAAGCCATCGCCAAGCGCTTCGACCTGTCCCGGGCAAAAGTCAGCCGCCTGCTCAAACGCGCACGGGATGAAGGGATTGTCGAGGTGCGGGTGTTGCAGCACCCGGCGATGAACAACGAGCTGGAACAGGCGCTGGTGGAGCGCTTCCAGCTGGACCGCGCCTTGATTGCGGTGGACCACAGCGACCCGGACACCCAGCGCTCGGCGGTGGCGAGCCTGGTGGCCAACTACCTGAACAAAACCCTCAGTGACGGCATGATCGTCGCGGTCGGCATGGGGCGTAATGTCGGTGCGGTGGCCGATAACGTATTTTTGCCGGTGACCCGCAACTGCACGTTTGTGTGCGCCATTGGCGGTTCGCTCAAGGCGGGTGAATACATGAACCCCGACCATATTTGCCGGCGCCTGGCCCTGCGGTTTGGTGGCGAGAGTGAAAGCCTGTACGCCCCGGCGCTGGTGGCCAATCCGGAACTGCGTGGGGTGTTGATCAGCAACGATACGGTGCGTTCCACGCTTGACCGTGCCCGCCGTGCGGACATGGCGTTGATCGGCATCGGTGACATGAGTGAAAACAGCAACATGGTGCGCATGGGGTGGTTTTCGCCCCAGGAAATTGCACAGGCGCGGTTGTCCGGCACCGTGGGGGACATGATGGGTTATGACTTCATCGACATTCATGGCCAGCCGGCGGTCAACGCGATTCAGGGGCGGGTGATCGGGTTGACGGTGCAGGAGCTGTTTCGGATTCCGGATGTGGTGGCGATTGCCAGTGAAAACACCAAGGCGGCGGCAACGCTGGGGGCGTTGCGCTCGGGAGTGATCAATACCCTGGCGACCACGGTGACCAATGCTCATACCATCCTTGCGCTGGATGACGCGACGCGTAAACGCTGACACCGCCGATAGTCCAGGCCCTGAACATCACCTGTGGGAGCTGTCGAGCCTTGGCGAGGCTGCGATGGCATCACCGCGGTATGACTGGAGTACCGAGTTGTCTGCATCGCGGACAAGCCCGGCTCCCACAGTTGACTGCCTCAGGGTTTCCACACCTGCACATCCTGCGCATCCACCGCCTTGGGCAACAACCCCGCCTTGAAGAACGCATCCGCAATTTTCTGCTGTTCCCCCAACTGATCCAGCGTCACCGGTTGCACCTCATAGCTGCGATGAGCATTGGCGGCCTCGACAGTCTCCACATCCAGGTTGCCCCACAATGGCCCCAGCACTTTCGCGGCATCACGCGGGTGGCTCTTCACCCACTCGCCAGCCTGGTGCAACTGCTCGTACACCAGCTTCAGCACTTCCGGATGCGCCTGGGCATAGGGCGTACCCGTCAGGTAATAGCGCTTGTAACTGGCCAGCCCGGTACCGTCCGCAAGGGTGCGGGTGGGCAGTTGGCGCTGCACGCTGGTGAGGAACGGTTCCCACGTGACCCAGGCATCAACCTTGTTGTTTTCAAACGCAGCGCGGCCATCGGCGGGCGTCAGGTACGCCGGCTCGATATCGGAGAAGGCCAGCCCCGCCTTGTCCAAGGCAGCGATCAATAAATAGTGAGTGCCGGCGGCCTTGGTCACGGCGATTTTCTTGCCTTTCAAATCCGCCAGTTGCTGGATCGGCGAGTCCTTGCGCACCACGATCGCCTGGGCTTGGGGCGAGGGCGCTTCCTGGGCGAAGTAGGTGAGCTTGGCCTGGGCGGCCTGGGCGAAGATCGGCACGGTGTCGGCCACGTCGGCGCTGATATCCACGTTACCGACGTTGAGTGCTTCCAGCAGCGGCAGGCCACTGGGGAACTCGTGCCAGGTGACGTCGATGCCGTCGGCCTTGAGGGCTTTTTCCAGGGTGCCCTGGGTTTTCAGCAAGGTGATCAGGGTCGAGGATTTCTGGTAGCCGATGCGTACGGTTTCCTGGGCTTGGGTGCTCAGGGTGGTGCAGAGGCCCAGTGTGGCAAGGCCTGCGATGAAAAGGCGATGGAGCGAAAACTGGGGCATGGCGTGCTCGACTCTTAATGGATTAAGGTGAGCTTATTGTTCTAAAAAACATTCGATAAATAATTTTTCGATCTTAGCTTAGGCCTTTATCGGGGGCGCCGTTCGCGGCCTTTCAGCGTCAGGATGAAGGAGGGCGGTATGCAGTTGTATGTTGTTCGTCACGGCGAAACTCAAGCCAATGCCGAGGGGCGTTACCAGGGCTCGCTGGACATTGATCTCAACGAACGGGGCGTGCTGCAGGCGCGGGAGTTGCGGGAAAAATTGCCGGCGCAGATCGACGCCGTCATCGTCTCGCCGCTGCGCAGGGCTCAGCAAACGGCGGCCATTGTGTTTGCGGATGATGGGCTGCAACTGCCTACGCTGGATGCGTTTCGTGAGCGCGGCGTGGGGGTGTTTGAGGGACTGACCCAGGCGGAGGCGGCGCAGCGTTATCCCGACCTTTGGGCGCAGAATATTACCCGGCAATGGGAGCGGGCACCCACGGACGGTGAGTCAATCTCGCAGTTCGTCGAGCGCATCCGGGGCGGATTGAATCAGTTGCTGGTGAACCATGGGCAACAGGTGGTGGTGCTGGTTGCCCATGGGGTTGTCGCCAAGGCGATTCGCGCATTGGTTCGCGATGATTTCTCAGACTTCTTCGCCTGGCAGTTGCGCAATGGCGAAGTGCTGAGCCTCAACATCGACGCAGAGCCCAATGTGGCGAGGGAGCTTGCTCCCGTTGGGGTGCGAAGCGCCCCCTGGTAGGCCGCTGCGGTCTTTCAGGATGGGCCGGTCAATGCTTTTGGGGTTGCTGCGCAACCCAGCGGGAGCAAGCTCCCTCGCCACAGTGTGGGTGTGAGTCATGTCTACAGGGGAACGCTCAACGCCTGCGCAAACGCCTGGGGCGCAGGGCTTTCCGGCCAGGTCGGAACACCCTCCGCCAGCGTTACCCACGGCTGCTTGTGCCGCAGCCAGATATGCGCCACCGGCTGCACGGACGGGCTCTCATCCAGTGTCCCGACCCGCAGCACAACCAACCCCGGCGCTGCCGTCGTGGTGTTGCAGATCCGCGTATGGCACACCCCGCACAACCGATGTTCCGAGCGCTGCCCATCAACGTCATAGGCATATTCCGTCAGCGAACCTTCAACCCGCAGCGCATCCGCCGGCAACAGCGCATGCAGGGCAAACGCGCTGCCGCTCCAGGTCTGGCAGTGGCGGCAATGGCAGGCATACACCGCCAGCGGCGCGTCGGTATCGAGGGTGTAGGTCACGCGGGTGCAGCGACATTGGCCCGTGAGTGTCATCAAAAACGATCCTGTGCAAAGTGAGGGCGAAAGCCCCATCGGTTATGCTCGCCAGCATGCCGCAGCCCCGGAACAAAGAACATCCGCCAAAACTGCCCAGCGGCTCACAGGAAATGTATGAACGCCCCGCAACTCCAATGGGAAACCCAGCGCGCCTTCCTCGCCGTGTTGCGCACCGGCAGCCTGTCGGGCGCGGCCCGTTTGCTGGGGATCGCCCAGGCCACCGCGCGGCGAAGGATCGAGGCCCTGGAGCAGAGCGTCGGGGTCAGCCTGTTTATCCGCTCACCCGCCGGGCTGTTGCCCACCGACACGGCCAAGGACCTGATCAGCCACGTTGAAGCGATGGCCGTTGCCGCCAACGCCTTCAGCCGCGCAGCCTCGGCCGACACGGCCCTCGCCGGCGGCACGGTGCGGCTCACCAGCGGCAAGCTGCTGGGCGTTGAAGTGCTGCCGCCCATGTTGCGCAGCCTGCGCCGTGATCATCCGCAATTGGCCATCGAACTGAGCGTATCCAATCGGCTCCAGGCACTTGCCCGGCAAGAGGCCGACGTCGCCGTACGCATCCGTCGCCCGGTCGAATCCACGGTGGTCGCGCGCAAGGTCGGCGACCTTCACGTAGGGTTGTACGCCGCACCCGAACTGTTGGCAGAGCAGGGCACGCCGGACACCGTTGCGCAATTGCACGGCTACCCGCTGATCGGGCCGGACCGCAACTTGCTGGAGATCGAATTCCTGGGTGAGCGCGGTTTCGACTGTTCGGCGCCCAGTACGGTGATTCGCACCGACGATCACCTCGCGCAGTTGGCCGCTCTGCGTGCGGGGCTTGGGATCGGCGTGTGTTCAGCCCAGGTGGCACAACGTCACGGGCTGGTGCGGGTGTTGCCCGCGCAGGTGGATTTCAAGGTTGACGTGTGGATCGCCATGCACCAGGACATGCGCAAGGTCCCGCGCATCGCCGTGGTGTTCGATGGCTTGGGCGCGGCCCTGACGGACTTCTTTCAGCCGCGATAACGCAACGCGCCAACCAACAATGCAAATGCGGGGGAGGCCGTGCGGGCCATTCGCCCCGGCGACACGGTATGGATTGCACCCGGTGTCAAGCATTGGCATGGCGCCACGGCGAACACCGCCATGACCCATATCGCGATCAACGAAATGCTCGACGGCAAGGTGGTGGACTGGATGGAGCAGGTCAGCGACGAACAGTACGCCGCGCAGTAATCGGTCTCACCGCCGCAACTGCGGCTCGCCTTCAATGCAGCTCACCAGAAACTCCATCACCACCTTCACCGAAGGCGAGCGGCGCATATCCGGATACACCGTCAGCCAGATATCGCGAACCGGGCCTTCGGTGTTCGTTGCCAACCGCACCAATGCCGCGTCGTGATCTCCCACCAGCGTGGGCAATACCACCGCACCTACTTGGGACCGGGCGGCCATTTGCTGGGTGATCAGGTCGCTGGCGGCGAAGGCAATCGTGCGGTTGCCGCGCACCTGATGCATCCACGCCTGTTGGGGCAGGTGGTCGCGGGTGGCGTCATAGGCAATGAACGTCCACTGTTCAGCGGGTAACTGCTTGAGCTCGGGCGTGGCATAGAGCCCGAAACGCACGGCGCCGACCTTTCTGCGTACCAGCGCTTCCTCATCGGGACGCACCGTGCGCAGGGCAATGTCGGCTTCGCCTTTGTCGAGGGCGGCCAGCGTCGTCGAGGACATCAACACGATATTCAGCTTGGGATACTGCGCCCTGAAGCGTGCGACATGGGGCGCGATGCAGTGGATGGCAATCGACGGCGGGCAACTGACCCGCACGGTGCCGGCCACTTCGATGGAGGCCACGCGGGACAGGCGCATCACTTCGGTGGCCATGTCGCCCATGCCTGACGCCAATTTCGCCAGTGCCCGGCCTTCCTCGGTGAGCGGGCGACTGCGGGGCAGGCGGTCTACCAGTTTGACGCCGAGGGCTTTTTCCAGGGCATCGACGCGCCGGCCGACGGTGGCGTGTTCCACCTGCAGCTCGCGGGCGGCAGCCGACAGTGATTGGGTGCGCGCCAGCACGGTGAAGAAATACAGATCCTGCCAGTCGAACATCGGGTTATTTTCGCACGGAGGGTGGGAGGTGTTGGGGAATTCTCGTACAGATTAGCGCCTTTTACCATGGCGCATTCCCACTGCAAACGGAGTTGTCCCGCGATGAAAGCCCTCACCCTTGAAACCTACGGCGGCCCTGAGGTCGTTCAACTGCGCCTTGATGTGCCCAAACCCCAAGTGACCGCCGGCCATGTACTGGTCAAGGTGGCCTGTGCCGGGATCAATTTCATGGATGTTCACACCCGCCAGGGCAAGTACGCCAAGTCGGTGACCTACCCGGTACGGCTGCCGTGCACTCTGGGTATGGAAGGCGCGGGTGTGGTGGTGGCGGTAGGCGAGGGCGTGAGCCATCTGGCGCCGGGTGATCGAGTGGCATGGTGCATTTCATGGGGCGCGTTCGCCGAATACGCCAGCGTGCCCGCCGCGCGAGTGGCGCAAATTCCCAATGCGATCGGCTTCGATCAGGCGGCTGCGGCGATGTTCCAGGGCTGCACGGCTCACTACCTGATTGAAGATGTTGCGCGGTTGCAGGCGGGCAACAGCTGTTTGATCCACGCGGCGTCCGGCAGCATCGGCCAGTTGCTGGTGCAAATGGCCCATCGGCTCGGTGCCACGGTGTTCACCACCGGCAGCAGCGTCGAAAAGTGCTCGATTGCCCTTGAGCGTGGCGCGGATCAGGCCTGGCAATACGACGGGTTTGCCGAGCGGGTGTTGGAGGCCACGCAAGGGCAGGGCGTGGATGTGGTGTTCGATTCGGTGGGCAAGGCCACCTTGCGTGAAAGCTTCAAGGCCTGTCGTACGCGGGGGCTGATCGTCAATTACGGCAACGTCTCCGGTTCGATCACTGACCTCGATCCGATGGAGTTGGGGGAGGCCGGTTCACTGTTCCTGACTCGCCCACGGCTCAACGACCACATGGCCGACGGGCCTACGGTGCAGAGACGTGCCAATGCGGTGTTCGCGGCGATACTTGAAGGTTCGCTGACGGTGGATATCGAAGGGCATTACGCCCTGGAAGAGGTGCAGCAGGTGCACGCGAGGATTGAGGCACGGCAGCAGATTGGCAAGGCGGTGGTGTGGCTGGACCGTGAACTTCACTAATGGCCAGAGAGCTTGTGTGGCGAGGGAGCTTGCTCCCGCTGGGCTGCGAAGCGGCCCCAACACCTGCCAATGGGGTCTTCCTGGAGAAACGCGGTGAGTTCATTGGGGCTGCTGCGCAGCCCAGCGGGAGCAAGCTCCCTCGCCACAGGGGTCGTGGCGCTTGTGAGGATCAGTTAACAGCAGGCGAAAAAAAGCCGGCTGATCAGGCCGGCTGGGGGTGAACCGCGAACGACAGGGGTTACGCGCGGTTTTCCATCAGGCGGTCAGCGCCACCTTCAGCTACACGGTTTTCTTGAAGACGGTCTGCACCACCTTCAGCTACACGGTTGCCTTGAAGACGCTCAGCGCCACCTTCAGCAACACGACGTTCCAGCAGGCGATCAGAACCACCTTCAGCAACACGACGTTCCAGCATACGGTCAGACCCACCCTCAGCCACGCGGCTGTCCATCAGGCGATCCGCGCCGCCTTCAGCGAGGGCAGGTTGGGTAAAGGCGCTTACAGCAAGTACCGAGAAAGCGAGGCTAAGCAAGAGTTGGCGTTTCATGAGGGTGTGCTCCGGGAAAGTCGTTGGTTGGTATGGATGCGATGTTACGCGGCAGATTTTTTAAGAGAACTTCATTGGGCTGATGGTGACTATCGACGCCAGCGATGGCCCGTTTTCCCGGGCCATCGCGTCGCTCATCACGGCATTTCTGGCAGTTCCCGAGGGCGCAGGTCGAACACCAGCACCTCGGCGTCCTCCCCATGGCTCAGGTGAATCTCCCGCTCATCGCGCACTCGGGCGCCGTCGCCTTCGTGCAAGCGTTGGCCATTGACTTCAACGCTGCCCCGCGCCACATGGATGTAGGCGTAGCGTTCCGGGGCCAGCGGCAGGCTGGCGGTTTCAAAGCCGTTGAACAGCCCGGCATACACCCGCGCGTCCTGGCGCACGCCGAGGGAGCCGTCGGTGCCTTCCGGCGAGATGATCAACTGCAACCGGCCGCGTTTCTGCGCCTCGGTGAAGTGCTCCTGCTGATAGCGCGGTTCGGCGCCCGCCACGTCCGGCACGATCCAGATTTGCAGGAAGTGCACGCCCTGGGTGTGGCTGTGGTTGAACTCGCTGTGGGCCACGCCGCTGCCGGCGCTCATCAGTTGCACGTCGCCGGGGCGAATCACCGAACCGGTGCCCAGGGTGTCCTTGTGTTCCAGGGCGCCTTCGAGCACATAGGAGAAAATCTCCATGTCGCGGTGCGGGTGTTGGCCGAAGCCCTTGCCGGCGGCAACCCGGTCATCGTTGATCACCAGCAGGTCGGAAAAACCCTGTTCTTTGGGATTCCAGTAGTTGGCGAACGAGAAGGTGTGGAACGACTTCAACCAACCGTGATTGGCGGCGCCGCGTTCCGAGGCTTTGCGAAGGGTCAGCATGGGGTGTTCTCCTCAAGGGAAGCCTGGCTGCGAGATGCAGGGCTTCGGTGTGAGGAGAAGATTACTGGTTAACGATAGGTTGATTAAGAAGCTGAAATAGGAATGACTGTCTCTTTTAGATTGACGATCGCCAGCTGTGCCGTCCGCAGATGATGGCGGTAGCGCAGCTGAAGTTTGCGCCAGGCCATCGGGTTCACGCCTTCGCTGCGGCTGAACAGGTGACAGAAGTGCGCCTGGTCGCAGAACCCGCATTCCTGGCTGATCTGCGTCAGGCTCAGGGCGGAGCCGGTGATCAGCACCTTGGCCTGCTTGATGCGTTGCTGGCGAATCCATTCCTGGGGCGATACACCGGTGGTGCGCTTGAAGGCCCTGGAGAAATGGCTGCGGGACAGCTCACAGGCGCGAGCCAGTTCCGTCACCTCCAGGGGGCCAGCAAGATTGGCGAGGATCAATTGCTTGACCCTCTGTTCCCGCTCTGAACACAGGGTTCCGGTTGCAGCTGCTGGTTGAGCCATGATCGCTATCCGTGGTCGATGGGCGCTTGTTTTCACACACCTTACCGGTGAATGAATCCCCAGTGTAGACCGCTGCAAGCATCTGTTGAACTGAGCACATGCATGCAATTTTTCTGGATCGGGCCGTCGCACACTAGCGCGAACGTTCAAGCATCCAGGGGAAGGGCACGATGGACTCAACAGCACAAGGCGGGCCGGACGAGGTCGTGACCCTGGTGGTCAAGCACCGCATAAAACCCGGGCTTGAAGCCGACTACGAAGCCTGGCTGCGACGCATCGTGCGTATTGCCGGTGAGCGTCCCGGCCACCTCGGCGTTGACGTGGTGCGCAGCAAGCAGGGCGGCCTTGCGTTGTTCACCTGCGTGCTGCGTTACCGCTCCACCGAAGACCTGGAGCGCTGGCTCGATTCGCCGCAGCGCCTGGAGCTGATCAACCAAGCCGCACCGATGCTGGCCGACGGCGACCAGACCGAAGTCGGCGCGGTCAACGAGTTCTGGTTCTCGCCCCTGGCCGATGCTGCCGCCAAGCCGCCGCGCTGGAAACAGGCAGTGGTCACGCTGCTGGTGATCCTGCCGCTGACGTTGCTGGTGCCGATCATCTGGGGCCCGGTACTGCGGCTGCACCCGTTCCTGTCCAACTACATCGTCGCCACCTTCCTGGTCACCCTGACCATCGTTGTACTGGTGGTTTACCTGCTGATGCCGGCGGCCACCCGCCTGTTCGCGCCCTGGCTTGAAGCCTCTGTAAAGGAAACCCTATGAACGCCGACCTGATTCTGTTCAATGGCCAGTTCCACACCGTGGACCGTGAAAATCCCCGCGCCACGGCAGTTGCGATCCACCAGGGACGCTTCGTCGCGGTGGGCACCGACGGTGAAGCCATGGCCCTGCGCGGCAGTGGTACCCAGGTCATCGACCTCAAGGGTCGCACCGTCATCCCTGGCCTCAACGACTCGCACCTGCACCTGATCCGTGGCGGCCTGAACTACAACCTCGAACTGCGCTGGGAAGGCGTGCCGTCACTGGCCGATGCCCTGCGCATGCTCAAGGATCAGGCTGACCGCACGCCCACGCCGCAGTGGGTGAGGGTGGTGGGCGGCTGGAACGAATTCCAGTTCGCTGAAAAGCGCATGCCCACCCTCGACGAACTCAACCAGGCCGCCCCCGACACGCCGGTGTTCGTGCTGCACCTGTATGACCGCGCCTTGCTCAACCGTGCCGCCCTGCGGGTGGCCGGCTACACCAAGGACACGCCGAACCCGCCCGGCGGCGAGATCGTGCGCGACCACAACGGCAACCCCACCGGCATGCTGGTGGCGCGGCCCAACGCGATGATTCTCTACGCGACCCTGGCCAAGGGCCCGAAACTGCCCCTGGAATACCAGGTGAATTCCACCCGCCAGTTCATGCGCGAACTCAACCGCCTGGGCCTGACCAGTGCCATCGACGCCGGCGGTGGTTTCCAGAACTATCCCGACGATTACGCCGTGATCGAACAGTTGGCCAAGGACCAGCAACTGACCGTGCGCATCGCGTACAACCTGTTCACCCAGAAGCCCAAGGAAGAACTCAGCGACTTCAAGAACTGGACCGGCAGCGTGACCCTGCATCAGGGCGACGACTATCTGCGCCACAACGGCGCCGGCGAAATGCTGGTGTTCTCGGCGGCCGACTTCGAAGACTTCCTTGAGCCACGCCCGGACCTGCCGCTGACCATGGAGCAGGAACTGGAACCGGTGGTGCGCCACCTGGTGGAACAGCGCTGGCCGTTCCGCCTGCACGCCACCTACAACGAGTCGATCTCGCGGATGCTCGACGTGTTCGAGAAGGTCAACCGCGACATCCCGTTCAACGGCTTGCCATGGTTCTTCGACCACGCCGAAACCATCACCCCGCAGAACATCGAGCGCGTGCGGGCGCTGGGCGGCGGCATCGCGATCCAGGACCGCATGGCGTTCCAGGGTGAGTACTTTGTGGAGCGCTACGGCGCCAAGGCCGCCGAGGCCACGCCGCCGATCAAACGCATGCTCGCCGAAGGCGTGCCGGTGGGCGCCGGCACCGACGCCACCCGGGTGTCGAGCTACAACCCCTGGACCTCGCTGTACTGGATGGTCAGCGGCCGCACCGTCGGCGGGCTGGAACTGCACGCCGAGGGGCTGCCCCGGCTGACGGCCCTGGAACTGTTCACCCACGGTAGCGCCTGGTTCTCCTCCGAGCAGGGCAAGAAGGGCCAGATCAAGGTCGGCCAACTGGCGGACGTGGCGGCACTGTCGGCGGACTTCTTCAGTGTCGATGAGGAGGCCATCAAGTGGATCGAATCGGTACTCACCGTGGTCGGCGGCAAGGTGGTGTACGGCACCGGCGACTTTGAAGATTTCGCACCACCCAGCGTGCCGGTGCTGCCGGACTGGTCGCCGGTGGTCAAGGTCCCGGGCCACTGGCGCCCGGCGTCAGCGCTGCAAGCCCAGGTGCACCAGTGCAGCGGCCCCTGTGGCGTGCATGCCCATAGCCATGAACGGGCGCGTCTCTCGAACGTGCCGGTCAGCGACTTCCAGGGTTTCTGGGGCGCGTTTGGCTGCTCGTGTTTTGCCTTCTGAATCTAACCCCAAAAGAGTATTCCCATGACTTACAAACGCCTGAACAAAGATGACGCCGTGGTCCTGCTGGTGGATCACCAGACCGGCCTGATTTCCCTGGTGCAGGACTTCTCGCCCAACGAATTCAAGAACAACGTCCTGGCCCTGGCGGACCTGGCCAAGTTCTTCAAGCTGCCGACTATCCTCACCACCAGTTTCGAAAGCGGCCCCAACGGCCCGATGGTGCCGGAGCTGAAAGAACTGTTCCCGGACGCGCCGTACATCCCGCGCCCTGGCCAGATCAACGCATGGGACAACGAAGATTTCGTCAAGGCAGTGAAAGCCACCGGCCGCAAGCAACTGATCATTGCCGGGGTGGTGACCGACGTGTGCGTGACCTTCCCGACGTTGTCGGCCCTGGCTGAAGGGTTTGAAGTGTTTGTGGTCACCGATGCTTCGGGCACCTTCAATGAGACCGTGCAACAGGCTGCGTGGGCACGCATGACGGCGGCCGGTGCACAGCTGGTGAACTGGTTCTCGGTGGCCTGCGAGCTGCAGGTGGACTGGCGCAACGACATGGAAGGCTTGGCGAATCTGCTGTCGCCGCGTATTCCCAACTATCGCAATTTGATGAACAGCTACTCGGCGCTGACGGCCAAATAAACCGCTCTCTGATATGCAGGTAATCCAATGTGGGAGCGGGCTTGCTCGCGAAGGCGGTGTGCCAGTCAATACATGTACCGACTGACCCACCGCCTTCGCGAGCAAGCCCGCTCCCACATTTTGATTTGTGGTGTGGCGACTGACCGGCTATAAAACAGCCCAGCGTCCACCGAGAAGCGACAATGAACCCCTTCGAAGACATGCGCCTGTTTTGCCAGGTCATGGAATCCGGCAGTTTCACCGCTGCCGCCGAGCATCTTGGCCTGTCCAAGCAGTTTGTCAGCCGCCGCCTGATCCAGCTGGAAGAGCGCCTCGGCGTACGCCTGCTCAACCGCTCCACCCGCCGCCTGGACGTCACGCCGCTGGGCCAGAGTTACTACGAATCCGCCCTGCGCCTGCTCAGTGAAGTCGAGCAAGTGGAGCAGGGCATCGCCGGGCAAAACACCGAGCCCCGAGGCACCATTCGCCTGAGCGCGCCGTTGTCGTTTGCCATGGCGCACCTGGGTTGCCTGTTGCCGCTGTTCCTGCAACGCCACCCTCATGTCACCGTGGAAGTGGACCTCAGCGACCGCCCGGTAGACCTTATCAGCGAGGGCTACGACCTGGTGCTGCGCATCGGCACCCTCGAGGATTCGACCCTGATCGCCCGACGCATCGCCAGTGTGCAGCGCGTCTACTGCGCCAGTCCCGACTACCTGGCCCGCCACGGCACGCCGCAGAGTCCCGATGACCTGGCCGATCACGCATGCCTGCCTTACGGCCATGGTCGCCAGGTGCAATGGCACTTCAAGGTCGATGGCAAACCCCACACCCGCAACGTCAGCGGGCGCATGCGGGTCAACAACGGTGAGCTGCTGCGGGATGCCGCCGTGGCCGGGTTGGGCATCACCTACCTACCCAATTTTATCGTTGCCCAAGCCTTGCAGGACGGCCGCCTGGTGACGCTGCTGGAAGACTGCGCGCCCGAACCCCTGACCCTTTCCGCGGTTTACCCCCAGCACCGCCAGAGCTCGCGCCCGGTGCAGGCGTTGATCGAGTTCCTGCGTGAACGCCTGGCCGGCGGTTGTTGAATCAGAACGCGTACTGCACCCGGCTGTAGTAATACCCGCCGGTAAACCCGAACGGCGAATAGCTGCCCCAGTTATCGCCGAACGACGAGTTCTTCACGCCGATGTGATCCGGGTATTTGTCGAACAGGTTCTGCGCACCTACGGCCACCGTCAGCTGTTTGCTGATCGCGTAGGCCACGTCGAGGTCAGTGATCCACTTGGCCGAATACGTGCGGTCCAGGCTCGCGTCGCTGGAGCTGTTGACCTCGGTGTAGGTGCCGTAGCGAGTCAGGCGCAGGTTGACGTCGAAGTCGTGGATCGCCCAGTCGGCGGAGAAGATCATCTTGCTGCTGGGTGAGGTCTTGGTGATCAGTGCCCGTGACTGGCGACCCATCAACTGGAAGTTGCCCAGGGCGGCGAGCTGCGCCGGGGTGTCGTTGACGCTGAGGATCTGCGTGTGGTTGTAGTTCAGCGCCGCCGTCCATTTCACCGAGCCGTAGCGGTCGAGGTTCTGCCGGTAGTTGCCCACCACGTCCACCCCGGAGGTGCGGGTGTTGGCGCCGTTGGTGAAGTACTGCGCGCCCGCCGTGGCCGGTACGCCGATGCTGTCCAGCAGGGAGGCAATGCCCGGGCCCTGGAAGCGTTCGCTGAGCACCAGGCGGTCCCGCAGGTTGATCACGTAGCCGTCCACCGTGAGGCTCAAGTCATCGCTTGGGGTCACGGCGAAACCGAGGCTGAAGTTGGTTGAGCGCTCCGGCTTCAGTGACTTGGCACCCAATGCCTGGGCGCCGGCGGAATCCACCGGCAGGATCACGTAGTTATACGACTGGTACACGCCATTGATGGTGTCGAACCCGGTGGAGCGTGCGGTGAAGATCTCGTTGGCCAGGGACGGTGCGCGAAAGCCGTTGCTCACGGTGCCGCGCAGGGCGAACACCGGGTTGAACGCATACCGCGTGCTGAGCTTGCCGCTGCGGGTACCGCCGACGCCTTCGTTGTAATGTTCGTAGCGCCCGGCCACGCCGATGTACCACTGCTCGGTGGGGTAGAACCCGAGGTCGACATAGCTGGCGACGCTGTTGCGGCTGACCTTCTGCGCGTCTTCCGGACGGATGCCGTTGGTGACCTGGGCCCCCGGATCGGGACGCTGCCCGGCACGCGGATGGCCTACCGGGAACACGTAGCCGCCATCGATATAGGAAGCCTCGGAGCCGGCGCGGGTCTCGTAGCTTTCGCGCCGGTGCTCCAGGCCGAACGCCACGTCCAGCGGCTTGGCCAGGCCGATCTCGTAGGTGTTTTTCAGGTCGAGGTTGGTGGTGAGCTGGTCGGCGATGTAGATCCCGGAGGTGAACTTGTTCGGTGTGCTTTCGCCCAGGGACGGGTTCTGGTTGTCGTAGGTGCGCTGCTTGGCGTAGTTGCGCCCGTAGGTGCTGCTCAGGTCCCAACCCCAGCCGCCGCCAAGGTCGTTGCCCTTGGCGCCGAAAGCCGATTGGAAGTCCGTCTCGTTGACCAGCCAGTACGGGCTGTAGCCGTCGGGGTAACCATTGGGCCCGGTGGTAATGGTGTTGCGGCCGTTGGGCAGGCGGAAGTTCTGGCCGTCGTTGTTCTCCCGGGTGGCCAGGGTGGAAAACGAGTACAGCGTCAGGTTGTCGTTCAGCGGCAGGTCGAGGTTGTACGCCACATCGCCCAACTGGCTGCGGGGCGAGCCGTAGCCTTTGTAGGTGTGGTGGCTGGAGGTGGCTTCGCGCGGGTCGGGGGAACCGTCCGCCAACGGGTAGTAATGGCTGCTGTAGCCGTTGCTGCCGGCCTTGTTGTCGCGCTCCTGGTAGCGGGTGTCGAGGGACACGTTGAGCACCCCGGCTTCACCCACCTGGAAGCCATAGTTCAGCGCCTCCTGGCCGGTGCCGCGCTTGCCGTCGTAGTTCTGCCCCAGGGTGGTGTCGGAACTGCCGCCGGTGGTCTGCTTGAGGATGATGTTGATCACCCCGGAAATCGCATCCGAGCCGTACTGCGCCGCCGCACCGTCGCGCAGCACTTCCACATGGTCGATGGCAGCCACCGGGATCAGGTCGAGGTCGCTGGGGGCCGCGCCGCTGTTGATGCCGTTGATGTTCAGGGTGGCGCTGGTATGCCGGCGTTTGCCGTTGACCAGCACCAGTACGTGAGAGGCAGTGAGGCCGCGTAGGGTAGCCGAACGCACCACGCCGCTGGCATCCCAGCCGGCGCGGTCGGGCAGGTTGAACGAGGGGATGAGCTTGCCCAACGCTTCGAGCAAACTCGGCTTGCCCACGGCCCGCAGCTGTTCGCCGCTGATCACATCAATCGGCGTGGGGCTGGTGGTGACGGTGCGTTGTTCGGCGCCACGGTTGCCGGTGACCACCACGGTGTCGAGGGTGGGGGAGCGGTCTTCGGCAGATTCGACGCCGAAGGACGCCAGGCCACACGCCAGCGAGAGCGGCAGGAGTTTCAGATGATTGTACCGGTGTAGCCTTTTACGATGAGCGAGCTTGCTGTGGCCAGGGAGCTTGCTGTGGTGAGGAAGCTTGCTGTGACGAGGGAGCTTGCTGTGGTGAGGGAGCTTGCTGTGGCGAGGGAGCTTGCTCCCGCTGGGCTGCGTAGCAGCCCCAATACCGTCGCCACAGTCTTCCGGGGAAATTGCGGAGTCAGGCTTCAGGGCCGCTGCGCGCCCCAGCGGGAGCAAGCTCCCTCGCCACAAAGGTGCCGTCAGCCAGTTGAATTTTCGCATGAGAGTGGAGCTCCTTGGTCTCGAGTGATGTCCCTGTCAGCGTTTGCGCGCGGCAACCGCTTCGATTTCTACCAGCCCGCCGGGTAATGGCAGCGCGACGACTTGCACCGCGGTGCGCGCCGGTTTTTTCGGCTGCTCGGCACTGCCGAAAAACGGCGTGTAGCCTTCCTGCAACCCGGCAAAATCAAGCTTGCCGCCCTTGGCTGGATCGCCCACCAGGAATATCCGCAGCTGCACCACATCTCCCAAATCCAGGCCCTGGCTTTGCAGCACACCCTTGAGCTTGTTGAGGATCGACGTGGTCTGGATGGCCGTGTCGCCATAGGCGGCAAACGAGTCTTTCGGCGCCTTGGGGTCATGCAGGTCGGCCAGCAACCCACTCACAAACAGCAGCTCGGTCTGTGGCGGCACCGACACCGCCAATGAGATCGGGAAATTCGAGTTCGGCAGCGGCACGCGCTTGATCTCATCGGCGTGGGCGGCAAGGGTGGTGGCGGTCATCAGCAGTCCTGCAAAAAGCGTCTTCATCGGTTCATTCCTTGAGAGAGAAAAGTCAGGCAGCGACGCCCGGTTGCTGGCGTTCGGCATGCCGGCCGATCAGCGAGACGATGCGCCGCGCCGAATCGGCGGCGCTGTTCTGCCAGATGCCGACGCCGCCGTGGGCGAGGGCGTCGCTGGCCAGGTACGTGCGGCCCTGGGGCTCGTTGAGCAGGCGGTAGGCGCTTTCGCCGACCTCGTCGTTGACGATCCACGGGCCCTTGCTGTAGCTGACTTTCGACCAGTTGATCGCCACCGGTTTTTGCAGCTTGGCGCTGTGGCCGGGGTGCAACAGCTCCACCGCCTGGCGTGAGGAGGCGAACTGTTCGGCCAGGGATTTCTGGCTGAAGGCCTGGGCCGATTCACTGGTGTTGTAGGCCGCTACCAGAATCCCCTGGGCGCTGTTGAGGCGGTCGCTGGGGTACCACAGGCCTTTGACTTCATGGTCGAGGTACGACAGGCCGCCGTAGATGTTGAAGTCGGTTTCCCAGAAGCGCGGCGCCTGCCAGGCCACCTTGTTGGCCTGGTCGCTTTGCGCGGTCTGGATCGCCTGCTTGAAGGGTGCCGTGAAGTTGGTTGGCAGCTTGGCCAGCAGCGGCAAGGGCACGGTGACAATCGCGTAGTCGGCACTCAGCACCTGGGTCTTGCCGCTGATGCGGTCGCGGTAGGTGATCCGGCTGCCTTGCTCCGAGGTCTGGATATCGCTGACTTCGGCGTTGAAGCGCACCGCATCTTTCAGATGCTCGTAGAAGGCATACGGAATGCGGTCCATGCCGCCCACCGGCTGGAACATGGTGGAGGAAAACTCCGGGATTTCATCGAACACCAGTGCGCCCCACAGCTTGGGATTGAGCAGGGTCTGCAGCTCCAGCGGCGCGCGGGTCACGCCGGTCTGGTCGCCGGCGCCGGGCACGCGGGTGTAGCCGGAGCGCACCGAACCCTTGTATTGCAGGTCGCCGTTGAGGTCGCCGTACACCTTGAGGAAACTCAGCAGCGCCTTGCGGTCATCCACGCTCAGGTCCTGGTCCAACGCCTTGCGGCTGACCGTGCGGGCCAGCAGTTCCGAGAGCTGGCCACGGGTGTCGTTGACCGCCTGGCGCAACTGGAAGGCCGGCTGTTGCGTATCCGGCCGGGCCAGGGCGTTGCGGCTGCTGTTGACCAGTACTTGCAGCTCCACACCCAGCTCGCGGCAGTAGCCGAGGATCGTCTGGTGGTGGCTGGGAATACGCGCGGGGCCGGCGTTGAAAAACTGCCCGTCATCAAAGTCGACGGTCTGGCTGACGCCGTCGTCGAAATCGACCTTGGTGCCTCGGCGCAGGGTCCAGTTGCGTCCACCCACCCGGTCGCGGGCTTCCAGGATCGTCACGTTGAACCCGGCCTTGCGCAGCTCATAGGCGCTGACCAGCCCGGAGATCCCGGCGCCGACCACCACCACCTGCTTGCCTTTGCCGGTGCTGCCCAATTGCAGCGGGGTAAAGCTCGATGCCACCGCCTGAGGCGTCAGCCCCAGCGCGCCCAATGCGCTGACAGCGGCGGAATAACCGCCCACGGCGGCAATACGGGAAATCAGTTCCCTGCGGGTAAAAGCCATGATTCGCTCCTTGAGATAGCGGTTTGTCAGAGGTCGTAGCGCACGGTCAGCAACAGGGTTCGCGGGTCGTTGACCGAGTAGTAGCGGGCGCCGCTGGAGGGCACGTAGCCCACCGACTGCGGGTAGGCGCGGTCCAGCAGGTTTTTCACCGCCAGGGTGGTGGTCCAGTGGCCGTCGCCGCTGATGTAGCGGGTGTTGGCGTTCCAGAAGGTCTGTTGCGGGATTTCCTGGATGTCGTCGTTCAATGCGTTGGCGTAGGACTTGGTCTGGAACTGCGCATCGGTGCCTGCCAGCCAGGTGCCCGGCAGCCCGGCCGGGATGGTGTAGTTCAGGCCAACGCTCGCGTTCCAGCGTGGCGAGAACACCAGTTGCTTGCCGTTGGCATCCACCCCGGCACCGCTGGCGTTCTGGAAGTCGTCGTACTTGCTTTGCAGGTAGCCGACGTTGGCGGTCAGTTGCAGGTCGCGGCTCAGGGCGGTGAGGGTTTCCAGCTCCACGCCGTAGGTGTGGGCACGGCCGACGTTGGTGCGCAGGCTCACCCCCAGCGCCGGGTCATAGGCGTTGGTTTGCAGGTCTTTGTAGTCGTTGTAGAACAGCGCGACGTTGGCCCGCAGGCGCTGGTCGAAGAAGTCGCCCTTGACCCCGGTTTCCCAGGTGGTCACGTCTTCGGGGGAGAACGCCTGTTCGGCGGCGGCCTGGGTGGGGGCGCGGTTGTCGTAGCCACCGGCCTTGAAACCCTTGGCGACGTAGGCGTATTGGTTCAGGTGCGGGGTCCAGGCGTATTCGAAGCCGATCTTCGGGCTGGTGGACTGCCAGGATTTGCTCGACTCGGCGGTGAAGTTGGTGCCGGTGATTTGCCGGTCGGTGTTGATCGCGTAGTTGGTGAAGTCGAAATTCTTGTGCTCGCGGGTAAAGCGCAGGCCGGCGATCAGCGACAGTTGTTGCGTCAGCTTGTAGGTGCCCTGGCCATACAGCGCATAGCTTTCGGTGTTGGTGGTGCTGTATTGGCCCTGGCCGATCACCCGATTGCGGGCGATGGAATAGGTAAGGTTGTCGCGGTCGGCGTCGAACTTCTCGCGGTACAGGTACACCCCGGTGCTGAAGCTGAAATCGTCGTAGTCGCCGTTGAGCTGGAACTCCTGGGTTGCATAGTTCTGCTTGTACAGGATCAGGTTGTTCTGGATCAGCGCGGCTTGCCCTGAGTTGTCGTAGTCCACCGGTTGGTGGAACGCCGAGTAGGCGGTCACCGATTTGAAGTTCAGGTTGTCATTGATCGCGTAAATCGCCCGCAGTACCGAGCTGCCCTGGTCCAGGCGGTTTTTCGGGTCGAGGCTGCTGTAGCTCTTGAATTTGTCGAAATGCCCGTTGGCGTCGAAGGGCGTGTAGCTGGTGGTGTCGCCCCGGTCGAAGGTACCGGCCAGGGTCAGTTGCACATCCCACGGCGAATCCACCGGCTTGTAGCGCAGCTTGCCGCGGTAGGACTGGATGTCGACGTTGTTTACATCCTTGCCCCGGGTGGGGTCGGAGACGGTGCCGTCGCGGCTCAGGCGGATCGCCGAGAAACTGCCGAACAGCGCGTTGTCCACCAGCGGGCCGCTGATCAGCAGGCGTGCGTTCTGCGCGTCGTAGTTGCCGGCGCCCAGCTCTACAAAACCACGGGTTTCCTGGGTCGGATCGCGGGTGATCACGCGGATCGCACCGGCGCTGCTGTTGCGCCCGTACAGGGTGCCCTGGGGCCCGCGCAGCACTTCGACACGCTCCACATCGTTGAAGTCGAGCATCGACGAAATGGCACGCGGGATGTACAGGTCATCGGCATACACGGCGACGGCGGCTTCCTGGATCGGGTCGGTTTCACCGATACCGCGAATGCCGTAGGTCTGCGCGCTGTAGGAGATCGACTGGCGGCTGAGTGTCAGGTTCGGCACCTGGCCCGAGAGGTCGCGCACGCTGTTGATCTGCTTGTCTTCCAGGGCCTTTTCATCAAACGCGGAAATCGCCAGCGGGGTTTTTTGCAGGTCTTCGCTGCGGTGCTCGGCGGTGACATTGACCACCGGCAGGGCGGCGTCGTCGGCGTGAACGGTGAGGCCGAACAGGGCGAGGGAGATGGCCAGTGCCAGGCGATTGGGTACGGCGGTAGGACTCATGATGGACCCCTGAGGTGGTTGACGGTTTAGGCAAAATTGGGCCTCCACCTGGTCAGGGGTCGGTACTGGATGTAACAGTATTTGTATAAATGCCGGGCGTAAAAGTCCGATTAGTTATAAGTTAATTATAAAAAATAGGTATGTATTGGTTTGAATGTGATGCGTAAGGCTGATGATATTTTTCAGCCGACAAAAAACAAATGTGGGAGCGGGCTTGCTCGCGAATGCGGTCGCTCAGTCAACATTGATAGTGACTGAAACACCGCATTCGCGAGCAAGCCCGCTCCCACATTTTGATCTCTGTTGGGTTTAGTAACCGCGTTGGGTATCAGCGAGGTTTTCCAGCGGCCGATCACTCAGATACCTTTCCAGATTGCCCAGGAAACTGTCCGCAATGTCATGCCGGCTATTGGTCGAAATCGCCGACGTATGCGGCGACACCCTGACCCTCGGATGCCCATACAACGCATGCCCGTCCGGCAATGGCTCGGGCTCGGTCACATCCAGCGAAGCCAGCCCGATATGGCCGCTGTCCAGCGCCTCCAGCAGCGCCTCATGATCCACCAATCCTCCCCGGGCAATATTGATCAGGTGCAACCCTGGCTTGGCATTCGCCAGCGCCTCCCGATCGACGATATGCCGTGTGGCCTCGGTCAGTGGCGCTGCCAGCACCAGGTGATCGGAACGCGCAAACAGGTCATGGATATCCCGCGCCGCTTCCACACCCTCCACGTCAAACGGCGTGTCACTTTGGCGTAATGCCACCACCTTGATCCCCAACCCATGAGCCTTCTGCGCCAGGCTGCGGCCAATCGCGCCAAACCCGAGAATCCCCAGGGTGGTGCCCTTGAGCGGGCGCAACGGGGTGAACTGCCACTGGGCATCCTTTACCCAAATATCCGGCAAATGCTTGGCCGCCGCGAAGATTGCCGCGAGGGCGAACTCGGCGAGGTTTTCGGCGGCGCTGCCCCGTGAGGTGCTCACCGGCGGCCCGTTGAACAGCCACCTGGGATAGAAGTCGATGCCCGACGACACCACCTGGATCCACTGCACGCCGTACGGCCAACCCGGGGGCGGTGTGTCCGGCGCGGTGTAGCCGCGCACATTGATCGGCCGGGCCAGCAGGATATTGGCCTGGGCCGGCAAGTCGCTGGGCACACCGGCCGGCACGCTGATCACCTCGGCACCGGGGTGCGTGAGGGCCAGGCGCTGGCGGATGACTTGATTGAAATCTTCGTCCAGCTGGCTGGCGATAATCACCTGGCTCATGGGCGTTCCTTGTGTCGTTGAGCGAAGACGGCCTTGCCGACGCCTTGCAGCACCGCGTCGTTCTGCGGGGTATGCACGCGGCTGCACAGCACGTCGCGGTAATGCCGCTGCAGTGGGCTGTGTCGGGACAGGCCGGGATTGCCGGACGCCTCGATGGCCAACTCGACGGCACGGATCGCGTTGCCGGTCACCAGGTATTTGATCTGTGCGGCGTGGGCCGTCGGGGTGTGCCCGTCGGCGGCGGCATCCAGCAGGCTGCGGTTGGCAAACAGCAGAGTGTCGATATGCCCGACGGTCTCCTGAAAGCGCGGCAAGGTCGACAGCGCGGCGCCGAGGTTGGACGGCTTGCGTTGTTCCAGCCAGTCCACCAGCCAGTCGCGCGCGGCCTGGGCCACGGCGTCGTACACCGATGAGAGCAGTACCGACATCCACAGGAACCCGTCACCGTCCAGTTCCGCCTGCGGTGCGCTCCAGGGGCTGACGCTGACCGCGTGGTCCAGCGGCACCAGCACGTTGTCGAACACCACTTCATGGCTGCAGGTGGCGCGCATGCCGAGGTGGTCCCAGGTGTCGATGATGCTGATGCCGGGGCTGTCCCTGGGCACCAGCCAGGCGCCTACCAACGGGTCTTCATCGCTGCTGCGGGCCCACACGCTGAACCAGCTCAGGCCATGGCTGCCGGTGGAGTAGATCTTGCGCCCGCTGATGCGCCAGCCGGCGGCGGTACGCCGGGCGATGGTCGCGGGCAGGCCGCCACGGGCCGGGGTGCCGAGATCGGGTTCGACGCGCAGGGCATTGATCAGCGCCCCATTGCGCACAGCGTCTTCGGCGACCTGGGTGCGCAGGGCGGGCGGCCAGGTTTTGCTGTCTTGCAGGCGCGTGTGTTGCAGGTACTGCATCACCAGGATCAACGCGGTGGACGGCTCGCCCTTGGCGATTGCGCTGATGGCCTTGCGCGCCTGGCTCAGGTTGGCACCGCCACCGCCGAGGGCCTTGGGCACGGTCAGGGCGACAAGGCCGTGTTCGTGCAGTAGCTTGAAGTTGTCGTGGGGGAAGGTGCCGCTTTCATCAACGATGTGTGCAGTGGCGGCGAGCTGGGCGCTGAGGCGTTCCAGCAAGGCTTCGAAATTGGCCACTTCCACGGAGCGCAGTGACGGTTGAGAAGAAAGGCTCATGATGGGTGTACTCGTTCAAAATGTGGTAGCGGGCTTGCTCGCGAAAGCGGTGTGTCAGGTTGCACATCCGTTGGCTGATCCACCGCTTTCGCGAGCAAGCCCGCTCCCACATGGGTTATTCGGCGTTTTCGAAGGCGGGTTATATCGGCAGCAACTTGAACTGCCGGTCCCACAACGGGCTGACATCCAGCCGCTCGCTCAACACCCCGGCGTTGAAGAACAGGTCCGCCACTTCCTGCTGCGAAGCGATGGCCTGGTCGTTCACCTCGATCACGCTGTAGGGCTGGCTGCGGTTGTTGTACACGTCGAGGAACACGGCCTTGTCCACACCGAGCAACTTCGCCGATTTTTCAGCCCACGGCTCAGGGTTGTTGTTCATCCATTCCAGCGTGCGCGCCTGGCGCTGCAAGTAATCCTGGATCGCCTGTTTGCGCAGCGGGTCTTCCAGGGCGGCGGGGCGGGCGCCGATCAGGTAGTTGCCGGAGAGGTAGCCGAGGGCGGTTTTCAATACCCGGGCGCCGCTGCGGAATTTCGCCAGCTGGATAAACACCCCATAGATCACCCAGGCGTCCAGTTGGCCACTCTGGAACGCGCTGAAACCGTCCTGTGGCGTGAGTGCCACGGGGGTGATGTCGTTGAAGGTCAGCCCTTGCTCCTTCAAGGCCTTGATCAAGAAGTAGTGCGAGGTGGTGGAGCGCACATAGCCCACACGCTTGCCTTTCAACTGGGCGATGGATTCAATTTTCGACTCCTTGGGAATCAGGATCACCTGGTTATTCACGTCACCTTGCAGCACCGCAATCAGCTTCGGCTCGCGGTGGCTCTGGATCGAGAAGATCGGCGGGATCTCGCTCATGCCGCCAATGTCCAGGCTGCCGGAGGCCAGCGCTTCGACGATCAGGTTGCCGCCGGCGAACTCGGCGTAGTCGACTTTATAGGGCGTGTTGGAAGTGCCGGCGTCGTCGGTGAAGTACGAGTCCTGGCCACGGTAGGTGGCGACGGCCAGGGTCAGGTCCGAAAGCTTCGCAGGTGCAGCGAAAGCCCGGGGCACCAGCGAGGCGAGGCCCAGGGCGCCAAGGGCAATCGAACTGGCACCCAGGAAGCCGCGACGATTGAACTGTCCGTGTTTGATCGTGTTCGTCATGGTCGTGCCCTGGTCAGATGGCGATCTGCGTTGGTTGAGTTTCGAACGGGGTGCTGTAGCGGTTCGCCGGCACGTCCAGGCCAAGGTTTTCCCGCAGGGTGGCGCCGCTGTATTCGCTGCGCAACAGCCCGCGTTGTTGCAGCACCGGCACTACCAGCTCGGTGAAGTACTGCAAGCCGTCCGGCAGCAGTGAATTGATGATGAAGCCGTCGGCCGCGCCGGCTTCGAACCAGGTCTGGATCGCGTCGGCGACCTGCTCCGGGGTACCGACAAAATCGCGCTTGGGCCGGGAGAACCGCAGGGCCACTTCCCGCAGGGTCAGGCGTTCATCGCGGGCCAGTTGCTTGATGCGGTCGGAGCCGCCTTTCTGGCTGTTGGAGCCCAGGTCGCCGAGTTCCGGGAAGGGTTCGTCCAGCGGGTACTTGCTGAAATCGTGGTCGTTGAACGGGCGGCCCAGGGCGACGATTGCGTCCTCGACGGTCACCAGCTCCACAGCTTGCTGATAGCGGCTTTCCACCTCGGCTTCGTCGCGGCCAACAATCGGCCGGATGCCCGGCAGGATCGACAACTGATCAGCATCACGGCCAAAACTGCGGGCGCGTTTCTTCAAGTCCTGGGCGTAGGCTTTGGCTTCGTCGAAGGTCTCGGCATGGACAAAAATCGCGTCGCTGTTTTCGGCGGCAAAATTGCGCCCGTCCTCGGAAGTGCCCGCCTGGAAAATCACCGGCTGGCCCTGGCGCGAGCGGGCGATATTCAGCGGGCCCTTGACCGAGAAAAACTCGCCTTTGTGTTCCAGTGCATGCAGCTTGCCAGGGGTGAAAAATTCTCCGCTTTGCTTGTTGTACGCAAAGGCATCGTCTTCCCAGGAATCCCACAGGCCCTTGACCACATTCACGTGCTCCCTGGCGATGCGGTAGCGCACGGCGTGGGGCGGGTGCTCGGCCTTGCCGAAGTTGTCGGCGGTGCCGCTGAGCCACGAAGTCACCACGTTCCAGCCGGCGCGGCCGCCGCTGATGTGGTCCAGGGAGGCGAACTGGCGTGCCACCTGGAACGGTTCGGTGTAGCTCACGGTGACGGTCGCCACCAGGCCGATGTTCGAGGTCAGGGCCGCCAGGGCCGAAAGAATGGTCAGGGGCTCAAAACGGTTGAGGTAGTGCGGGCTGGATTTTTCATGGATATGCAGGCTGTCGGCGATGAACACGAAGTCGAACTTCGCGCCTTCGGCCAGTTGCGTCTGATGCTTGTAGAACCCGAAGTTGACGCTGGCATTGGGTTGCGCCTGCGGGTGGCGCCATTCGCCCCAGCCGTGACCGACGCCGTGCACCATGGCACCGAGTTTCAGTTGGCGTTTGCTCATGTTCTCTCTCCTTTTAGCGGGAAGCCTGGGTAAGCGGGGCACGTTTGGCGTTGAAGCTTTTGTCGAAGCCTTGGGAGACGTCGATGTGTTTGGTCAGCAGGCCTTCGTCCTGATAGATGTCGGCGGTGGTTTGCAGGCCGCTGATCACCGAGTCGTCAATCGCCACCGGTTGCATATGGGTGGCGTTGGCCACGGCTACGTGCACCTCCAGCGGCAAGCCGGTGATTTTGGCCATGGCGGCGGCGAACGCCTGCGGGTGATCGTTGCTCCAGCGGTAGGCGCGGTCGACCCGGGCCACGAAGTCGTCCAGCTGCTCGCGCTTGTCGGCAATTGCCTTGCTGGTGGCGGCGAGGTACAGGTGATTGCTCAGCAGGTTGTTGCCGCTGGCAAGGACCCTTGCCTGGCTCTGGCTGGTGACCACGGTGGTATAGGGGTCCCAGGTCGACCAGGCATCGGCGGTGCCGTTATCCAGCACCAGCCGTGACTCGCTGGGCAGCAGGAAGATGAACTGCACGTCGTGGGTGGAAAGGCCGGCGCTGCGCAGCGCCTTGATCGCCAGGAAGTGCCCGATGGAGCCGCGGGTGGTGACGATGCGCTTGCCCTTGAGGTCGGCAAGATCGTGGATCGGAGAATCTTTCGGAACAATCAGCGCGGTGGTGTTGCGGCCTTCGGCGTGGATGATGCTCACCACCTTCAGCGGTGCTCCGGCACCGAGGGCGAACACGTAGGGCGCGTCCCCCAGCGCGCCGATGTCCACGGCCCCGGCGTTGAGGGCTTCGCCCAGCGGTGCGGCGGCGGGGAACTCGGACCACTGGATTTCGTAGGGCACATCCCGGGTTTCGCCGGCGACTTCCAGCAGCGCCTTGATGGTGGATTTCTGGTTGGCCACTCGCAGGGGCTGCAGGTCGGCGGCCTGGCAAGTCGCACCCAGGGTGAGGGCGGCCAGTAAAAGGGCAAGGGTAAAGCGCATCAGGCGGGCTCCAGGCTAGGTCTTGCGTTCAGTCGCCTCCGCCTGGAGAAGGGGTCGGCTGGTAGTGGGAAGAGGAGCGAGCGGGCTCGCTCCTGGGGGTGTTCAGATCACATAAAACCCGTGGGTGCCGTCGCGGGCCAGCTGGTCCACCAGGCCGAACTCCCAGTCGAGGTAGGCCTGCATGGCTTCCTTCGGATTGTCGGTGCCTTCGTACGGACGGCGGTAGCAGTCGATGCGCGGTGAAGCGAGGCGGGTCTCGCCTTCCTCCAGCGGCAGTTGCGCGGCGATCCAGCTGGCAGTGCCGTCCTGCAGCAGGAACACGGGCTTGCCGGTCAGCGCTTCGACTTGCGCTACCGCGAGGCGCGCCAGCTGGCTGCTGCCACAGGTCAACACGTAGCGTTCGGCAGCAGGCACCTTGCGCAAGGCTTCGGGCAACTGCCCGCGCAACGCCCACCAGGCACCGGGAATGTGGCGCTTGACGTAGTTGGCGCTGGCGGTGAAATCCAGTACTGCGGTGTCGCCATGAGCCTGCCATTCGGCGAGGGTGTGCGGGCTGATGAGTTCGGCCTGTTGCGGCGCCGGGACGGGGGCAACCCAGGCCCCCGGTTCGCTGAAGTGCGCAGGTTGCAGGTCATCCAGCACATGCACTTCCCAACCCAGTTGTGCGAGCCAGGACGCAGACATATTGGCCCGCACGCCGTCGTCATCCACCAGTACCAGCCGGGCGCCGCGTACGCTGGCGACGTGATCGGTTTCCTGCACCAGTTGGCCGCCCGGTGTGGAGCGCGAGCCGGGCAGGTGGCCGGCTTCGAATTCTTCCGGGGTGCGTACGTCGAACAGGTAAGTGGTGCGCGTCGCTTCCTGCTGCCAGCGTTGCAGGTCGGCGAGGGTGGCGCGGCCTACGCGGGCCTTGTCGGCGACTTGGCGGGCGTCCCTGGCGGCGATCTGGCGGTGTTCTTCCGAGGTCGGCGCGAAGCGTCGAGCCTGGCCGTGTTGCAGCTTCTGCCCGGCCAGGGTCCAGCCGATGGTGCCGTTGCGCAGGGCAGACACCGGGTTGGCGATGCCGGCATTGATCAGCGACTGGGTGCCGATGATGCTGCGGGTACGCCCGGCGCAGTTGACGATAATGCGGGTGGCCGGGTCCGGTGCCAGCTCACGGGCGCGCAGCACCAGTTCGGCGCCGGGCACGCTGATGCCGGTGGGAATGCTCATGGTCTGGTATTCATCGAAGCGGCGGGCGTCGAGCACCACCACGTCGGCGTTGCTGTCGAGCAACGCCTGCACTTCTTCAGCCGCCAGCGACGGTGTGTGGCGCTGGCTTTCCACCAGCTCGCCAAAGGATTTGCTTGGCACGTTGACGTCGATAAACAGCTCGCCACCGGCGCTGCGCCAACCGTCCAGGCCGCCTTCCAGCAGGCTGACCTCGGTATAGCCGAGCGCCTGCAAGCGCTGGGCGGCGATCTGTGCCAGGCCTTCGCCATTGTCGTACACCGTCACCTGTGTATCCCGGCGTGGGATGCGTGAATACACTTCCAGTTCCAGTTTCGACAGCGGGATATTCGCGGCGAACAGCGGGTGGGATTCGGCGAAAGGCGCTTCCTCGCGCACATCCACAAGGGCGACTTCTTCACGGTCCAGCAGGGCCTGGCGAATCTGGGCGAAGCTGCGGTTCGATACAGTCATGGGGCAGGGCTCTCTTTGGACAGGGCGTCTTTGGACAAATCCCAGATGTTCGGGAGAAAAGCGTTGGAATAACCGGAGATAAACAGTTTCTCGCTGCCGTCCGGCTGGTACACGGCGCGGCGCACCGCACCGATGTTGGCGCCATACACATGAATGCTGATGGACACCTGGTCACTGAAGGCATTGCTGACTTGATGGATGTCACCGATCTTCGGCGACACGGCTTCCACCTGGCCGGGTTCCAGCTGGATGCGCTTGCCGTCGGCGACCAGTGCGCCCTCGGCGTTACGCGCAAAGCCCTGGGAATACTCGGAACCGCGCAGCATGCCGATCAGCCCCCACACGCGATGGTCATGGATCGGCGTGGTCTGCCCCGGCCCCCACACAAAGCTGACGATGCTGAAGCGCTGGCGCGAATCGGCGTGCAGCAGGAATTGCTGATAACGCTCGGGGTCGGGTTGGGCAAACTCGTCCGGCAGCCAGTCATCGTGGCTGACCAGTTGCGCCAGCAGCTTGCCGCCTCGGTGCAGCAGGTCGCCTTCGCGAGGGTTGCCGTCGATCAATTCCGCCAGGGCGCCAATGAATGCTCTGAGTCTCTCCGGGTGTCGGGCCTGGGTCATGACAATTCCATCGTGGGTGGTTCGTGGTGATGGGTTTATCTAAGCATAATGTTTATAGTTAATATGCTATTTTTTAATGATTAGGTTATAGCGGAAAGTAATTTAGAACCGGTTTGAATAGCGTTAGACGTTATCGATCCGGGGGTTGGGCTATCCAGCCACCGTTTATGGAACTATGCTTTTCACACATCTTAATGACTGTTCTCTATGTGCGGCCCAAATGAAAATTGACGATATCGATGCCTTTGTCGAAGTGATTCGTTGCCAGTCCATCAGCCATGCCGCCGAGTCGCTGCAACTGACCCAGCCGGCCATTACCCGTCGCGTGCAGAACTTCGAGCAGGCGCTGGGGGTGGAGTTGTTCGACCGCAACACCAAGCCGCTCAAGCCTACTTTGATCGGTACGCGGGTGTATGAACAGTGCCGTTCGATCCTTCGGGAAATGGACGCCCTGCGGGAACTGGTGGCCACCGACGCGCCGCCCACCGGCCTGCTGCGCCTGGGGGTGCCGCAGACCATTGGCGACGTGGTGTTGCTGGACGCCCTCAAGCACCTGCGCAGTGAATTCCCCGAGCTGCGGGCCCAGGTGGCTACCGGCTGGGGCAGCCAACTGGTGGGCAAGATCGAGCGCGGCGAACTGGACGCGGCGGCGGCGCTGTTTCCGGCGGGCAAGATCTTCCCGGACAACATCGTCGGCGAGTCCATCGGCAAGATGGAATTGGTGGTGGTGTGTGCCAAGGCCCAACTGCCGAAGAAGCCCTGCAAGCTGGCGGACGTGTACCAGAATGGCTGGATCCTGAATCCGGATGGCTGCGGTTTCCGTGCCGGGTTGCAACGCACCCTGTCGGACCAGGGCCTGGCGTTGCGGGTCAACCTGGAAACCTTCGGCACCGAGTTGCAACTGGGCCTGGTGGCTGACGGCCTGGGCCTCGGCCTGGTGCCACGCCCGCTGCTGGAGCGCAGTGCCCATCGCGATCAACTGGCGGCCATGCCACTGAAGGACTTCAAGCCGGTGATGGACCTGTGGCTGATCTACCCGCATTTCCTGGGCAACCTGCAAGGGCCGGTGGACGCGTTTGGCAAGCTGGTGGCGGCGTCGTTGCACAAGGTGCGCAGTGCGGCGTGATATGAAAAAAAATAATAATTAGCTTAGATTAAAATGTGCTTTTTATTATTTTTTGTCATCCCCTAGGCTTGCCTGGAAGTCCTTAAGGCCATCCAGGAAGTTTTGCCATGAGCAGCGTCACCTCGATCTCCAGTGTCTCGAACAACGTCCGCCAGCGGGTTACCCCGGAAGAGTGGGAGGTGCGCGTTAAACTTGCGGCGGCCTATCGGCTGGCGGCCTTGTACAAGTGGACCGACCACATCTACACGCACTTCTCCGCCCGGGTGCCGGGGCCTGAGGAGCATTTCCTGATCAACGCCTACGGGCTGTTGTTCGATGAGATCAGCGCTTCGAATCTGGTCAAGGTGGATATCGACGGCACGATTGTCGATGACCCTACGGGCCTGGGGATCAACTATGCGGGCTATGTGATCCACAGCGCGATCCATGGGGCTCGCCACGATTTGCAGGCCGTGCTGCATACGCATACGCGGGACGGTATTGCGGTGTCGGCGCAGAAGGACGGGTTGTTGCCGATCTCCCAGCATTCCATCGGGTTTTCCGGGCGCGTTGCGTACCACGGGTATGAAGGTGTGGCCCTTGACCTGGATGAGCGTGAGCGGTTGGTGGCGGACCTGGGGGACAAGAGTGTGATGATCCTGCGCAACCATGGATTGCTGACGGCGGGGGTGAGTGTGGAGCATGCGTTCCAGCAGCTGCAGGGGCTGGAGCGGGCGTGCAATATCCAGATTGCGGCGCAGGCGGGGGGAAATGCCGAGTTGATCTTTCCGCCGGCGGAGGTGGTGGCCAAGGTGGAGAAGCAGGCAGAAGTGTTCAAGAGCGGGGATGGGCCGGGGGTGGCGCGGCACTGGAATGCGTTGATTCGGCAATTGGAGCGTACGGATACTGATTACAAACTTTGACGTTGTGGGGTTGGTATTTACGCTTGGTTGTGGGTGTATATCCGTTATTTGGGTGATGGCCGCCATTGGTTCCGCTCTTACAGCGGCTCACTTTTGAACAGCGCAAAAGTAAGCAAAACGCTCTTTCCCCACCACTCGGCTCCTCGCCTAGGCTCGGAGTGCCCTCACTCCGGCTTTGGACCGTG
>NZ_JACAOX010000017.1:0-105927 GCF_013386015.1 Pseudomonas sp. B6001
GAACCATAAGCCGCCGTTACCGCAGCAACGGATATGTACTCGATCAACCAACCAACCCAAAACCCAAGCCCAAATAAAAGGCCTCGAACTAGCGAGGCCTTTTATTTGGGCTTCAATCTCTTCAACTCTGTGGCCTCATCCCTTGGGACATCCCGAACATGAACAACAACAACTCATGATCAGGCTTGGCCGCGACACCGACCTTGGCGATCCGCGGCATCGGGCATTGCTGCCCGACACCCTGCACCGCACTGAGAACTTGTGTCCGGGGCTGCTCCCAGGCAGCCAGGGCCAGGGCAGCTATGCCCAACGCCCCCAACAGAAACAAACCTCGTGCAATTTCTAGCTTCATTACGTTAAACCCTTGATAGCGCTGCCAAACGCCGTCTCGTAAAAGTAGCTCAGTTTTTGCCAGTCCGTAGCATTCCACGACGAATGGCGGCGCAACTGCAACATGTCATGCCGGGCCGCCCGCAAAGCGGTCAAGCGCTGCCGGCACTTCTCGAAATCCAGCAACGCCACCTCAACCTTCGCCGCGTCACCCTCACCCGTCACCCGCACAAAGATATGCTTGATATACAGGCAACCATGCTGCCAACGCCCCTTGTGCATCCGCGCCAACGTACCAGCCAGTTCCTTGAGCAAACGCTCATGCACCAACTCGCCATACTGCTCACGACCACCGGCGGCGTACCAGTTTTCGATCTCGTCGAAACCGTCCAGCGACGCCGTGACCAACAACGCCTTCCATTGGTGCTCAGGATCGCGACGGGCCTCACAGAACACCAACTCCGGCACGCGTACATCCAGCAAGCGCAGGCCCTTCAGGGCGTCACGCTCACGCAACACAGTGGGGCGCCCAAACGGATGGAGCCAACTACGGTAGATATGACCGGTCTGGCGCTTGCTGTAGAGCAAACGCCCATTGGTGCCCGTCACCCGTTGCACACCACTTTCACCGCCGCGACGACGATTGGGCTCTTCGACCCACTCGCCCTGCTGGCGCCAGAAATAATCAAATCGCTCCTCGGGAGCTACTTCACTACCTGGTAAACACTCGACAGCCATCCTGTTACCTCTTGCGCAATACATACACTCGCCACATGGCGTAGAGCGGTATGAAGTCCAGAGATTCCTGAACACGGAAACCGGCCTGCTCAAACTCTGCCTCAACAGTAGCAGCCGGTAACACAAACCGATTTTGGTAACCTTCCTGCTCACCCTTGTTGCGACGCCGCACTTCGGCACGCTTGCGTTTCCACGCCTTGAAGTTGCCGTCCACCCACAGCGAGATAATCACGCTGTCACGGGTAACACGCTGAAATTCGCGCAGTATTGCCAGCCTGTGCTCGGGGTCACCAATATGGTGCATCAAGCGCATGCAGAAAATACTGTCGACCGCATTATCTGGCAAATCGATATCAAAGGCAGACGTTTGCAAGGGGCGTACCCGTTTCACCACATCCGCCGGCTGGGCGACGGTGGCAATCTTCAACATCGACGCGGAGTTGTCGGCGCCGATGATCACGCGGTTGGGCTTTTCGGCCAGCAACGGCCAGAAACGCCCGGCACCACATGGCAAATCCAGCACCAGGCCAGGCTCACCGGCCATGGCCAGCGCACCACGGGCCAATTGCTCGTCGCGTTTGTGGGACAACCGGCGAGCCAGATTGTCCTGATGTTTGAGTAAATAATTCTGCGCGTGCTGATCGTCGTACTTTTCGGAAAATTCGAGCTTGATCGGGGTAGGCATCACCGGGTCTCCAGTTACTGATGCCTACAACCTTAAAAAGAATCCTGTGATCAACAGGTCAACACGTTGTGAAAAACTTGTCCTGTCGAATCGTATACATTACAAAACTTTGCAGACACAAGTCGTGGCATGATGCCATCTTCGGCGAAAATCAGGAAGTCTGCCGCAGCTTAGCGGCAGGGCAGGCATCAGGCTTTGACCTGACTCAATTCGACGTGAAAGCGGCAGCCGTTGGGCTCCATGGTGCTGAGGCTGACGCTCCAACCCTGGTTCTCGCAGATGCGCTGAACCAAGGACAAACCCAGGCCGAGACCTTCACCGCGCTTTTCACTGCCACGCACAAACGGTTCGAACATCGCTTCGCGCTTGTCCTCGGGAATGCCCACGCCAGTGTCTTCCACCACAAAACCGCTCGGTTCCAGGGTAAGGCGGATCAAGCCATGCTCGGTGTAGTGCAGGGCATTACGCAACAGGTTGCCCATGACCGCGTGCAGGAAGGTCGCGTTGTAGCGGGTATCCAGTGGATTGCCCGGTTGATAGATCAGCTCAAGGCCTTTGCGCTCGATCGGCTCACGCCAGATCCCCAGCAAGTCCTCGGCCACCTGGGCCAGGTTGGCCTGGGGCGACATGCCGGCCTCCTCGCGCTGGGCACGGGCCAGCATCAGGAAGGTCTGCACCAGTTCGCGCATTTCTTCACAGGCCCGCGCAATGCGCTCGACCTGCTTGCGGCCGCGCTGGTCAATCGCGGGGTTCTCCAGCAACAGCTCGCAGGAACTGGCGAGCACCATCAGCGGGGTGCGCAATTCGTGGCTCACGTCACTGGTAAACAGTTGCTCCCGGGACAATGCCTGGCGCAAACGGCCCAGGGTGGCGTCGAAGGCCACGGCCAATTCGCCGACTTCATCCGCGGCGTAATCCGGCGCCAGCGGTGGTGCCAGTCCGAGTAACTGGTCGCGGTGCCGCACCTGGCGGGCCAGACGCACCACCGGCGCCATTACCTTGCGCGCCAGCACCCAGCCGAGGAATACCGCCAACGCCAGGCTGAGTACAAACCCCACCAGCACCACGGCAAACAGCACGCGCTCGCGCTCTTCGAAATCGCTCTGGTCTTGCAGCAGGACATAACGGCGGCCGTCGACCACCTCGACCATGGCATGGTAGGACAACGCCTCCCGAAACACTTCGTGAAAACCAGGCTCCAGATGGCGCAAATCCTTGGGCAGCTCGAAATCGCCGGGGCCGCCGCTGAAGTAGAACAACTGGTCGGGCTCGGGGCGATGGCTCCAGTCCTCGACGCTGTCCATCAGCAACAGGCGTTGCAAGTCACCGCCCAGGCCTGCCGAAATGAGTTTTTCTTCCACCAGGTGCACCGTTGCGACGATGCCCATGGCGAAGGCCCCCGCCACCAACGCGCTCATCAAGGCGAAGGCGATGATGATCCGTTGGGCAAGGCTTTGCTTAAACTCCATCACGACCCTCGGCCAGGCGATAACCCACACCGTGCACCGTTTGCAGCAACGGCTTGGCGAAGGGTTTATCAATCACCTGACGCAGTTGATGGACATGGCTGCGCAGGCTGTCGCTGTCCGGGCAGTCATCGCCCCACAGGGCTTCTTCAAGAATCTCACGGCGCAATACATGCGGGCTTTTCTGCATCAGCACCGCCAACAGCTTCAGGCCGACCGGGTTGAGCTTGAGCAGGCGCCCTTCGCGGGTGACTTCCAGGGTGTCGAGGTCGTAGTTCAGGTCACCCACTTGCAAGGCACGGCGCCCGCCACCCTGGGCACGACGCAGCACCGCTTCGATACGCGCGGCCAGCTCCGACAGCGCAAACGGCTTGAGCAGGTAGTCATCGGCGCCGGACTTGAAGCCCTGCAGCCGGTCATCCAGTTGGTCGCGCGCAGTGAGCATGATCACCGGCGTGTCGCGGCGCGCGTCTTCACGCAGGCGTTTGCACAGGGTGTAGCCATCAATGCCAGGCAGCATGATGTCGAGCACGATCAGGTCGTAATGTTCGGTGGCAGCCAAGTGCAGGCCCGACAAACCGTCCTGCGCACAGTCTACGGTGTAGCCCTTCAGCCCCAGGTAATCGGCCAGGTTGGCCAGAATATCGCGGTTGTCTTCAACCAATAAAATTCGCATGGGCAGTGTCTCCGTACGCGGTAACGGCCGTGTTGGCTCGCGCAGCTTAAGGCCAAGTATGGCTCACGGCTAGGCCTGAAGGCCGCGCCGATTACTGTTTTCAACCGATTGGGGAACTTAACGAGTTTTTCACTATAGGTTCACAAGCTGACTACAGTGTCAGCGCGAAGATCGCGCCCATCGAAAATAAGGAACGTTGACATGGGTTTTCCAAAAACGGCGCCAATGCGCTATTTGCTGTTGGTGACCGGTGCCTGGCTGGTGGTTTTTCTACTGACCCGCAGCGTGCTGCTGGTAACCCATCTGGATGAGGTGAGCGGCAACCTGCTGCCGGTATTCGGCGTAGGGCTGCTATATGACCTCGGCTTCCTCGCCTATGCCGCCCTGCCCCTAGGCCTGTATTTGCTGCTGTGCCCACCGGGGTTGTGGCGCCTTCGTGGCCATCGCTGGTTCCTGCAGGCGGTACTCACCGTCAGCCTGTTCGCCATGCTTTTCACCAGCGTGGCCGAATGGCTGTTCTGGGACGAGTTCGGCGTGCGCTTCAACTTTATTGCCGTGGACTATCTGGTGTACTCCAAAGAGGTGTTGAACAACCTGCTGGAGTCGTATCCGATCGGCAAGCTGCTGAGCCTGCTGGCCGTGATGGCGATTGTCTTGAGCCTGGCCTTGCGTAAACCGTTCAACGCGGCGATGAACTCGCCGTTGCCTGCGATGCGCAAACGCCTGCTCAACGCCCTTGGTTTGTTGGTGGTGGCCGGCCTGAGCCTGCAACTGATCAACCAGGACAGCCCGCGCAGCCAGGGCGGTAACGCCTACAACAATGAACTGGCGAGCAACGGCCCGTATCAGTTTTTCGCCGCCTTCCGTAATAACGAGCTGGACTACAACCAGTTCTACAAGAGCCTGCCCACCGAGGTCGTCGCCAAGCAGCTGCGCGCCGAGCTCAGCGAGCCCAACGCGCGGTTTATCGGCACGGATCCGCTGGATATCCGTCGCGCCATTACCAACCCGGGCACGCTGCGCAAACCCAATATCGTACTGGTGACCATCGAGAGCTTCAGTGCAAAGTACATGGGCAGCAACGGCGACCCGAATAACCTGACGCCCAACCTCGACGCGCTGCGCAAACAGAGCCTGTACTTCAATAACTTCTACGCCACCGGCACCCGCACCGACCGTGGCCTGGAAGCTATCACCCTGGCCATCCCGCCAACGCCCGGGCGCTCCATCGTCAAGCGCATCGGCCGGGAAAGCGGTTTCGGCAGCCTGGGCCAACAGCTCAATGCCATCGGCTATGACAGTGTGTTTGTCTACGGCGGCCGTGGCTACTTTGACAACATGAACGCGTTCTTCAGCGGCAACGGCTACCGCGTGGTGGACCAGAGCAGCGTGCCTGAAGCGGAAATCAGCTTCAAAAACGCTTGGGGCATGGCCGACGAAGACCTCTATAAACAGACGCTGAAACTGGCAGATGCCGACTACGCCAAGCAGCAACCGTTCCTGCTGCAACTGATGACCACCTCCAACCACCGCCCGTATACCTACCCGGCAGGCCGCATTGATATCAAATCCGGTGACGGCCGCGACGGTGCGGTGAAGTACACCGACCATGCCATCGGCCAGTTCCTGGAGGCGGCGCGCCAGAAGCCATGGTTCGACAACACGATCTTTATCTTCGTCGCCGACCACACGGCGGGCAGCGCGGGCAAGGAAGACCTGCCGATGGTCAACTACCAGATTCCGTTATTCATCTACGCCCCCAAGCTGGTGGACGCCGGCGAGAACGCGAAGCTGGCCAGCCAGATCGACCTGGCGCCCACCCTGCTGGGCTTGCTGAACCTGAGCTACGAGTCGACGTTTTTTGGTCGCAACCTGCTGCAAGACAACCCGCTGCCGCCACGGGTAGTGGTGGGCAATTACCAGTACCTGGGGTTGTTCGACGGCAATGACCTGGCGATTCTCAGCCCACGCCAAGGCCTGCGTCGCCATGACCAGGCACTGGGGGACAGCCATGAAACCCGCGCAGGTAGCGATGACCCGTTGATCCAGCGGGCCATCACCTACTACCAGGGCGCCAGTTATGACTACAAACAACAGTTGCTTAGCTGGAGGGCGCCCAAGGACGAGGCTCCTAAGGTGAGTACACGCTAACCAAAAAGCCCCGGCCAGGTCTGACTGGGGCTTTTTTAGAGTCTGAGTGCGCCATGCAAGCAATCGCTGTTCGTCCGGTATCCCACCCCCTCAACTTCTGGCTGTGCCTCGGCGTGCCTGCCGTGCTGGCGGTGGCCATGCTGCTGCTGGAGCTGACGTCGCTGGACATGGACATCGCCAAGCTGTTTTACAACGCTTCCGAAGGCGGCTTTGTGGGCCGGCACAGTTTTTTTCTGGAGGACATTCTTCACGACCGCGCCAAGCAGATGGTGATCGTATTTTCGGTGCTGGCGATCGCCGGGCTTGCCGGGGCCTTTATTGTTGAGCGGCTTAAGCCCTACCGCCGGGAATTGGGCTGCCTGGTGCTCTCGCTGGCCCTGGCTACCTCGTATGTTTCGCCGTTGAAGACAGTGACCGGGGTGCAATGCCCGTGGAGCGTCAAGGAGTTCGGCGGCCAGGAGACTTACAGCGAGCTGCTGAGCCCGCGGCCGCCGACCGACAAGCCGGGCCGGTGCTGGCCGGGCGGGCATGCGGCCACGGGGTTTGCCTTGTTCGCGTTGTTTTTTGCCCTGAGGGATCGTCGGCCGCGGATGGCGCGCTCGGCGTTCATGTTTGCACTGGGGCTGGGCACGGTGCTTTCGGTGAGCCGGACGATGCAAGGGGCGCACTTTCTTTCCCATAACGTGTGGACGGCGATTTTCAGCTGGCTGATTTGTTTGGGCGCCTATTACTTCTTGCTGTACCGGCCGGTGAAAGCACCGCAGCCCGCCTACCAGAAGCAGCCCGCAACGCCTTGATGAACAGCCCTTGCCTCGCCGGGGGCAAGGGCGCAACACTCTGCGCACTTTTTTGGCAACGATCCTGCTGAGCCATGTCCGATACCCTGCTGCTGATCGAAGACGACCTGCCACTGGCGGCACTCACCGCCGAGTTTCTGCGTGCCGAAGGGTTTACCGTGGCCGTGGAACACCGTGGCGACCGCGCCGCCCAACGTATCCGCGATGAACAGCCCGCGCTGTTGATCCTCGATGTGATGCTGCCGGGCATCGACGGGTTCACCCTGTGCCGACAGATTCGCGACCACTACCCGGGGTTGATCCTGATGATGACGGCCCTGGACGAGAACGCCGAACAATTGGTGGGGTTTGCCGCCGGGGCCGACGACTACGTGGTCAAGCCAATCGACCCGCAACTGTTACTGGCAAGGATCCGCTCGCTGCTGCGCCGCCATCCCCAGGCCCCCCGCAGTTACTACCAGTGGGGCGCTTTTCGGCTGGACCTGAACAACCACTTCGCCTGGCTTGGCGAGGCGCCCTTGCAGTTTTCGGTGGCCGAATTCGAGTTGCTCGCCATCTTTGCCCGCCATTGCGGCGTATTGCTCACGCGGGAAAAGCTACTCCAGCGCCTGCGCGGCCTGGAGTACGACGGGCTGAACCGATCGATTGATATGCGGGTGTCGCGCTTGCGCAAAAAGCTGATGAGCCTTGAGTGCCCCGTGACCATCCAGACCATCACGGCGCAGGGATACCTGTTCGTCGAAATCCCGACGGGGAGCCAGCATGCTGTCTAAAGTCCGCCCGTGGATGGCCATCGCGGCCGGCACCAGCTGGGCCGCCCTCACTTTTTACCTGTTGTGGTTGTGCACGAACGCTGCGGTGTTTATCGGCGACTACAGTTTCCTGCGCCTGATGGCCGGGCCGGGTTATCTCGTTGCCGAGCAACTCAAGGCCTTGCCCGCCGAACAACGGGAGGCGCGCATCGAGTCACTGCAAGCACGCTTTCAGTACCCGGTGAGCCTGGTGAAAAAGGATGATATCGAGCTGCCGCCTGAAGCTATTGTGATGCTCGACCACCATCAGCCGGCGCAGAACAGTGATGAGGACGTCACCTACTTCCCGCTGGACGATGACACGGTGATTCAATTCGGTCCCTTGTGGGGAACTGCCGAAGTGAAGGACCTGCTGCAATATCCGGTGTACTGGGTGACCGCCTGTGTCGCCGGCCTGCCGGTACTGCTGTTTCTCTGGATTGCCCTGCGTGCCCGGCGCAAATACACCCATGACCTCGATGCCCTTAATGCCTGCATTGCTACCCTCGCCCGCTCGCCCAACACGCTGCTGCCCGCGATGAGCCAGGAGTGGGCGCCGCTGCTGCTGACCTTGCAACGGCATGCGCTGGATATCAGCTCGATGGGCGAACGCCACCGGGAGGTTTCCCAGGCGGTGTCCCACGAACTGCGCACCCCCCTGGCGCGGATGCGTTTTGCCCTGGCACTGCTGAGTAAAAGCGCCGACCCCGACACCCGCACCCGCCTGCAAGAGCGCCTGCACACCGATATCGAAGAACTGGAGTCGCTGGTTCGCGCCAGCCTCGCCTTTGCCCGGCTGGCCGATGCACCCAGCGACCTGCAGCATGAGCCAATCAACATCCATGCCTGGCTGCAGCAGGAGTTTGCCCTGCTGGACGGGCACCATCGCTTGCTGACCCTGGACACCGACCCGGCCGACCTGGAACTGATCGGCGACCGCGCCCTGCTGCATCTGATCGTGCGCAACCTGTTAAGCAACGCCATTAACTACGCCCGCGAACGGGTGAACGTCAGCGCTGCGTGCCAGGGCCAGCACCTGGTGCTGCATGTGGATGATGACGGCCCGGGCGTACTGCCGGAAAACCGCGAAAAGATCTTCGAACCCTTCGTGCGCCTGGCCATGGGCGGCGACGAGCCCAGCGGATTTGGCCTCGGCCTGGCACTGGCCAAGCGCGCCACCCACTGGCACGGTGGTGAGCTGTCGATCACCCGCAGCCCGTTGGGCGGCGCACGCCTGACCCTGACCCTCGCACTGCGCCCGGCCTAGGCTGTTACAGCCTGTGACAGTGGAACATCCGCGCTGCCGCTAACCTCGCGACCTTGCCCTTTGGATCAGGTTGGAGAGTCAGCTCATGCGTCACCCTAGACGGCATCTGCCCACGCTGCTGTTATCACTGTGCATGGCCGCCGGTTCATGGTCAGGCGGCGTTGCGGCCCAGAATGTCCACGCGCCCTACTACCCCGGCACCATCCTGCCCAATCGCCAGCCCCAGGCGATCATGGATCAACAACTGGTCACGTTCTACAAGGACTGGAAGGCGGTTTACCTGTCGGGGGAATGCGGCAGCGGCCGGTATTTCATCAAGGTCAACGCCGACCACAAACCCGTGGGTGGTGGCGCCGCGCCCAACACCATCACCGTGTCCGAGGCCCATGGCTACGGCATGCTGCTCACTGTGATGATGGCCGACTACGATGACCAGGCCCAACGAGTTTTCGACGGCATGGTGCGCTACTTCCAGGATCACCCCGCAGCGTCCGATCCCGGCCTGATGGCCTGGAACCAGACCGAGGGATGCGGCGACTCCACCGATCCTTTCCGTGGCGACGTCAGTGCCACCGATGGCGACCTGGACATCGCCTACGCCCTGCTGCTGGCCGATCAGAAATGGGGCAGCGAGGGCACCATTGACTATCGCAGCGAGGCCAACACGGTGATGGCGGCGATCATGAAACACGAGGTGCACCCCAGGACTCAGCACCTGATGCTCGGCGACTGGGCCGGTACCGACGGTGACGCAGAGCTTGAGTACACCACCCGCAGCTCGGATTTCATGCAGTCGCACCTCTACAGCTTTTTCGCCATGACCGGGGACAAGCGCTGGCAGGCGGTGCGCGACAAGACCTATTCGATCATCAGTGACTTTACCCAACGGTACAGCGCCAACAGCGGGCTGGTGCCGGACTTCATCAGCCACCTGGACACCTCGATCACCCCGGCGCGGCCCGATCTGGTGGAAGACTCATACGACGGCAGCTATTCGTGGAACGCGGCCCGCTACCCGTGGCGCATCGGCCTGGATTACCTGATGTACGGTGACCCGCGTGCGCTGTACACCTTGACCACCTTCAACCGCTGGGCACGCGCCACCACCCACGATGAGCCGGGCAACTTCAACAGTGGCTACCGAATCGACGGCAGTGCGATCGAGGAAGCGCACAATGAGCCGGCCTTTGTGGCGGCACTCGGGGTCAGCGCAATGATCAACCCCGACAATCAGCTGTGGCTCAATAACCTTTGGGACAACCTGCAACGCCGGTCCATCCGTGACCATGACTATTACGGCAATACCCTCAAACTGCTGGGCATGGTGGTCATGTCCGGCCATTGGGAGCGGCCCCAACCGGCGCCCCTCAAAAAAACCGCACACGTGCCTGTCCATCCGTCATCCGGCTCTGCGGCACCGGGACCCGTGGCATCTTTGCCGCCCGCCTCGCACCTGATGCTGGCTCGCGGCTTCATGTTCAAGAAACTGCTGGGGCGTCGCGGCGTCAGCTGAGGCGTGCGCGTAAAGAGAGACGCGGAGCGTCCCTGGCGGCATTCCCACGCAGAGCGTGGGAACGATCAGCATAAAAAAACCCCGCCTGCATCGCTGCAGGCGGGGTTTTTCAGTATCGGGGTAAGACTGGCTTACATCATGCCGCCCATGCCGCCCATACCGCCCATGTCTGGCATACCGCCGCCAGCTGGAGCATCTTCTTTGATCTCGGCGATCATTGCTTCAGTGGTGATCATCAAGCTGGCAATCGACGAAGCCGCTTGCAGAGCCGAACGAGTCACTTTAGCCGGGTCCAGGATGCCCATTTCGATCATGTCGCCGTATTCGCCGGTAGCAGCGTTGTAACCGAAGTTACCCGAACCCTGCTTGACCTTGTCGACCACTACGCTTGGCTCGTCGCCGGAGTTGGCAACGATCTGGCGCAGAGGTGCTTCAACAGCACGACGCAGCAGAGCGATACCGACGTCTTGGTCAGCGTTGTCGCCTTTCAGCTCGGAGATAGCCTGCAGAGCGCGAACCAGCGCCACGCCACCGCCAGGTACCACGCCTTCTTCAACGGCTGCACGGGTAGCGTGCAGGGCGTCTTCAACGCGGGCTTTCTTCTCTTTCATTTCAACTTCGGAACCCGCGCCAACCTTGATCACTGCAACGCCGCCGGACAGCTTGGCCAGACGCTCTTGCAGTTTTTCACGGTCGTAGTCGGAAGTGGTATCAGCCACTTGAGCGCGGATCTGGGTAACACGTGCCTGGATGTCAGCTTCAACACCAGCACCGTCGATCACGGTGGTGTTTTCCTTGGTCACGGTGACGCGCTTGGCATTACCCAGGTGTTCCAGGGTAGCGCTTTCCAGGCTCAGGCCGATCTCTTCGGAGATAACGGTACCGCCAGTCAAAACAGCGATGTCCTGCAGCATGGCCTTGCGACGATCGCCGAAACCAGGTGCCTTGACAGCAACCACTTTCACGATACCGCGCATGTTGTTCACAACCAGAGTCGCCAGGGCTTCGCCTTCAACGTCTTCGGAAACGATCAGCAGTGGGCGACCGGCCTTGGCAACAGCTTCCAGAACTGGCAGCAGTTCACGGATGTTGGAGATCTTTTTGTCAACCAGCAGGATCAGCGGGCCGTCGAGCTCGGCGGTCATGGTGTCTGGCTTGTTGACGAAGTACGGGGACAGGTAGCCACGGTCAAACTGCATGCCTTCAACAACCGACAGTTCGTTTTCCAGGCCCGAGCCTTCTTCAACGGTGATCACGCCTTCTTTACCGACTTTTTCCATGGCTTCGGCAATGATGTCGCCGATGGAGCTGTCGGAGTTGGCCGAGATGGTGCCGACCTGAGCGATTGCCTTGGTGTCAGCGCATGGCTTGGACAGGGACTTCAGCTCTTTGACAATGGCGATGGTCGCCTTGTCGATGCCGCGTTTCAGGTCCATCGGGTTCATGCCGGCAGCGACGGCTTTCAGGCCTTCGTTGACGATCGACTGAGCCAGAACGGTAGCGGTGGTGGTGCCGTCGCCTGCGTCATCGTTGGCACGGGAGGCAACGTCTTTGACCAGCTGCGCGCCCATGTTTTCGAAGCGATCTTTCAGCTCGATTTCTTTGGCGACGGAAACGCCGTCCTTGGTGATGGTCGGAGCGCCGAAGCTCTTCTCGATGATCACGTTACGGCCTTTAGGGCCCAGGGTCGCTTTTACTGCGTCAGCCAGGACGTTCACACCGGCGAGCATTTTCTTACGGGCGGAATCGCCGAATTTAACTTCTTTAGCAGCCATGATCGATATTCCTTAAATACTTTGTAGTAACGGGAAGATGAACGGGGAAATCAGCCTTCCAGAACAGCGAGAATCTCGTTCTCAGCCATTACCAGCAGGTCTTCGCCGTCGACTTTCACAGTGTTGCTGCCGGAGTAAGGGCCGAACACAACCTTGTCACCCACTTTCACAGCCAGCGCACGTACTTCTCCGTTTTCCAGGGTCTTGCCTGGGCCAGCAGCGACAATCACACCGTGGTTGGCTTTTTCAGCAGCCGAACCTGGCAGCACGATACCGCCAGCGGTTTTCTTTTCTTCTTCACTGCGACGGATGACGACGCGGTCATGCAGAGGACGAAGCTTGCTCATTGTCGATCTCTCCTAATTGTGTTTTTCATCGGCCGGTGTCAATTCCGGCTAGTTAAATTCCGGCGGTGCCGGTCGCGGTTCGCGGCGCGAAACGCGGAAGTCTGTCTGGTGTCGCCACCAGAAACCTTGCGGTGACCGTTACATAAGGGCGCATAAGCTTATTACAAGGGTACCGAGATGAAAATTTTTGTGTCGGGGGGCGTCTTCAAAAGCCGCACGGCACCCGCGGGTGCCGTGCCAGTGAGGGGATTACTTGGGGTCGCGGTGTTCGAACTCACCTTCGATCACGTCACCTTCGCGCCCCAGGGGCTGGCGCGGGGCCGGGCCACCACGGGGTTGCAGGTCATCGGCAAAGGCGCGCTGGCGAATGGCAGCCTCTTCGGCACGCTGGCGCATCTTGCCCGCCAGCACTTTGCGAGTGAATGGCAGCAACATCACCAGGCCAACCACATCGCTGATAAAGCCCGGCAGGATCAGCAGGCCACCGGCCAATGCCATCATCAGGCCTTCGAGCATGGTCTGGGCCGGCAGCTCGCCGCGATTCAGGCTTTCGCGGGCACGCAGCGCCGTGGCCAGGCCGGCGACGCGCAGCACCAGTACGCCGAGCATCGAGCCGAGAATGATCAGCAGCAGCGCCGGGAAAAACCCGATTGCCCCGCTGACTTGTACGAATACGAACAGCTCAAGCACCGGAAACAACAAAAAGAGCAACAAAAAAGGGCGCATCAAATGGTTCCTCAACGCAAGAATGCCTTGCTACTTCACCTTAGATGACGTCGCCGTTTCGTGAATTCAAGCTTCAGCGGCTGCTTTTTTCGGCCAGACCTCGGCGTGAGCCAGGAAAACCAAGGCTTCGCGTACTTGTGTCGGCGTGTTGCAAGGCTCGGCAAAGGGCAGCCAGTAGAGGGCCTGGCCAATGCGCAAGTGCATGCCTTCGCTGTCGATACCGGCCAGTTGCGCAGGCTCGGAGGTCGGCAGGCCGGCCAGTTCGACATAGTGGGCAATCGCCTTGGTGTGGTCGCTGTTCATGTGCTCGACCATGCTCAGTTCGGCCTTGCCGGCAAACGGATTGGCCAGGGTCAGTTGGTCGACCCAGTGGATCGCGCCGAACCCGCCGATATAGCGATGGCGCACCGGCTTGAGCACCCAGAAGTCAAAATCATGGGCCTTGTGGTAGTTCGCCGAGTCCGGGAAATAGCGGTAATAACGCTCGGCGGCGGCTTCAATCGCAGCGCCGTCTTCGAGCTTTTCGGCCTCGGCGAGGTAGGTCAGGCGCCCTACCGCTTGCACGTCGTCAGCCTCACGCTCACCGACCAGCAACGAGCACTTGGGGTCTTTCTGCAGGTTATGGGTGTGCTGGGCGATACGGCTGATCAGGATCAGCGGCCGGCCCTCGGCGTCCAGGCAATACGGCACCACCGAGCCAAAAGGGAAACCGGGCATGGCCTTGGACAAGGTGGCGAGTGCCCCACGGTATTCCTTGAGCAGTAGTTCTCGGGCATTCTTGGCAACGTGCGCGCTCAACTTATGACTCCTTCGATAAATTTCGTCAAAAAAAAACCTGGATAGCCGCTTAATTCTGCCCACAGGACTTGCGAATGCATCTCAACGACAAAGTAATCATTATCACCGGCGGTTGCCAGGGTTTGGGCCGCTCCATGGCCGAGTATTTTGCCGCCAAAGGTGCCAACCTGGCGCTGGTGGACCTCAATCAGGAAAAACTCGACCAGGCGGTGGCCGCCTGCCAGGCCCATGGGGTGAAGGCACGCGCCTATCTGTGCAACGTGGCGAATGAAGAGCAGGTGACCCACACCGTGGCACAGATCGCCGAAGACTTTGGTGCGATCAACGGCTTGATCAACAACGCCGGAATCTTGCGCGACGGCTTGCTGCTCAAGGTCAAGGACGGCGAGATGACCAAGATGAGCCTGGCCCAGTGGCAGGCGGTGATCGATGTCAACCTTACCGGGGTGTTCCTGTGCACCCGTGAGGTGGCGGCAAAAATGGTGGAGCTGAAGAACCAGGGCACCATTATCAATATCTCGTCGATCTCGCGGGCCGGCAATGTCGGGCAGACCAACTACTCCGCCGCCAAGGCCGGTGTAGCGGCCGCCACTGTGACCTGGGCCAAGGAGCTGGCGCGCTACGGCATCCGCGTGGCGGGCATCGCACCGGGGTTTATCGAGACCGAGATGACCCTGGGCATGAAGCCCGAGGCCTTGGAGAAGATGACCGCCGGCATTCCCCTCAAGCGCATGGGGCGGCCCGAGGAGATTGCCCATTCAGCGGCGTATATCTTCGAGAACGACTACTACACCGGGCGGATTCTGGAAATGGACGGCGGGTTACGCCTTTAATTACCAAGCGGCTCGTTACCAGGCGACGCCGAACCCTGCGGTGTAGCGGGTCTTGCTCAACGCACTTTCCGAGTCGCCACTAATAATGTCGCGCTCGGCCTTGAGGTTGAGGGAGGCCCACTCGGTGACTTTGTAGCGCAAGCCCATTTCCGCATCCAGGGAGTACTCGGACGGCCCGGCCAGCGGTTTGCCCACTTCGCCATTGGTGAAGAATTCAACGGTCTTGCCCACCAGGTAGCGGTTGTAGTTCCACTTCATGGCCAGCGAATAGAAGTTGTCCTTGCCGCCGTCCTGGTATTCATAGTCGGTGCGGTTGACCAGCGAACCGAGGGAGAACGCGCCCAGTTCGTCATCCCAGAATTGGTAGCCCGGGCCGGTACCCACAGTGCGCTGGCGGGACAGGTCCTCGACCTTGTCGCGCTTGTAGGTCAAGCGGCCCTGCCAGAACCAGTGTTCGGTAATAAACCGGTCCAGGTCGTACTCCAGCGCCCAGTTGTCGGTGGTGGTCACGTCGTCCTGGAATTCGCGGTTGTACTCGCCCTCGGCGGTATGGCGCCACTGGCCATGGCGGGCAGTGGTCTTGAAGTCGATGTCGTAGTCGTTGGTGTCTTTTTCCGCGCGCTTGTAGTCCAGCGCCATATCGACATTGCCCTTCCACACCAGGTCCTCGATCACCGGCTTGGGCTTGATGATCTGCTGGATGCTCGCCAGCTCGACGGTCTTGGGCGCCTCGCCGTTGGCCAGGATGACCTTGCCATCGTCGGCCGGCTGCAGGGACTTGGCCTTCTCACCGCTGTAGGCATCCTGCTTGACCAGCAATTCCTGATCGCTCTCCAGGGTCTTGACCTGCTTCCAGTCCACCGGGATCGCGCCGGCATAGTCGGTCTGGATCAGCAGCTTGCCACCGTCGAAAACCTTGATCTTGCCGGTCAGGCGGTCACCGTTCTTCAACCAGACGGTGTCGGCGAGCAACGGGGTGGAGGCGCTGAAGACAGCGAGGCACAGCAGGGTTCTGGACAACATAAGCGGATATGGGGCTCGAGTTTGACGAAAAAACGGGCATTATCGGGGTGGATAACTTCTTAGCAAGGACTGACTCGGGTATTCGTATCGAGTTCCGCTCTCAGCCCCCCATTTTGCAGAAATTTCTTACAAATAGACGGATATTTTCATCGGATATGCCACCGTGAACGAACTGACCGACGCTCCGCAAAGCCCCGCTGAAATGCGCCGCACTGTGCTGTACCTGACCCTCGCCCAATTGCCCGAAGGCTGCGTGATCAGCTACGGGGAGCTGGCACACCTCGCCGGTTTGGGTCGCGCCGCACGTTGGGTGGGTCGCACCCTGAGCCAACTGCCCGAGGACACCAAACTGCCCTGGCATCGCGTGCTGGGTGCCGGTGGTCGGATAAGTCTGCCGGTGGGCAGTGCCTCGGGTGACGAGCAACGTGCGCGTTTGCGCGGCGAAGGCGTCAGCATCCTGAACAATCGTGTTGATATTCAGCGTCATGGCTGGCGCCCGGTAGAGCACAGCGGTTAGAGTGCGCGCTTTATTTGCGTAATTCTGAGGCAGACTCCAGCCCATGCCCCGTAAAACCTGGCGCGCCGCGCTCGCCGCCTATGCCAGCCCCTCGACGTTAGTGCTGTTGCTGCTCGGCTTTGCTGCCGGCTTGCCTTACATGTTGGTGTTCTCGACGCTCTCGGTATGGTTGCGCGAGGCCGGCGTGGCCCGCGAAACCATCGGTTATGCGAGCCTGATCGGCCTGGCCTATGCCTTCAAGTGGGTCTGGTCGCCCCTGCTCGACCAATGGCGCCTGCCACTGCTCGGCAAGCTCGGACGTCGTCGCTCCTGGCTGGTACTGTCCCAGACGCTGGTGATCCTCGGATTGATCGGCATGGGTTTCTGTGATCCGCAAAAGCATCTGTCCTGGCTGATCGCCATCGCCGTGATCGTGGCCTTCGCTTCCGCCACGCAAGACATCGCCGTAGACGCCTACCGCCTGGAAATCGCCAGCGACAGCCAGCAGGCCGCGCTTGCCGCCAGCTATATGTCCGGTTATCGCGTGGCCGCGCTGCTTGCCACCGCAGGTGCGCTGTTTTTTGCCGAAGGCTTCGGTTCCACCGGGTTCAACTACAAGCATTCGGCATGGGCCGGTACGTACGTGCTGTTTGGTGCACTGATGGTGCCTGCGCTGCTGACCACGCTGTTCATGCGCGAACCCAATGTGCCGCTGCGTACCCAATTGCAGGCCGGGCGCTACAGCTTTGCTCACCAGTTGGTCTCGGTGTTCGTGTTGATCGTGCTGCTGGTCTCGGTACCGGCGATGTTCACCCAGCTGTACAACACTGACTTCGCCAGCGTGCTGTTCCATGGGGTCAGCCTGCTGGACCTGCTGCTGGAAGATCGCGCGTTCCTGCGGGCCATCCTCTACATCATCCTGACCACGCTGTGCCTGTCGACCATGGGCCGCCGGGGCCTGGCGCCGGTGCTCACGCCGGTCAACGACTTTATCCTGCGCTACCGCTGGCAGGCCTTCCTGCTGTTGGGGCTGATTGCCACCTACCGCATGTCGGACACGGTAATGGGCGTAATGGCCAACGTGTTCTATATCGACCAGGGCTTTACCAAGGACCAGATCGCCGGTGTCAGCAAAGTCTTCGGCCTGATCATGACCTTGCTGGGCGCCGGCATGGGTGGCCTGTTGATCGTGCGCTTCGGGATTCTGCCGATCCTGTTCATCGGCGGCATTGCATCGGCCGGCACCAACCTGCTGTTCGTGATGCTCGCCGACATGGGCCCGGACCTGCAGATGCTGATTTTCACCATCTCCCTGGACAACTTCAGTTCCGGCATGGCGACCTCGGCGTTTGTCGCGTACCTGTCGAGCCTGACCAACCTGAAGTTCTCCGCCACCCAATACGCCCTGCTCAGCTCGATCATGCTGCTGCTGCCGCGCTTGATCGGCGGGTATTCGGGGGTGATGGTCGAGAAGTTCGGTTACCACAACTTCTTCATGATCACCTGCCTGCTGGGTGTGCCGACGCTGGTCCTGATCGCCTTGCACTGGTTTCAGGAAAGCCGGCGGATTCGCTTGAATCCTCCCGAGGAAAACAAATCACTGTAGGAGCTGGCTTGCCTGCGATTGCATCACCGCGGTGTAACTGACACACCGTGTTGCCTGCATCGCAGGCATGCCAGCTCCCACAGAAGCCCTGCTCCAGCAACCAGATGCCTGTACGTCGGCAGCAAGCGCCCGTACAATCCCAAGTCATTTCAAGTCCAAGCAACCGACAACGGCCTACCATGCGCACCAGTCAATATTTGCTCGCCACACAGAAAGAAACGCCTTCCGACGCGGTCGTGATCAGCCATCAGCTGATGCTGCGCGCCGGCATGATCCGCAAACTGGCCTCGGGCCTGTACACCTGGCTGCCCATGGGCTTGAAGGTGATGCGCAAGGTCGAAGCCATCGTTCGTGAAGAAATGAACGCTGCCGGCTCTCTGGAAGTGTTGATGCCGAGCACCCAACCGGCTGAGCTGTGGCAGGAATCCGGGCGCTGGGAAGAGTACGGCCCTGAATTGCTGCGCTTCAAGGATCGTCATGGTCGGGACTTCTGCGCCGGCCCGACCCACGAAGAAGTGATCACCGACCTGATGCGCAACGAGTTGAGCAGCTACAAGCAGCTGCCCCTCAACCTGTATCAGATCCAGACCAAGTTCCGTGACGAAATCCGCCCACGCTTCGGTTTGATGCGCGGCCGCGAATTCATCATGAAGGACGCCTATTCGTTCCACGCTGACCAGGCGTCCCTGCAGGTCACCTACGACCGCATGCACACCGCCTACTGCAATGTGTTCACGCGCCTGGGCCTGAAATTCCGCCCGGTTGAAGCGGACAACGGCTCCATCGGCGGTGCCGGCTCCCACGAGTTCCACGTGCTGGCCGAGTCCGGTGAAGACGACATCGTGTTCAGCAACGGTTCCGACTACGCGGCAAACATCGAGAAAGCCGAAGCCGTGCCACGGGAAACTTCCCGCCCTGCGCCAAGCGAAGAGCTGCGCCTGGTGGACACACCCGAGACCAAGACCATCGCGGCCCTGGTGGAGAAATTCAATCTGCCGATTGAAAAGACCATCAAGACCCTGATCGTGCGCGCCGAGGAAGAAGGCAAGCTGATCGCCCTGGTAATCCGTGGCGACCACGAGCTCAACGAAATCAAGGCCGCCCAGCAGCCAGGCGTTGCCAGCCCGCTGGTCATGGCCACCGACTCAGAACTGCGTGATGCCATTGGCGCCGGCGCTGGCTCCCTCGGCCCGCTGAACCTGCCACTGCCGATCATCATCGACCGTTCGGTCGAGCTGATGAGCGACTTCGGCATCGGTGCGAACATCGATGACAAGCACTACTTCGGCGTGAACTGGGAACGCGACCTGCCGGTTCCGACCGTGGCCGACCTGCGCAACGTGGTTGCAGGCGACCCGAGCCCGGACGGCAAGGGCACCCTGGAAATCAAGCGCGGCATCGAAGTCGGGCACATCTTCCAGCTGGGCAACAAGTACAGCAAGGCGATGAAGTGCGAAGTGCTGGGCGAGAACGGCAAGCCGATCACCCTGGAAATGGGCTGCTACGGCATTGGCGTATCCCGCGTGGTTGCGGCTGCCATCGAGCAGAACAACGACGAGAAAGGCATCATCTGGAGCGACGCCCTGGCGCCATTCCAGGTTGCCCTGGTACCGCTGCGCTACGAAACCGAGCAAGTACGCGAAGCCACCGACAAACTGTATGCCGAACTCACGGCTGCCGGTTTTGAAGTGCTGCTGGATGATCGGGACAAGAAAACCAGCCCAGGCATCAAGTTCGCCGACATGGAATTGATTGGCATCCCGCACCGGATCGTGGTCAGTGACCGCGGCCTGGCCGATGGCAATCTGGAATACAAGAGCCGGACCGAAGCCGAGGCCCAACCGTTGCCGGTGGCTGACGTGCTGTCTTTCCTTCAGGCGCGTATTCGTCGCTGAAAACCAGATCAAGAGTCGTCATGTTCAAGCGAAACACCATAGCCCTGGGGGGCGCCACGTTATGTGGCGCCCTGCTGGTCAGCGGCTGCGCCAACCAAATGTCGCAACGCAGCGAGCACGAGGAACGCATCGAGCGCAAATTGCTCGATCACAGCCTGCAGATCGACGTGGGCGAGCCGAAGGTGCTGGAGCTGCCGCAACGCCGGGTGCGCATTCACGAGCAAAAGACCTTTGAGGTCACCGAGTTCGAAGTTACCCGTCGCTACGACCGCTACACGCCCTACCAGCCCTGGCGCAAACTCTATGAGATGCCCCTGGGCGCGGTCGCGCTGGTGGCGGGCGTCGGCGCCAACGTGGCGAACGTGTTTGCCCTGGGCAACCTGCCTGCCAGCATGACCCGGGATTGGCTCAGCTATGGCGTGGACGGGCTCAACCCGTTCATGAACGTGCAATCCAACGGCCGTGCGCAACAGAACCTGGCGGGTATCGATGAAGTCCAGCGCGACAAGCGCGTGGAGTATTCGAGCCTGCCCTGGAGCGAGCGCCCGGTACAGGTGACTGCCGGCAAGCAAACCCATGAGCTGACCACCGACCGCGATGGGGTGCTGCGCCTGAACCTGTTGGACAGCCCGTTTGCCGAGCAGGACCTGAACCGCATCAGCACCCTGAAGATCAGTGTTGAAGATGCCCAGGATGACGTGCACTCGGACTCATCCCTGGCCATCAGCGGCACCCTGCGGGGCAAATTGCTCGAAGCTCACGGTTTGATCTATGACGACCTGGAAGACGACGAGGTCAACGAGTGGGTGCACCGGGTCAAGCGCCTGTCGGAGCTGGGCCTGGAAGAAGAAGCCAGCGAGCTGGAACAGAGCCTGATCGAACTGACCCGCAATGATCCGGAGTTGCAGCAGGAATTCCTGCAGGCCTTGACCAAGGATGCCGGACGCCTGGTGGCGGATCCCGGAGCACGCTGAAGCCTTTAAATGTGGGAGCGGGCTTGCTCGCGAATGCGGCGTGTCAGCCAGCACATGCGTCAACTGACACACCGCATTCGCGAGCAAGCCCGCTCCCACATTTGGTTTTCGGTTCCTACCAGGGGAATTGGAGCTGCTCGTTGCCGTTGCTCAAATCCAGCAAACGCACGCCTATTCCCAGCAATCGCACCGGCTTGTCGCCGCGATTGAACGCCTGGGTCAGCAACTGCCGGTAACTCTCCAGGTCCCGCCCTGCCCCCGCCTGCTCCAGGGTCGTCTGGGTAAAGTCGTGAAACTTCACTTTGACGAACGGCTTGCCCGCCCGATAACTGCTGTCGATGCGCGCCATGCGCCCGGCCAGGGTGTCCATCAGCTCCGGCAGTTTTTCCAGGCAACTGGGCAAGTCCGGCAGGTCGACATCGTAGGTATTTTCCACGCTGATGGATTGCCGGCGACTGTCGTTCTGCACCACACGGTCATCAATCCCACGCGCCAGGCTCCAAAGCCGCTCGCCAAAACTGCCGAACTCTCGCACCAGCGCCAACTTGTTCCACTCCCGCAGTTGCAGGCAGTCCTCGATCCCCAGCCGCGCCAGCTTATCGGCCGTCACCTTGCCCACGCCGTGGAGCTTTTTCACCGGCAGCGCCGAGACAAAGTCTTCCACCTGGTCGGGGGTGATCACAAACAGTCCGTTGGGCTTTTTCCAGTCGCTGGCGATCTTGGCGAGAAATTTGTTCGGCGCCACGCCCGCGGAAACGGTGATGTGCAACTGGTTGGAGACCCGCCGGCGAATGTCCTGGGCAATGCGCGTGGCACTGCCGCCAAAATGCGGGCTGTCGGAGACGTCCAGGTAGGCTTCGTCCAGGGACAACGGTTCGATCAGGTCGGTGTAGTCGCGAAAGATCGTCTGGATTTCCTTTGATGCTTCTTTATAAGCATCCATGCGCGGCTTGACGATGGTCAGGTCCGGGCACAGCTTCAGGGCATGGCGGGACGACATGGCCGAACGCACACCATAGGCCCGTGCTTCATAGTTGCAGGTGGCGATCACCCCGCGACGGTCTGCCGAGCCACCGACAGCCAGGGGCTTTTGCGCCAGGGTCGGGTCGTCGCGCATCTCGATGGCGGCGTAGAAGCAATCACAGTCGACGTGGATGATTTTGCGCTGCGTCATATATAAGGCAGTGGTTCTGGGCAGAAAACGGACAGGCCGGCAGTATCTCACTCACACCTGTATATAGCACCAGTAGTTTGAATCTTCCGCTTAAGCGGTAGGAAAATTCGCAGGTGAATTCATTTTCTCAATCGAAACACACCCCCCAATAGAGCTGAAAGCCTCGGCCAGACTGGCCCCGAGGCCTATCAAGGGGCCACCTTGGAGAGCTAACCGATTGAACCACAAGCGCTTTTCTTTGAATCAGCGGTTGACACACTCGCGTTCCTCTGTAGAATGCCGACACACAGACGCGGGATGGAGCAGTCTGGTAGCTCGTCGGGCTCATAACCCGAAGGTCGTCGGTTCAAATCCGGCTCCCGCAACCAAACATCAAAAAAGGCTACTCGAAAGAGTGGCCTTTTTTGTGCCTGTCTGTTTTAGCCCTCGTTTTGATTGTCTGACAAAAAACCTTTCCCAATCGCGCACTTACCGCACCCGCGTGACAATCCGACGCTAAATTGCACTTATTCGACCCATCGTTCGATTAACGGTTGACACCCCGCCGTTGCTCTGTAGAATGCCGCCACACAGACGCGGGATGGAGCAGTCTGGTAGCTCGTCGGGCTCATAACCCGAAGGTCGTCGGTTCAAATCCGGCTCCCGCAACCAAACATCAAAAAAGGCTGCTCGAAAGAGTGGCCTTTTTTGTATCTGACGAAAAAGTCCTTTTGAAACAATGGCATGGCATCTTTCATGAAACCGTACACGGTTTGTAGAGTCCATCTCATTGCAAGCTATGCTAAGTCTTCAAGCACTGTCCTTCTACGACCAATGGGCGCTGTCGCCGCACTTCGCGATACGCGTTAATATTTGTAATTATTTTGTCCATAGGGATTGGTAACTTGGCTGGATACCTCCATCCTGTCGCGCACAATCCACGAGGTGATTGATGCGCGCCAACTCGTCTGAACCACAAGACTCTGTCACAGCGACACAACCGATCACTCCCACCCGTTTGCGCTGGCTGGATCTGTTGAGCAAATACCGCCAACCCATCGGGCTGGCCGTCACCTTGTTGCTGTTCGCAATCGCCCTTATCGCCTGTCGCCACCTGTTGCTTGAACTGGATCTGTACGCGCTCCACGATTCAATCCTTGAAGTACCCAAGCCTGCACTGCTGGGTGCGTTCGGTGCTGCTGTCGCCGGCTTTATCATTTTGTTGGGCTATGAATTTTCCGGTGCCCGTTATGCCGGCGTGAAGCTGCCTGCCAAGACTCTGGCCTACGGCGGCTTTACCGCATTCGCCATCGGTAACGCGATTGGTCTGTCGATGCTCTCGGGCGGCTCGGTACGCTACCGTTTATATGCACGGTATGGCATCGGCGCTTCGGAAGTGGCACGCATGACCGTGTTTGCCAGCCTGGCCCTGGGTTGCGCCCTGCCGCCGCTCGCTGCGCTGGCCACCCTGAGCAACCTGCCTGCCGCGTCCAATGCCCTGCATCTACCCGCCAGCCTGCTCGGCGGTATCGCCGGCGCTGTGTTGCTGTTAACAGCCGCACTGTGCATCGGCATCTACCGCCGCCGCCTGCCGGAACAACCGTATCCGGACAACCTGCTGGTCAGGGCCGGGCGTCGCACCTTGCGCCTGCCGGGCCGTCGCCTGACCTTCCTGCAACTGATCATCACTGCCCTCGACGTGGCTGCTGCCGCTACCGTGCTGTATATGCTGCTGCCGGAAGCGCCGCCCTTTGGCCCGTTCCTGCTGGTGTACCTGCTGGCCCTGGCCGCCGGTGTGCTCAGCCATGTACCCGGTGGCGTCGGGGTGTTCGAAGCAATCCTGCTGGCTGCCTTCGCCGACAAGCTCGGTGCCGCGCCACTGGCGGCCGCACTGCTGCTGTACCGGATGATCTATGTGGTGCTGCCGCTGTTGATCGCTTGTGTGTTCCTGCTGGTCAATGAAGCCCAGCGCCTGTTCCATACGCAACAAAGCCTGCGCGCGGCCTCGGGCCTCGCTGCGCCGATCCTGGCCGTACTGGTTTTTTTGTCAGGCGTGGTCCTGCTGTTTTCCGGCGCAACCCCGGAAATCGACTCACGCCTGGAAAACATCGGCTTCCTGATTCCTCATCGCCTGATTGACGCTTCGCACTTTGGTGCCAGCCTGATCGGCGTGCTCTGCCTTCTGTTGGCCCAGGGCCTGCGTCGACGGTTGTCCGCGGCGTGGATGCTGACCATGGTGCTGCTGCTGACCGGCGCCCTGCTCTCCCTGCTCAAGGGTTTCGACTGGGAAGAAGCCAGCCTGATGACCATGACGGCGGTGCTGCTGGCGATCTTCCGGCGCTCGTTCTACCGCGCCAGCCGCCTGACCGAACTGCCGTTCTCGCCGCTGTACCTGGTGGCCAGCGTGTGCGTACTCGGTGCGTCAATCTGGCTGCTGTTGTTCGCCTACCAGGACGTGCCCTACAGCCATCAGTTGTGGTGGCAGTTCACCCTCGACGCCAACGCCCCGCGGGGCCTGCGTTCGCTGCTGGGCGCGGCCGTGGTGCTGGTGGTGGTGTCGCTGACCTGGCTGCTGCGTACCGCGCGCCCGATCATCCACTTGCCGACACCGGATGAGCTGGAGCGCGCCACCAAGATCCTGATGAACTCTGCACAACCCGACGGCGGCCTGGCGCTGACCGGCGACAAGGCCCTGCTGTTTCATCCCAACGACGAAGCGTTCCTGATGTACGCTCGTCGCGGTCGCAGCCTGGTGGCCTTGTACGATCCGATTGGCCCGACCCTGCAACGGGCCGAGATGATCTGGCAGTTCCGCGACCTGTGCGACATTCACCACGCCCGCCCGGTGTTCTACCAGGTGCGCGCGGAGAACCTGCCGTACTACATGGACATCGGCCTCACCGCGATCAAACTGGGTGAAGAAGCCCGGGTCGACCTCAAACGCTTTGACCTGGAAGCCAAGGGCAAAGAGATGAAGGACCTGCGCTACACCTGGAACCGCGGGACCCGTGATGGCTTGTCCCTGGAGATCCACGAACCCGGCCAGGCCCCGATGGAGGAGTTGAAAGTCATCTCCGACGCATGGCTGACCGGTAAGAACGTGCGGGAAAAAGGCTTTTCCCTTGGACGATTCAGCGACGACTACCTCAAGCACTTTCGTATTGCGATCATTCGCTTCGAAGGGCGCCCGGTAGCGTTTGCGAACCTGCTTGAGACCTACAGCCACGACCTGGCCAGTCTCGACCTGATGCGTGCGCACCCGGACGCGCCGAAACTGACCATGGAATTCATGATGGTCGGCCTGATTCAACATTATAAGAACCATGGCTACGCCCGCTTCAGCCTCGGCATGGTGCCGTTGTCGGGCCTGCAACCACGACGTGGCGCCCCGCTGACCCAACGCCTGGGCTCGATGGTGTTCCGCCGTGGCGAGCAACTGTATAACTTCCAAGGCTTGCGCCGCTTCAAAGACAAGTTCCAGCCTGACTGGGAACCCCGTTATATGGCCGTGCCCGCAGGACTTGATCCGCTGGTGGCACTGGCCGACACCGCCGCCCTGATTGCGGGCGGCTTGACTGGATTGGTGAAACGCTGATGATTCGACGCTCCTGGCGGTATGTATTGGCATTTTTGGTGGTACTGGCACTGATCCTCGGTGGCGGCTACTGGTACTGGAACCGCCCTGCACCGCAACCGACTCTGGAACAACTGCCCCAGGCCGATGGCACGGTCCTGACCCGCGTCACCCCGGGTACCGCGCCCAAGGCCCGCGTGGCCGTGGCCGTGCTGGCCGACGAAACCCTGACCGACAGCCAACTGATCGCCCTGAGCCAGGGCGGCGCAGCGCAGATCGTCCAGGTAATCCTGCCCAAGGACGACTGCAAGCTGCAGGAACAAGCCCTGCAAACCGCCCTGGGCCAGCTTGCCGGCCCGGCGACCCTGGTCAGCGGCATCGGCCCTGGCGCAGCCCTGGCCTGGCGCTGGCTGGCCGCACAGAACGACGACAAGGCCAATGCCATCTCCGTCGGCTTCGCGCTGGCGCAGCCAGGCTGCAACGACCCGTTGCCGAAGACTTCGGCCCACGGTAGCTGGCTGGTGGCCTGGAACGATAACCCTGACGACGATGCTGCCAGCTTCGTACGCGATACACCGCGTGCTACCACCAGCATCAGCGACTACGACGTTCACTACCCGCAAGTGCTGAACAACGAGCTGCGCAAGCAACTGGTGGGCTCGGACAACGGCGGCCTGGCAATTCCGGTGGTCGAAGTGCCAGCTGGCCAGGCCAAGGACACCGTCACCCTGTTCCTCTCCGGTGACGGCGGCTGGCGTGACCTGGACCGCGACGTGGCCGGTGAAATGGCCAAGATCGGCTACCCGGTGGTGGGCATCGACACCCTGCGCTACTACTGGCAGCACAAGACCCCGGAACAAAGCGCCAAGGACCTCGCCGAGCTGATGCAGCACTACCGGCAGAAATGGGGCACCAAGCGCTTCGTGCTGACCGGCTACTCGTTCGGCGCCGACGTGCTGCCGGCGATCTACAACCGCCTGCCGGAAAACGAGCAGCAGCGTGTAGACGCGATCATCCTGCTGGCCTTCGCCCGCACCGGCAGCTTCGAGATCGAAGTGGAAGGCTGGCTGGGCAACGCCGGCAAGGAAGCTGCGACCGGCCCGGAAATGGCCAAGCTGCCGGCCGACAAGGTGGTGTGCATCTACGGTGCCGAAGAAGTCGACGAGAGTGGCTGCACCGACAAGACCGCTGTCGGCGAAGCCGTGAAGCTGCCTGGCGGCCATCACTTCGACGAGAACTACCCGGCGCTGGCCAAGCGTCTGGTAGACATCATCGAGAAGCGCCAGGGCAAGACCCCGGCCGAATAAGCGCCCACAAAAAAGCCCCCGCTGCCGCAAGGCACCGGGGGCTTTTTGTTGGGCTTACATTTCTACTTGAGTGCCGAGCTCGATCACCCGGTTAACCGGCAACTTGAAGAAGCGCAGGTTGCCGTTGGCGTTCTTCAGCATGAACGCGAACAACCCTTCGCGCCAACGCGCCATGCCCTTGATGCGGGACGCGATCACGGTTTCGCGGCTGAGGAAGTAGGTGGTGCGCATCGGACTGAAATCCAGGTCATCCAGATGGCACAGCTTCAGCGCTTCGGGCACGTCCGGTTCATCGACGAAACCAAAGTGCAGGATCACCCGGAAGAAGCCCTCGCCATAGGAATCGACCTCGAAACGACGCTGGGCCGGTACACGCGGGATGTCTTCGTAGACCACCGTCAACAGCACCACCTGCTCATGCAGCACCTGGTTATGCAGCAAGTTATGCAGCAAGGCGTGGGGCACGGCATCCGGGCGTGCGGTCAGGAACACCGCCGTGCCTTGCACGCGATGCGGCGGCTGCACACGGATACTGCTGATAAAGATCGGCAGCGGCAGCCCACCTTCGTCCAGCCGGTCCACCAGCAGTTCCTTGCCGCGCTTCCAGGTGGTCATGAGGATAAACAACACAATCCCCGCCAATACCGGAAACGCACCACCCTGCACGATCTTGGGCACGTTGGCGGCAAAGAACAGCCCATCCACCAACAGGAAACCGATCAACACCGGGATAGCCAGTACCGGCGGCCATTTCCACAGCAACAGCATCACCGCCGACACCAGAATGCTGGTGATCAACATGGTGCCCGTCACCGCCACACCGTAGGCCGAAGCCAGGGCGTTGGAGGACTCGAAGCCCAGCACCAGCAGGATCACGCCCACCATCAGTGACCAGTTCACCGCGCCGATGTAGATCTGGCCTTGCTCGGCGCTGGAAGTGTGCTGGATATGCATGCGCGGGATGTAACCGAGCTGGATCGCCTGACGGGTCAGGGAGAACGCCCCGGAGATCACCGCCTGGGAAGCAATCACGGTGGCTAAAGTGGACAACGCCACCAGCGGGACCAGAGCCCACTCCGGTGCCAGCAGGTAGAACGGGTTGCGGGCTGCCTCTGGATTTTCCAGCAGCAGCGCGCCCTGGCCAAAGTAGTTGAGCACCAACGCCGGCAGCACCAGGGCGAACCAGGCACGGGCAATCGGCTTGCGTCCGAAGTGGCCCATGTCGGCGTACAGCGCCTCGGCGCCGGTCAATGCCAGTACCACCGCACCGAGAATCGCCACGCCCATGCCAGGGTGAACGATGAAGAAGCGCACGCCCCACACAGGGTTGAGGGCATTGAGCACCTCAGGGTGCTGGATGATTCCATGGATGCCCAGGCCGGCCAACACCAGGAACCACAGCACCATCACCGGGCCGAACAGCTTGCCGATGCGGTCCGTGCCATGTTTCTGGATCAGGAACAGCCCCACCAGCACCACCAGCGAAAGCGGCACCACCCAGCGCTCAAGGCCATCAAACGCCAGTTCCAGGCCTTCGACCGCCGACAATACCGAGATCGCCGGGGTGATCATGCTGTCGCCGTAAAACAGCGCCGCACCGATCAGGCCGAGAATCACCAGCACCGAACGCAACTTGGGGTAAGGTGCCGCCGCCCGCCGGGCCAAAGCCGTCAGGGCCATGATGCCGCCCTCACCCTGGTTATCCGCGCGCAGGATAAACAGCACGTACTTGATCGAAACGACCCAGACCAGCGACCAGAAAATCAGCGCCAGGATCCCGAAGACCCCGTCGTGATTGACCTGAACCCCATAACCGCCAGCAAACACCTCTTTAAGGGTGTAGAGCGGGCTGGTGCCGATATCGCCGTAAACCACCCCCACTGCCGCCACCAGCATGCCGATCGGCTTTGCGTTGGACTGCTCGGCACCTGCTGCCTGACTACTTGCCTGACCCATCAACCACTCCTGCCCTTTGACCTGCGGTCTTTTATAAACAGCGCGCCTGCTGCGGGCGCCTATGCTGTCCACAGCATGCGCTGTTTTACTTCTCGTTACAGACGATTTATTGACCGAGGAAATTCACTCAGGTGCAACGGCGCGAAGCATAGCGCAGCACTCGTCGTATTTCCCTGCATAAAGCTGGTCAAGAGCGATTCCCGTCGCTAGAATTGCGCACTTTTTGATCAGAGGCACACCAAGTGCCCATCCGCCACCTTTCGTGCACGACGGGCGGCGTCATTCAATACCGAGGTTAGACATGTCCACCACCATCGCAAAAGCCAACCCCAAGGTCGGCTTTGTATCCCTGGGTTGCCCAAAGGCTCTGGTCGACTCCGAACGCATCCTTACGCAACTGCGCATGGAAGGCTATGACGTCGTGTCCACCTACCAGGACGCGGACGTGGTGGTGGTCAACACTTGCGGCTTCATTGACTCGGCCAAGGCCGAGTCCCTGGAAGTGATCGGCGAAGCCATCAAGGAAAACGGCAAGGTGATCGTCACCGGCTGCATGGGCGTGGAAGAAGGCGCCATCCGCAACGTGCACCCAAGCGTGCTGGCCGTGACCGGCCCGCAGCAGTACGAGCAAGTGGTCAACGCCGTGCACGACGTAGTGCCGCCGCGCCAGGACCACAACCCGCTGATCGACCTGGTGCCGCCGCAGGGCATCAAGCTGACGCCGCGCCACTACGCCTACCTGAAGATTTCCGAAGGCTGCAACCACAGCTGCAGCTTCTGCATCATCCCGTCGATGCGCGGCAAACTGGTGAGCCGCCCGGTGGGCGACGTGCTGGACGAGGCTCAGCGCCTGGTCAAATCCGGCGTGAAAGAGCTGCTGGTGATCTCCCAGGACACCAGCGCCTACGGCGTCGACGTCAAATACCGCACCGGCTTCTGGAACGGCGCGCCGGTGAAAACCCGCATGACCGAACTCTGCGAAGCCCTGAGCAGCCTCGGCGTATGGGTGCGCCTGCACTACGTTTACCCGTACCCGCACGTTGACGAGTTGATCCCGCTGATGGCCGCCGGCAAGATCCTGCCGTACCTGGACATCCCGTTCCAGCACGCCAGCCCGAAAATCCTCAAGGCCATGAAACGCCCGGCCTTCGAAGACAAGACCCTGGCGCGCATCAAGAACTGGCGCGAGATCTGCCCGGACCTGATCATCCGCTCCACCTTCATCGTCGGCTTCCCCGGCGAAACCGAAGAAGACTTCCAGTACCTGCTGGACTGGCTGACCGAGGCCCAGCTGGACCGCGTCGGCTGCTTCCAGTACTCGCCGGTGGAAGGTGCTCCGGCCAACCTGCTGGACGCTGCCATCGTGCCGGACGACGTCAAGCAGGACCGTTGGGAGCGCTTCATGGCGCACCAGCAGGCCATCAGCTCGGCGCGCCTGCAACTGCGCATCGGCCGTGAGATCGAAGTACTGATCGACGAAGTCGACGAGCAAGGCGCTGTAGGCCGCTGCTTCTTCGATGCGCCGGAAATCGACGGTAACGTGTTCATCGACGATGCCAGCGGCCTGAAGCCGGGCGACAAGGTCTGGTGCACCGTGACCGACGCCGACGAGTACGACCTGTGGGCTGAAAAACGCGCATAAGGTGTAAAGAATTGAAAAAGCCCTGCCTCTGGACAAGATGCGGGGCTTTTTTAGGTCTATCGTTTTGCCCATCGGCGCCAATCATCGGCAAGGGGCAGCGGGCATGCGTCAGCATTCGGTTATCCATACACCCAAATCCAGCGACTATCAGGAACTGACCCGCATCTGGGAGGCTTCGGTGCGGGCCACCCATGACTTCCTGCCGGACAGTTACATCGAGTTGCTGAAAAACCTGGTGCTGACCCGCTACCTCGACGCGGTGATGCTGATCTGCACCAAGGACTCACGCCAGCGCATCACCGGGTTTGCCGGGGTGGCCGCGGGCAAGGTCGAGATGCTGTTTATCGACCCCGAGCACCGTGGCCAGGGCCTGGGCCGGCAATTGCTGCGCTATGCCATCGAGTCGATGAATGCCGATCAACTGGACGTCAACGAACAGAACCCGCAGGCCCTGGGCTTTTACTTCAAGCAGGGCTTTGAGGTGATCGGACGCACGGACCATGACGGCATGGGCCAGCCTTATCCGTTGCTGCACATGCGTTTGCGCCAGGCCCAGCCACAGGCGCGTCGCGGCTAAATGAAATGGAGCCGGGATTAACCGGCGCCACACAGGTACAATAGCCGCCCCCTTTTGTTTCGGCCCTTGTCATGACTGAACCCCTACGCCTCTCCAAACGCCTCATCGAACTGGTCGGTTGCTCCCGTCGGGAGGCTGAGCTGTTCATCGAAGGCGGCTGGGTCACGGTGGACGGCGAAGTGATCGACGAGCCGCAGTTCAAGGTCACCACCCAGAAGGTCGAGCTTGACCCTGAGGCCAAGGCCACAGCGCCGGAGCCGGTGACCATCCTGTTCCACGCCCCCGCCGGCGTGGATGCCGAGACAGCCATGGCGTCGATCAACGCCGAGACCCTGTCGGAAGAACACCGCTTCAGCAAGCGCCCGCTCAAGGGCCACTTCCTGCGCCTGACCGCCAGCAGTGACCTGCAAGCCAAGGCCAGCGGCCTGCTGGTGTTCACCCAGGACTGGAAGATTTTGCGCAAGCTGACCGCTGACGCGAACAAGATCGAACAGGAATACGTGGTGGAGGTGTCCGGCGACATGGTCGCCCACGGCCTGAACCGCCTCAACCATGGCCTGACCTACAAAGGTAAGGAATTGCCGGCGGTGAAAGCCAGCTGGCAGAACGAGAACCGCCTGCGCTTTGCGCTGAAAAACCCGCAACCGGGTGTGATTGCCTTGTTCTGCGAAGCCGTCGGCCTGAAAGTCGTCGCCATTCGACGCATCCGCATTGGCGGAGTCTCCATCGGCAAAGTGCCGGTAGGCCAATGGCGCTATCTGTCCGGCAAAGAAAAGTTCTAAGACTTTTTTCGCCGCCGAATCTCTCGATACCGCCTGCCTGGGCGGTGTCCACAGTTGAATGACCAGGATTGCCCACCATGATTCACAACGACGTACTGCGCAGCGTGCGCTACATGCTCGACATCAGCGACAACAAGATGGTCGAGATCATCAAGCTCGGCGGCATGGAAGTCACCAAGGACGACCTGCTGACCTACCTCAAGAAAGACGAGGAAGAAGGCTTCGTGTTCTGCCCGGACGAAGTCATGGCGCATTTCCTCGATGGCCTGGTGATCTTCAAGCGCGGCAAGGACGAGAGCCGTCCACCGCAGCCGATCGAACTGCCGGTGACCAACAACATCGTCCTGAAGAAACTGCGCGTGGCCTTCGAACTGAAGGAAGACGACATGCACGCAATCCTCAAGGCCTCCGAGTTCCCGGTGTCCAAGCCTGAGCTGAGCGCACTGTTCCGCAAGTTCGGCCACACCAACTACCGCACCTGTGGTGACCAGCTGTTGCGCAACTTCCTCAAGGGCTTGACCCTGCGCGTTCGCGCCTAAACCCGTGAACTACAGCGTCTCGCCCATCGGCTTTGTCCGCTCCTGCTTCAAGGAGAAGTTCGCCATCCCGCGCCAGCCACAACTGGCGCCTGCCGCCCGGGGCGTGCTGGAGTTGGTGCCGCCATTCGACCAGGGTGAGGCGGTGCAGGGTTTGGAACAGGTCAGCCATGTGTGGCTGCTGTTCCTGTTCCACCAGGCGCTGGAAGACAAGCCCCGCCTGAAAGTGCGCCCGCCTCGCCTGGGTGGCAACACGTCCATGGGCGTGTTCGCCACCCGCGCGACGCACCGGCCCAACGGCATCGGCCAGTCAGTGGTCAAGCTGGACAAGGTGGAAGATGGGCGCCTGTGGATATCCGGGATCGACCTGCTGGATGGCACACCGATTCTCGACATCAAGCCGTACGTGCCGTACGCAGACATAGTTGACACTGCGACCAACAACATCGCCAGCGCTGCGCCACAGCTGATTCCCGTGCAGTGGCTGAAGACTGCGCTGCAACAGGCAGAAGGCCACGCTCAGCGCCTTGGCGAGCCATTGGTGGCGTTGATCGAGCAGTGCCTGGCGCAGGATCCACGGCCGGCGTACCAGACGCCGGGGCCGGAGCGGGAATACGGGGCGCAGTTCTGGGATGTTGATGTGCGCTGGCACTATCCCGAAGCCGGGATGATTTGTGTGCTGGAAGTCGTGTCGGCCGGGTAAACCGGAAACAAATGTGGGAGCGGGCTTGCTCGCGAAAGCGGTGGATCAGTCAATACATCTGGTGACTGTTACACCGCTTTCGCGAGCAAGCCCGCTCCCACATTTTTTTGCGTCGCGCTTATTTCTCGACGAACGCACGCTCGATCAGGTAGTCGCCCGGCTCACGCATACGCGGGGAAACCTTCAAACCGAAGCTGTTGAGCACTTCGCTGGTTTCATCCAGCATGCTTGGGCTGCCGCACAGCATGGCGCGGTCGTCTTCAGGATTGATCGGCGGCAGGCCGATGTCACTGAACAGCTTGCCGCTGCGCATCAGGTCGGTCAGGCGGCCTTCGTTTTCGAACGGCTCACGGGTCACGGTCGGGTAGTAGATCAACTTGTCACGCAGGGCCTCGCCGAAGAACTCGTTCTGCGGCAGGTGCTCGGTGATGAATTCGCGGTAGGCGACTTCGTTGACGTAACGCACGCCGTGGCACAGGATCACTTTTTCGAAACGCTCGTAGGTTTCCGGGTCCTGGATCACGCTCATGAACGGCGCCAGGCCAGTGCCGGTGCTGAGCAGGTACAGGTGTTTGCCCGGCTTCAAATCGTCAAGCACCAGGGTGCCCGTCGGTTTTTTGCTGATGATGATCTCGTCGCCTTCCTTCAAGTGCTGCAATTGGGAAGTCAGCGGGCCATCAGGCACCTTGATGCTGAAGAACTCCAGATGCTCTTCCCAGTTCGGGCTGGCAATCGAGTAAGCGCGCATGAGCGGGCGGCCGTTGGGCTGTTGCAGGCCGATCATCACGAACTGACCGTTCTCGAAGCGCAGGCCCGGATCGCGGGTGCACTTGAAGCTGAACAGAGTGTCGTTCCAGTGATGAACACTGAGGACACGCTCGTGGTTCATGTTGCTCATGTACGGGGGACTCCTGGAAATGGGTCTGCGCCAAATGATGGATGCGCAATTGCACAGCATTCTAATGGCGGCGACAATATCTGTTAACTGGATTATTAAGATAAGGGTTATCGGTTATATCGATATGCGATTTACTCTACGTCAACTGCAAGTCTTCGTCGCCGTCGCCCAGCAGGAAAGCGTCTCGCGCGCTGCTGGCCTTCTGGCCTTATCTCAATCCGCCGCCAGCACGTCGATTACCGAGCTGGAGCGGCAATCCAGCTGCCAGTTGTTCGACCGCGCGGGCAAACGCCTGAGCCTCAACGCCCTCGGTCACCAGCTATTGCCCCAGGCGGTGGCACTGCTGGACCAGGCCAAGGAGATCGAGGACCTGCTCAACGGCAAGTCGGGCTTCGGCTCCCTGGCGGTCGGGGCCACGCTGACCATCGGCAACTACCTGGCCACGCTGCTGATCGGCAGCTTCATGCAGCAGCATCCCGAGAGCCAGGTGAAGCTGCATGTGCAGAACACTGCGCATATCGTGCATCAGGTGGCGCACTACGAAATTGATCTGGGTCTAATCGAAGGCGACTGCAGCCACCCGGACATCGAGGTGCAAACCTGGGTGGAAGATGAACTGGTGGTGTTCTGCGCACCCCAGCACCATTTGGCGAAGCGCGGCCAGGCGACCATGGAAGAGCTGACCCATGAAGCCTGGATCCTGCGGGAACAAGGCTCTGGAACACGCCTGACCTTTGACCAGGCCATGCGGCATCACCGCAGCGCGCTGAATATCCGCCTGGAGCTGGAACACACCGAGGCAATCAAACGCGCGGTGGAATCAGGCTTGGGGATTGGCTGCATTTCCCGGCTGGCGCTGCGCGACGCCTTCCGGCGTGGCAGCCTGGTACCGGTGGAAACCCCGGACCTGGACCTGGCCCGGCAGTTCTACTTCATCTGGCACAAGCAGAAGTACCAGACCTCGGCGATGCGCGAATTCCTCGAGCTGTGCCGGTCGTTCACCGCCGGGGTGCAGCGCAGCGACGAGATCGTACTGCCGACCATTGCCTAGATCAGGATCACGGCCCACACCAGGGTAATCATGGTCAGCGCTACGAACTGCGCGGCGCTGCCCATGTCCTTGGCATTTTTCGACAAGGGGTGCAGGTCCAGGGAAATCCGGTCGATCGCCGCTTCGACGGCGGAGTTGAGCAACTCGACGATCAATGCCAGCAGGCACACGGCGATCAGCAGCGCCCGCTCTACCCGGCTGACGTTAAGGAAGAAACTCAGCGGGATCAGGATGACATTGAGCAACACCAGCTGACGAAACGCCGCCTCGCCGGTGAAAGCCGCACGCAGGCCATCCAGGGAATATCCGCCTGCGTTGAAAATACGTTTGATACCGGTTTGACCCTTGAAAGGCGACATAGAGTAGGCAACTGAGCAAAAAGGTGTGGGGAAACTAGAGCAAGCAAAGTCAAAAAAACGTGAATGAACAGCGTCTTAATGCTGCGAAATTGACTCAAGTTGTTGCAAGAGCAGCGCCGCCTGGGTTCGCGTACGTACGCCGAGCTTGCGGAAGATCGCCGTGACGTGAGCCTTGATGGTCGCTTCCGACACGCTCAACTCATAGGCAATCTGCTTGTTCAGCAGGCCTTCGCAAACCATGGTCAGCACGCGGAACTGCTGGGGCGTGAGGCTGGCCAGGCCATCACGCGCGGCCTTGGCTTCGTCGGAGACGTTGATCTCTTCAAAGGCTTGCGGCGGCCAGGAGACATCGCCATCCAGCACCGTGCGCACGGCTTTCTGGATGTCTTCCATGGAGCTGGACTTGGGAATGAAACCACTGGCACCGAACTCCTTGGAGCGCACCACCACCGACGCCTCTTCCTGGGCCGATACCATCACCACTGGTATCTGCGGGTATTGCCCACGCAGCAGCACCAGCCCGGAAAAACCGTAGGCACCCGGCATGTTCAGGTCCAGCAGGACCAGGTCCCAGTCGGACTTTTCGGTAAGGCGGGTTTCCAGCTCGGCAATGCTGGCGACTTCGACGAGGCGTACATCCGGCCCCAGGCCCAGCGTGACCGCCTGGTGCAGCGCACTGCGAAACAGCGGGTGGTCATCGGCAATCAGGATTTCGTATGTGGCCATTTATTAAATGATCCTGTTTTTTAGGGCGGCACTGATGGGTTCAGTGCTCGCCAACGCGCAAGGTGGCTGCCAGGCCAGCAGTCACCAAAGGGCGCGCTCAACGTCAAAAAGCGACGTATCCAATCTGTGACAGCGCCCCAATCGGCGCCAAGCATGCCCAGCGTAGCCTGGGTGGTCAAGCGCTACGCCCGTGGCTATTTTAGCGGGCTGCGCGTTTGCGCGGCCATCATGCAAAGGTCGGCTGGCCATGACACCTATAGATAAGGTGCAAGGCGAGTATGGACGACATCGGCCGGGTCCAGCGCCAGTTGAAACTTGGCGGCCAGGTAGTGGGTGCTGAATACGTCCAGGTAGGCATCCAGGACTTCACTGGCTGCGGCATCTTCAGCCAGCTCCAGGCATAGCGCGGCGACTTCGGCGGTGCAGAAGTGGTCATCACGCTTGGAGCGACGCAGCTTGTAGCGCGACAGTTGCTCGGGCGCCAGGCTCAGCACCGGCAAGTGCTCCAGGTACGGGCTCTTGCGGAACATCTTGCGCGCCTCGCTCCAGGTGCCGTCCAGCAAAATGAACAGCGGGCGCTTGCCCTCCTCCAGCTTGACCTGATGGACCACCCGCTCCGGGGCCACGAATTCGCCGGGAAAGACGATGTATGGCTGCCATTGCAGATCGGCCAGCAAGGTCAGCAACTCCGGCTCAACCTCAGTGCGCGACCAGGGGAACGCGGTCGTGTCGTTGATCACATCGGCAATCAGCCAGCCGGTGTTGCTGGGTTTCATCGGCTCTACGTCGTGCATCAGCAGGCACATGCCGGATCTGGCCTGGACCTTGGGCCGCCAGGCGCACAGGCAGTACTCGGGAATCACCCGGCAGCCGGGGCAGCGTTCGGCCCGCGAGCCTCGCGCTACAAACGGTTTTACGGCACGGGCCAGGCGCTGCGTGCGCAAACGGGAGACGGCATGGCTCATCGGGTGCGCCGCAGGGAAGTGGAAATCGACACGGATAGAACTCGGAAGGCAAAAGTTACCGCAGTTTACCAGAGCCGCCCCCGGCCACCTGCACTTCCCGGCAATAGGCTGGCCCTAGGGGCAAGCGGTCACCTATAATCCCGCGCCACTGAACGCACAGCGCAGTGGCTGGTCTATGCACCAGTAACCGAATCAGGAGAGTTTCATGCTGCGTCTTATGCCACGCCTTGTAGTTCCGTCCGTCGCCCTCGCGCTGGTGTTGCCTCTGGGTGCCCAAGCGGCCTCGTTGCTGGAGGCTCAACTGAACAGGAAGCTGCAAAGCGTCGCAGAGGAAACCAACAAAGAACTGCCACGGGAAATTGACGAAAAGACCCTGGAAGTTGCCTACACCGTTGAAGGCTTGCAGCTGATTGACCATTTGAGCGTACTGCCCGACCGCGCCGAGCAAATGCGCGCCAACCCCAAGGCTGTGTACTTCCAGCTCGGCCAAAGTGTGTGCCTGAACAAGGGTTACCGCGAGCTGATGGCCAAGGGCGCGATCATGCGCTATGAAATCACCGAGAACAAAACCAACCGCCCGGTAGCTTCGGTGAAGTTCCAGGAAGCAGATTGCCCGGCACCGGCTGCCGCGAAGAAGAAAAAGTAAGTGACACCTCCTGTCGCGCGCCGCTGACCAGCGGCGCGCAATATCCCCCTCTGCACTCTCCGCCATTGTCCGCTCGCGGCAGCGTCTAAACTCCCTCAGAAGTGATCAATAAGCGGTTGCCAGCCAAGACTTTATAGGCTCATGATCAATTCATCCTGAACGCCTGGAACATCGGGTTTTCACACCGTCCTGTAACATTTTCAGGGCAAAAGAGGGTTGCCCTCCTGAGCGTGCAATGCAAAGGTTTTTAATCATAAGGAATATACAGAACCGGTTTCGCCCACCTCGTTAATCAGAGGCAACGACACATGCAGTGTCGTGGTCCCGACGAATTTCTCGCCGGCACCCAGGGTTCTGTGAAGAAGGAGAAGTTGAATGCCTTACGAACCGAATGAACTCCTGATCCGTCAATTTGAAGAAAACGGCACCGACCTCACGCAGCAGGTCGACGCGCAACTCCACTTGATTGCGCCCAACAGCCCAAATATCCCCCTTTATCGCGACATGATCTTCACCGTGTTGCGCATGGCCCAGGACGACCGCAGCCGCTGGAATGCCAAGATCACCTTGCAGGCGATACGGGAACTGGACCACGCCTTCCGCGTGCTCGAACAGTTCAAGGGGCGGCGCAAAGTCACGGTGTTCGGCTCGGCGCGCACGCCGGTGGAAAGCCCGCTGTATGCACTGGCCCGGGAAGTGGGCGCGGTCCTGGCCCGTTCGGACCTGATGGTGATCACCGGCGGCGGCGGCATCATGGCGGCGGCCCACGAGGGTGCCGGCCTGGAGCACAGCCTGGGGTTCAACATCACCCTGCCCTTTGAACAGCACGCCAACCCGACCATCGATGGCACCGAGAACCTGCTGTCCTTCCACTTCTTCTTTACCCGCAAGCTGTTCTTCGTCAAGGAAGCCGACGCCTTGATCCTGTGCCCGGGCGGTTTCGGTACCCTGGATGAAGCGCTGGAGGTGCTGACCCTGATCCAGACCGGCAAAAGCCCGCTGGTACCGGTGGTGCTGCTGGATGCACCGGGCGGTAGCTTCTGGCAAGGCGCACTGGACTTTATCCGCAGCCAGCTTGAGGCCAATCGCTACATCCTGCCCACCGACCTCAAGCTGGTCCGCCTGGTGTACAGCGCCGAAGAGGCGGTGGACGAAATCAACCAGTTCTACGCCAACTTTCACTCCACCCGCTGGCTGAAGCGCCAGTTTGTGATTCGCATGAATCATCCGTTGAGTGACCGCGCACTGGCCCACCTGCAGGAGGCGTTCGCCAGCCTTCGCCTCAGTGGCGACTTTCAACAAATCGCGTACACCGGCGAAGAGCATGACGAGCCAAGCTTCAGCCATCTGACGCGGCTGGTGTTCAACTTCAACGGGCGTGATCAGGGACGGTTGCGGGAATTGGTGGATTACATCAACTTGCCGGAAAACTGGGCCCAGGCTCAGGGGAAAACGCAGCAGCGGGTGACGGAGACGGCGTGACCTGACACTGAAACGAAAAAAGGCCCGCTATTTTCATAGCGGGCCTTTTGGGTTGTGCCAGTAGAACGATGCGCAGGTTGGGGCCGCTGCGCAGCCCAGCGGGAGCAAGCTCCCTCGCCACACCAAGCCCCGCAATGATCAGAGCAACCATTTACCAGGCGCAGCCTTCAGTCATCCATATCCCGACCGCTCAACAGGCGACTGATCATCTCCATCGAAAACCCGCGATAACTCAGGAAGCGACCTTGCTTAGCCCGCTCACGCGCATCAATGGGCAGATGACCGGCAAACTTGCGCCGCCAGGTTTCTTCCAGTTGTGCCTGCCAACTGATGCCGCACTCACGCAACGCGAGTTCGATATCAGCCCGCTGCAGGCCACGCTGGCTCAGCTCTTCACGAATTCGTGCAGGGCCATAGCCGGATCGGGCTCGGTAGGAGACGAAACTTTCGAGGTAACGGGACTCCGACAGCAGCCCTTCTTCCGTCAAACGGTCAAGGGCTGCGTCGATCATCTCGGGATCTGCGCCACGCTGACGCAGCTTACGCGTCAGCTCGACTCGACCATGCTCGCGCCGTGCGAGCAGGTCCATTGCAGTGCGCCTTACGGCGACGGGTGTATCCAGGACAACGCTCATCGTTTGCTTCAGATGTCAGTGTCGACTTCTTCTACTTCTTCAACCGGCTCGCGGTTGGCGGCAGCCTTGACGTCAAGTGCCGGGGTCAGCAACTTGTCGCGGATCTGCTTCTCGAGCGTAGCGGCAACATCCGGGTTATCCGCAAGGAACTTGGCCGAGTTGGCCTTGCCCTGGCCGATCTTGCTGCCGTTGTAGGCATACCAGGCACCGGATTTCTCGACGAAACCGTGCAGTACGCCCAGGTCGATCATCTCGCCGTTCAGGTAGATACCCTTACCGTAGAGAATCTGGAACTCGGCCTGACGGAACGGCGGGGCCACCTTGTTCTTCACGACTTTAACGCGGGTTTCGCTACCGACAACCTCGTCACCTTCCTTCACCGCGCCAGTACGACGGATGTCCAGACGGACCGAAGCGTAGAACTTCAGCGCGTTACCACCGGTGGTGGTTTCCGGGCTGCCGAACATCACGCCGATCTTCATCCGGATCTGGTTGATGAAGATCACCAGGCAGTTGGCGTTCTTGATGTTACCGGTGATTTTACGCAGGGCCTGGGACATCAAGCGGGCTTGAAGGCCCACGTGCATGTCGCCCATTTCGCCTTCGATTTCAGCCTTGGGTACCAGGGCTGCCACGGAGTCGACCACGATCACGTCGATGGCGTTGGAGCGCACCAGCATGTCGGTGATTTCCAGCGCTTGCTCACCGGTGTCCGGTTGCGAAACCAGCAGGTCGTCAACGTTGACGCCCAGCTTGCCGGCGTATTCAGGATCCAGGGCGTGCTCGGCATCGACGAACGCACAGGTGGCGCCCATTTTTTGTGCCTGGGCAATCACCGACAGGGTCAGGGTGGTTTTACCGGAAGATTCAGGACCGTAGATCTCAACGATACGGCCTTTTGGCAGGCCGCCAATGCCGAGCGCGATGTCCAGACCCAGAGAGCCAGTGGAGATAGCCGGGATCGCCTGACGGTCGTGATCGCCCATACGCATTACGGCACCCTTGCCGAATTGACGTTCGATCTGACCCAGGGCCGCAGCCAAGGCTTTCTTCTTGTTGTCGTCCATTAAAGTCCTCACGTAATCAATAAGGCCTGGCGGCCAACACCTGTATAAGTAGACAGTATTGTTCCACAAAGATCCGTGATCGCCTACCCCTGATTTTCTATTTCTGCTGCAGCTCGTCGCAACAAGCCCTCTAGCGCGGCCTTTACCGTTTGTCGGCGGACCTCGTCGCGGTTGCCGGGGAAGTGTTCGAGCTCGGCGGTAACCTCATCGCCCACGCCCCAGGCCAGCCATACGGTGCCCACCGGCTTGTCCGGCGAACCGCCATCGGGCCCGGCCACGCCGCTGACGGCCACGGCAAAACGCGCCAGGCTCTTCTCCTGGGCACCCCGCACCATCGCCTCCACCACTTCGCGGCTGACGGCACCGACCTTGGGGAACAGAGCTTCCGACACATTCAGTTGCCGCGTCTTCTGGCGATTGGAATACGTGACATAGCCCGCCTCGAACCAGGCCGAACTCCCGGGAATCCGCGTGATTGCCTCGGCGATACCGCCGCCGGTGCACGACTCGGCCGTTGTGACGTGGGCATTGAGAACCTGCAAGCGTCGGCCAAGTTCAGCGGCGAGTTGAGTAATTTCCTTCACGGTCATCTCCTGGAGTGGACGGGCGTTTGCCTACCCTACAGGAGCCCATGGGCCATGCAAGTTACAAGAGACTAACGCGCGACGGCCCGGACATACGCCTGGCAGGCGCGCAAGGCGATCATTGCGTTGTCGCCGTCGTCGGTGATGCCGATAATTCGTTGAGCATGCGCCGGGTCAAGTCGGGCTCGCGGGGCGCCATGAACCAGGCTGCCGGAGGGGGCGGTGGCTGGCATTGCACAGCCGCTGACTGAATCGCTGGCGTCGAGAAGGACTGACAACCGCACATCAGCAGTGGCCAGGCGATCCCGCAGGTGAGCCTGAGCGCGTTGTGCATCGGAAAGCTCCCGGGTGTGTTGTTGGTCGCTGACGCTGAGTTGTTGCTCCAGTGCCAGCCGTTTGTCCTGTTCCACCTGTTGTTGCTGGCTGAGTGCTGCGGCATGCAGAGCCTGCAGGTGCTCGAGTTGTGCGCCATATCGCCAAGCCTGTACCTGCCAGGCAACACCCGCCGAAACTGCGAACAACAGGCAAAACCCAAGCAGGCGACACGACGTCAGGAAGCCCATGACACCGCCTTCGCCCGCGCCCACAGTTGCATACGGTTCTCCAGACCGTTGAGGCCACCATTGATGCGCCGGGTGATCGTGGTGAACTGGTCCTGGTCAGCCAGCTCGTTCAAGCCATTGCTCTGCCAGAACCACGCGGCAGATTCGCACGCCCATTGCGGCTGCTCCAGCAACTCCGGTTGGTGCAACAAACGCTCATCGCCGAACAATGCCTGACTGCACGCCAGGTAGTTGCGCCGGCCGGTGATCTGGATCAGGCCGCGGCCGCGATACTTCTGGCCGTCGCCATCGGCTTCAGGGGAGTTGCCCAGGCGGGCGGCCAAGGTACCGGTGTCGTATTTGCTCAGGTATTGATCGCTGCCCAGTTCACGTACATAGCGCAGTTCGCCGGATTCGTGGCCGATTTGGGCGAGGAAGGCGGCGATGCGTTTGGATGTTGTGATTTGGTGACGTGCGGTAGCCTCATTTAAAGGAGCCAAAAAAATGCCCGCTCTGAGGCGGGCTCCAGGCATTACCTGGATAAGTTGGGGAAGGGTTATTACCATCGATTTCTACTCTCGCAGCCGACACGTTTACTGAGCAACAGCATCCAACCAAGGTAATGCAACGGGCCGTTTAGTTATCGAAGGAAAGCTCTCAGCCTGGGGCCAGTCACGCAATGCTTGAGTGTATTTGAGCAACTCTTTGAACTGCTCATCTGACAGCGTGGTTTTCAATCCCATTTCCAACTGGTCACGATGACGATCACGTACCCAACTGATGCGCTGAATTTCTGAATCACGCCACATGCGCTCATTAGCCTTGACTTCAGCATCGGAAATGACCGGGGCGATATGTTCCTGGCACTGCTCACCCGAATCGATCAGCAAACGCACCGCGCGATAAACATCCGGTGTTTCGGCCTCGGTAGCATGGTACGGATAGCCATCCAGCGTCACCAGGTAGCTACCATCGGCTTTTAGAAAAATGTCCTCGATTTTGTAACTCGTAGACGAGGTGGCATCCAGATCCTCAACAGTCGTCTTGTTATCCATTACTGGATCCTCCATGCAAAACCAACACAGTTTCCATTGCCCACTGCAGTGCCTCCGGCGGCCACTCCAGCGTTGCCGCCAAGTGCGGCCCCATTGCCGTTGTAATTGGCGCAGAAAAAGGCCCACGTTCCGCCTGCCGGAAGTACACCGCTACCGCCTAGCGCGATCCATTGCCCTGCTACCGGTTTTAAAAAACTGGAAGCTGACAGAGCATCGGTAATCCCGTAACCCGCCAGCGTCGTAGCCACGTTCGCTTTACGGGCAGGGTCAAAATTGCCGGAGGTCCAAACCGTCTGTGATCCCCACGAGAGTTCTCCTGCAGAGTTCATAGCCAAAGACCTGGCAATCAGCCCCGCCCAGTGAAACAGGATTCGCGGTGCGTAATCGAAACTGGTCTGGGTATTACTGACTTCCTGCGCCTCTCGAATTTCCAACGCACCACCAACACCATTGCCAAGTTCTCCCAAGACTTGCGCGGACAAACTAGGTCGTTGACGACTGGTCCCCCCAACCACCAATGCGTCAGTGATTCCATATCCTGCCAGCGATGTTGCCTTATCTGCTTTGGCTGCCGGATTGAAGTTTCCGTCATGCCACAACATGCGCCAAGTTCCCTTGCCATCATCTGCAACTCGACGTACTCCGAACCATTCGCCTGTAATCCCCGCAAGGAGATCAAACCCATACTTACCATCGGGATACTTTATATGCAGCCCAGCGCCGTATCTGACCGCATCGGGCCGATCCGTCGTAGCGTCGGCGAGTGTCACGAACTGCGTGGAAGTTAACTCTGAGGAGTTTCCTTTCACCACGGCAGGAATAGTAAGAAGTCCGCCCGCCCCCGCAGGCATGGCATCCTTAATCCCATACCCCGCCAACGTCGTCGGCTTATTCTTCAACTTCAACCAATCACTCAAAACGCTAAGCGCCTGCGCTAACTGATCGGTCTTCGTCTCATCCGGCGCAATCCCCGCCGCCGCCAGCACATTCAAAATCTCCTGCGTAACCCCATTCCCCCAAGCCGCCGGAATCAAACTCCCCGGCGTCCCGGTCACCGGGTTTTCATCCACAAACTTGCCATTCACCAGCCCAACGCTGGGCACACTCTTTGGATAATCCACGCTTCTACCCTCTAGTCATAATTGATGTGCACCTGCGTATGAGCAGGTGCGCTGCGATGAATCAGGCACTCCAGGGCATTGCCCGGGTTGACGCCAAACCGCTCTCCCCAATAACTCGCCCCAAACCGCCGCCCCAGGTGCTGGCGGCCGCCGGTGTTGAGCGTCCACATGAAGTGCGCCTGCCAGGTGCCAAAATGCGCCGCGCCAAACCGTGAGCGGCCCATGCGCGGGGCGCGATGTTCAGTGACACTGGCGTCGGGATAACCCTGGCTGCGGGCGATTTCGATGTAGTACGCGGCGCGCTGGCTGCCCACCGCCAACAGACGTCGACGCACCGCCAGGCGACGGTCGTCGTACAGCGGGCTCAAGCCCAGGCAAGGGTCCGGCAGTTGCATCACCCTTTCCCACTCCGGCACCAGTTCGCTGACGGTCACGGGGTCCATTTCGTTTTGCAGGTCGCAGGCGCGGGCGTCGATGCGCGTAAGTTCTTCGGCGATGCCTTTGAGCACCGTCTGCAACTGCGGCATGGTCTCCAGGTCCCAGGCCGGACCGCTGGGCAACAGGGCGATCAGTTGCTCCTCGTACTGGCCAGCCGTCCTTATCCCAGCCATGTGATACCTCCAAACACCAGTAACTGGTTTGTCGCCGCCGTAACGTCCGCCAGCGGGCTTGTCAGTGTGTGATCGGTCTCACCGGTGGCGGTGCTGATGGCTTCGGCGATGTGGGTCAGCAACAAGCTGTCGCCCAGCCCCGCCTCGCGATTGTGCAAGTCTCGCAGTTGGGCTTCGACGGCCGCACGCACGGCGCTGGTGTCGGGGGTCAAGCGCAGTTGATAAGCCACTGGTTTCATCACCGGCGCCAACACATACACATCAGCGGTCACTGGCCGCAGCGGTTCGATATGGGCTTGAACCTGCGCAAGCTGCGCGGCATTGGGGATCGGCTGCGGGTCGTCGTCACGCATCACGAACACCCCCACCGTCCCCGGCCCCAGGTAATTGCCGCGACACCATGCGCGGGTAATGCCGGGCACTTCGAGGGACCAGGTCTCGTAATCCTGTGCCGAACCGCCCTGGGGAATAACGCGATAGGAACGAATCACCCGCGCCCGCAGCGACTCCAGGGTTTCTCGTGCCACACCGCCGGTCAACCCCGGCGCCAGCACGGTAAACGTCGAACCAATACCTTGCAGCGGCTGGACCGCGATCAGGCTAAGCCCGGCATCAGCGTTGCCCAGCGTGCCGGCATCAATCGCCTGCACCGTGGCGGTGTTGAGGCCTGCATGGGTGGTACCGGCAGCGGTGACTTTGAAGCTGCGACCATCACTGGCTTGCAGCACCGTGTCCACATCCAGCACCGCGCCCGCCGCTGCGGTAAAACTCACGCTGCCACTGGCGGCCACCGCCGCCTTGCGAGCCTGGTTCAAACGCAGCGCGGCGATGCGCTCCAGGGTGGATTCATCCGCGGTATCCGGCAGGATCTGCTCAGCGATCCAATCGAGATAACCGTACAGGCCGAACGCCGCACCACTCAGTGTGCGCGCCAGGACCTGGGCATCGGACTGGCGCAGCGAATCGCTGGCCAGGTCGCTTTGGGTGCGCTTGATCAGCACCGGCAGCGAAGGGGTTTCAAACGGCATAGATCACCTGCCAACTGTTATCAGGGTTGATGTCCAGGCGCTCGCCATCAGCCAGGGTCAGCTGCGTGCGCAAGTTGAGACGCTGGGCGTCGAGGCGTTCACTGAGGACTTCGATGGCGCTGCAATGCCCGTCGTCGATCAGCCATTGCAAGGCTTCGCGGGCATAGAATTCGGCGTCCAGTTGCGTCTGGCGGGTCAGCTTGACCCGGCGCAGCAACCACAACCTTGAGCCGATACGGTCGTCGGCCACGCTGGGAAAACTGTCGCCCCACCAGCCGAAGCGCTCGTCATCGTCAACAGGGTCATCCGGCGCGGCACGGCGCCAGGTGAACAGGCTGATCAGCACCGAGCGGGTCAGGGCCTTTTTCAGGTTGTCGGAGACAAACATCACTGGCCTCCCGCCGGCGCACCGGTCTGACCGCTGCCGGGCTGGACGCCCACATGCACGTGCCGGATCTGGCTGATGCCGCCGGCAATCTGGTCGCCCTGGGAGATGATCTTGCCGCTCTGCGTCAGGGTCGGCGTATCAATGTTCACCGCCTGGCTGGCGCGGATATTCAAGGTGCCGGTTTCAATGTCGATTACCCGCCCGCGCTTGAAATGAACTTTGTCGCCTTCGTCGGTATAGATCGCCACTTCACCCGGCGCCAGGGACTGCAAGCGATAGCGACGGTCTGCCACCACCAGCACGATGGCATGGGAGCGGTCACCGCCCAGGAAGGTGGCGATGCCTTCAGCGCCCGCCAGAGGGTTGCTGGTAAAACCGTAGGGTTCGAAGTGCTCCATGTCGTCGTTCACTTCGCCTGCCGTCAGGCGCATTTGCAGCGATTGCAGCTTGGTGGCCGAGTGGGCGAGCACGACAGTGCCGCGCGCCAGCAGGCGAGTCAGTAAGCTCATGGAAATTCCTTGGTGGTTAAGCGGATGGCAACGGATTGGCATAAAAGGTGGACGGCGGCGCCACCTGTAGCGTGGTGATCGAACCTTGGTCGGAGAGCGACCAGGTGACCTTGGAGATCAGCATGTCCTGGTCAAAGCCCAGCACCGGATCGATCACCCGTACCAACAGGTTGTGGCGCCACAAATCGCCGTTGGACTGCCGCCAGCCTTGCACGGTGTAGGTGGTGGTCAGGGCTTTTCCGGTACGGGTGGCGCGTTCCCAGTCGGCACGTTGCTGGGCCAGCTCGGGGGTCAACTGCGTCGGTTCGCTGATCACCGTGACGCGTTTTCGCGTGGCTTTTTCATCCCGGGAAATCCCTGAAACCTCACTGACCGCCGCTGCACTTTTCTGATCATCGCCCTTGTGCTGGCCGATGACGCGGTACTCGGAAAATACCGAGCTGAAGTCCATCGGTGCGTTAGCCGAAAGGATGTTCTGGCCCAGCTCCAGGCTGTCATTCGCACGCCCTGCACTACCGGGCGATGCCAATACCAGGCGCCCATCCGCATCGTCGGTGGAGAACACCCGATACAACGTCAGCAAGCGGTCGATGGATTGAAATACCGTCTCCCCGGGCACGATGCTGTGGGTATGCAGGCGCGCAGTTTCGGCAATCTCGCTGTGCACCTCCACGCCATAGGTGGCCGTCAGCGCCCGGACGATGCTCAGCACACTTTGCCCGCGCCACTGGCCGGGATGGTTTATCGCTGCGCAGTCCACAAGGTCCTGGGTCACTGAACCGCCCTGAATACTCAGGCTGATCTGTCGGCCGTCGTAACTGATGGGCGCCTTGAACACAAAGCCGGTGAGCACCAGGTCGCAACCGATGCGTACCTGGCAACGGGCGCCGGGCTTGATCGGCGCCGCCAGGGTTTGCCCGGGCCATTGCCAGGTGATGTTGAGGGTGAAGGTGCGAAATTGCCGCTCCAGGTCGGCGCTGATTTCCACGCTTTTCCAGCCGCCATAATCCAGGCCGTCCACGGTCAGGGTGACGGCATTGTCCAACTCGTTCATGGGTTACTCCCTGACCACTTGCAGGTCCGCCGGTGGCAGGAAGCCCGGGTGGGCCACCCGATTGCGCTGCACCACCTCGCCCACTCGCGTCGCGTCACCGAACCGCTGATAGGCCAACAGCAAGGCGGGCATGCTGCGCATCGGCGTCAGATTGACCAGCCGGACACCGGACGAAGCCACTGCCGTCAGATGCGCGAACATCTGTTGGCGCAGGTCGTTCAGCGCAACATAGTGCCCGGCGTCGGCCTTCAATGCGGCTTGCCACATGGCTTCGTTCAGAAGGTCACGCAGCACCAGCACATCGTCGGCCACCGGCACTTCGCGGCGCTGCACCGGCTGTGCCGCCTGTTGCGCCAGGGATGGCGTGGTACTGAGGGTCACCGCTTTTGTCGCCACCGGTACGTCCGCCAGCCAATGGGCGATCTTCACCCACAACGCATCCTGTACCAGGTTGGCAGTGGCTTGCACCGCCGCCACGCTGTCCTTGCCGGTGGTCAGCTTCGGCACGTCGATATTCCGAGCCGCTTCCACCTGCTGCGAGAGGTTGGCCAGCATGCCGCGATAGCCGCTGCGGGCAAATGCCTTCAACTCCTTCACATCGCCGAGCAAGCCCTTGAACTCGGTGCTCAATTCCTTGGGCACTTCCTTGATGGCTTTGACCAAGGCATTCAGGTCGCCATACAACTGAATCAGTGGGGCAAATTGCTGCTCAATTACCTGGTAAACCTCTGCCAGGCCATTGCGCAACGCCTGGATGCCCACCCGCGCCTGCTTCACCAGTGCGACGGCCTGCTCAAAGCGCAGCACCGCCGAACCCAGCAAACTGTCGGCCGACACCAGCAACAGCTGGCGGGTATTGACCGCCGTAGTGGGAAACTTCAAAGGTTCGTCGGGATAGAACTTCAGGGCAAAGGTCACCAGCCCGCCGTCCTGGCGGGTTTGGGTCATCTCGCATTCGCCGACCTTGACCTGCAACCGTCCAAGCCACGGGTGCACCAGCTCGCCGGCCCCCTCCTCCAGGGCCTTGAGCAACTTGTCGCGTTGCTCCAGGCAATCCTCGCCCACTACAAATGCCGTCAGCTCATGCACCCTGGACTGTTGGCCCAGCCCTTCAAAAAAAGGCAGGTCGCGCTGAGGGTATTCGTGCAACTGGCCCTTCTTGCCGACCGGGACTTTCGCCTGGTCAACCCAAAACCCGACGCCACGAAACGACGCCGGCAACAAACGATCACGCCAGCTCATTGGAGCCTCCAAGGGACAGGGAACGGTAGCCGACACGAGGGGTGACGCTCAGGCCGGGCTGGTTGGTTCTGGGCTGGTCGACCCGCAGGCCGGCCGGTGCATTGTCGAAGCTCACCCGCAAATCGCCGTTGAGCTGCGTGCGGTTGTTGGCAGCGGTTTGTTGCAGCAGCGAACTGGAGCTGGACGCCAGCGGTGATACCAAGCCAGGCCCCTTGCGGAACCAGGACGGATCGCGCGCGCTTTCGGCATTACGTTCCTGTTGCTCGGTGGTCAACTCCAGCACACTGCCGGTCGCCTGGTTGATCACTTCACCCAGCCCACCGTTGAACAGCTTGCGAATCGGTGCGGTGATCACCGCAAGCTTCTCCGACAGCGCGGTGAACCAACTCAGCACCGGTGCCCACATGGCTTCAAGTTGCTCCATCGGATGCCAGTCGTCGAACAGGCCACTCAACACTACAAAGGCGTCCTGGGCCTGCAACTTGATATCGCCCCAGATCGAGGCGAATGCACCGCTGACGCTACCCCAGACGGCAGAAACCTTGTCCAGGGGCGACCAATCGAAGTAACTGCTGACGATGGTAAAAGCCGCCAGCGCGGTGAGTTTGAAGTCACTCCAGATCGCCGCAAACATCTCACTGATCACGCCCCAGTTGGCAATGATTTGCCCTTGGGGTGACCAACTGAACAGGCTTTTCATGAACTCGACCACCGGCACACTCAGTGCCTTGAGCAAGTCCCAGAGGGCCGCAAAAAAGCCGCTCAACGGCGTCCAGTTGTTGACGATCAAACCCATTGGCGACCAGGAAAACAGTGTGGTGAAAAAGCCGACCAAGGGCTGCGCCATCACCTTCAGCGACGTCCACAATCCGGCAAAAAAGCCTGTGATCGGCCCCCACAAGCGCATCACCTGTTCCAGCGGACGAAACGCAAAGACCGTCTGGAAAAACTCGCCCAAGGTTCCAATCGCCGCCATCACCCGCTCGCCGAGCCCGACAAAAAATGCCGAAATAGGCTTCCAGTTGGCAACGATCAAGCCTGCCGCCACGGCAATGCCTACAGCCACCAAAACTATCGGATTGGCGCTGAGCACCAGCTGCATCAAGCCCAGTGCCTGAGACACGCCGGTGACGGCCGCCTGCATCGCGGTAAACGCTACTGCGCCGGCAGCCAGGCCCTGCACCAGTTGCGGATTTTCGGTGAGCACCTGGGCCACCGTCGTCAGCAACGGCTCCAACCCGACCACCACCGCCGTGACGGCCGGCAACAGCGCAGTACCAAACGCCACCGACACCTTGTCCAGCGACGCGTTGAAATCCTTCAGCCCTTGCGCCGCCGTTTCGGTAACGCCCTGCCCCACGGCGGCATTGACCTCGCCGACCTCAGCCTTGAACGCCAGCGCCGATTTGATACCGCTGATAAACGGTGCCGCCAGCCCACCGCCCTTTACCAAACCGGCGATATCCAGCTTGCCGAGACCGGTCTGTTCCAGGTTCTGCCTGAAGCGCCCGACCATGGCCTGCAGCGCAGCAAGCTTGGGCGACAGCTGGTCGATGCCGGTCAGGCGCACGGCGGTACTTTCTACTTTCTGAGCTTCTGCCATCACTGCACCTGCTGCATCGCATTGATCCGTTGCGCATGCTCCAGGGATTCCCGGAGCGTATCCAAAGGCCTGGCCAGCATCTGTTCGGGATCAACCTTCCAGAACCAGGCCAGGTCATAGGCCACCGCAATCAGCTCGGCGACGGAGCCTGCGCCGCACTCATGAAAAAACCAGCGACGGCCCAGCTCAGCGCGTTGAAGTCCATCAGGTCGAGCTGGTTGACCGACGACGGCGGGATACCCGCGCACACGGCGATGTACTTGGCGGCGACGTCAAGGTCCAGACTCACGTCTTCGCCCTTGTCGATCTTGTACGGCAGCGCCTTGATTGCCCGCACCTCCTGCACCGTCGGGCGGCGCAGGGTGAGTTCGGTCAATGACTCGCCGTGGGCCTCGATGGCCGCTTGCAGCTTCACCGTATCGGTCATTGCCAGGTCCCCTTGATGCCTTCGAATTTCAGCTCGATCACGGCATCATCGCCCTTGGCCACCGGCTCTTCCACCAGGTAGGCACCGGCCAGCACGTAGACCTTGCCGTTGTTGAATTCGCAGGTGACGGTCATGTCGGTGCCGGCGATCAGTTGCTTCAATGGAAAGTCCGGCGTGTGCAGCGCGGTAACTTTGAAAGACGGGGTGATGTCGGTTTCCTTATAGAAACCCGGCACCACGGTTTCCCGCTTGACGGCCATCAACGGTGCTTCGCAGCCGCCGTTGATGGTCAGTTGAGCGCCGTCCACTTTGACGTAGCAGGTGCCCGCAATCAGTTGACCCATGATGTTTCTCCCAAAAATAAGCCCGCACTCGGCGGGCTGGAATCAGTTGCGAAAAGCGCGGGGCCTACACCGCCGCGTCGTACTGCAAACGGAACTGGTTGAGCAGCGCGAACACCCGCAGCCCGTTGACGTAATCCGGCGGGAACAGCACGTTGACCCGGCTCGGGTCCTGGCTGTCGCGCTCGACGATCAGGTGCTCGGCGAACAGCTCGGCGTTCTCCACATGGCCTTCCAGTTCGAGCTTGGCGTACTGGGCAATCAGCTCACCGCGGATGGTGCTCGGGGTGACGATCGGCTGGCCGGCGCCAAAGCGCGTGCCGTCAGCAGCGAGTTTGTGGCGCCCGTACTTGCTGGTGATCACGCTCTGCAGGCGGCGCACGATAAAGGCCGACTGGTGCAGGGTTTCGCTGTCCAGATAGGAATTGTCCGCCTGGCCGAACGCGTTCTTCTGGTAAGTGGTGATCGCCCGCTGAATGCGCACGTAACCGCCTTCGTAGTAAGCGGTGGCGATGCCGTAGTTGAGCAGCGATTGGCGCTCGGTCAGAGTGAAGCGCTCGCTCGCGTCGGCCGGATCGAGGCCCGGCAAGCTGCCGCTTTGGGTCGGACGACTGGCATCGGCAGAGATGAACACCGCCGTGCGTGCAGCCAATGCTGCGGCCTGGACCCAGAACGGTTGCGGCACGCCCGGCTCCATGGCCTGGATGGTCACGTGCTGGTCATTTCGCCCTTGCCCGGCCGCCACCAGGGTGCCGATAGTGCCGCGCTTGGCGGTGTAAACGTGGCCGAACAGTTGCTTGGCCCACGACCAACGACCGCTGTTGTCATCCATCACCGCTTGCCAGGCGTTGAGGCTGGTGGTGTCGGCCCAGGGCATGCAGATGAACTCGAACGGCTCGTCGCCCAGCGCAGCCAATGCCGCGAGCTGGTCCGGCACACCGGCGCCCGCCGCCATTTTGCCGAGCACGGCGGTCAGGCCGTCGGGGGTTTGTTCGCCGTTGCTCTGGCCCAGGCGGTTGAGCTGCAGGCTGATGTCGTTGCCACTCTCACCGGTCCACTTGGCGGTCAGGGTGACGGTGCCATCGGCGGCTACCGCACTGACCGGCAGGTCGGCACTGGCGTTGATTTTCAGCGCCAGGGCGGTGGCAGCCACGGCAGCCGTCGCACCATTGATCACGGTCGCTTGAACCCGGGTGCCGCCGACGTACAGGCTGAGAATGCCACCTTGGGTCGCGGCGCCGGTCAGCTTGAGCTCGGCCTTGGCCGCGCTGCCTTCGGTGCTGTGCAGCGGCAGGCACCAGATCTCGCCCACCGGGTCACTCTTGCGGAACGTCTCGTACATCGACGCCAGCATCGAACCCTGGCCACCGATACGCTTGGCCATGGCCGCGCTCGATACCAGCACCAGGCTGCCGATTTCCGGGCCGGTGACGTTGTCGTTGACCTGGGCCACGATCAATCGGCGCAAGGCGGACGACGCACTATTGGCTGCCGAATTGTCCATCTCGGCGTAGAACAGCGGCACACGAATGTCCGCCGGAATATGACTGAATCCGATCGCCATTACTTGGCTCCCTGTGTTTTTGCCGCCTTGACGGCTTTGGTTGTGATGTCGCCATCGGCCAGACGTCGACGCCACCAGGCGTTGTCCGGGACTTCGCGGCCTTCGGCGGGCAACAGATCGCCCGCCTCCGGGTCAGGTACGGCACGGCCGGAAACCGGCAGTACGGTGATGCGTTTGCTCATGGTTTTACCTCGGCAGAAAACGTCATTTCCAGGCGCCCGTCGGGGCCTGGGCGTTGCAGGTTGGGGTCGGCTGGGTCAATGGCATCGACCCGCACCGTCACCCCGTTGAAGGACGGCAAAGCGTCCAGTTCAAGCTCGAGCCAGGTTTCCGCCGGCTGCGTGCTGAGGTTGCGTCCCAACTGGCTCTCGAGAAAAAACCGCAGCCGGTACAACCCGCGAACCTTGCTGAGCAACAGCCATTCGCCAGCGTCGTACTGGATGGGCTCGTAGAACCCCTCGGGCCTGTAGCCCACCAGCGCCCGCCAGACCTCGGCGCGCAAGGCATGCAGCTGGTCCATCGCCTGGGCTTGCTGGCCCTCCGGCAAATCCAGCACCAGCACCACGCCAAAATGTTCGCGCAGGGGTTGGCGACTGCTGTTTTGCGCAGCGTTAGGGCTGGCCTTGTCACTGATCGGCGTCACGACCGCCTGGGGTGAGTCGAGCACTGGCAGGTTTTGCAGCGCGTCGAGGTCGAGGCCGGCGCCGATGTGTTGGTTGAACGATGGGCAGTGATCCCGAAGATGACTGACCAGAGGGGTTATCTTCATGGCATCTCACCAGGCAATAAAAAACCCGCCGAAGCGGGTGGGTGGAAGGAACCGATCGAGCACGTCATTGCGGTGACGACAATCCGTTCGCCTTGATCGTGCATCGGTAGCTTTCCTTGCGTTTGCCGACGGCCGTCAGCGTGTCGATGGACCAGCGCCCCTGCATGAAGCCGGGCCAGGTTTCATCCAGCACCAGCAGCCCTTCGGCCTGGAACGCCGGGTTGCCGGGGCATATCACATTGATCTGCAGGCCTTCACGGCTAACCCGGCGCATCTCGCCTTCGGCCGCCGTCCTGGCTTCGTCTTCGCTCTGGTAGCGCTGGGCAAGGACCTTGAACGGCGCACCGCCCACCTCCACCTCACGTTTCTTGCAGGTAGCGACATCCCACCAGGACGCCTTGGCCCCTTCGAACTTGGCCCGGCTGGTCTCGGTAAAACTGGCGCTGATAAACGCGCGGTCGCCCGGACGGTTATCACGGGTGACCGACAGCCGCACTTCTTGCAGCGGCTTGCCCGACAGCGAGGTGATCTGGCCTTTACGGCCCAGCACATACAGCTCGTCGACAGGCTTGGCCACCGCATCAAAACGCTTGGCAAGCCGGGTCAGGAAGCTCATGTCGCTTTCGTTGGTCTGGTCGATGTGAGCGATCGTTTCAGCGTCCAGATCCGGCGCGACCCTGGGTGAGAATCCATAACGTATGGTCAGTTGGCGGAACAGTGCGCCCAGGGTGGTTGGCCCATGGCTGGCTGTGCGGCGCTGTTTGAATTCGTCCTGGTCGAACGGCGCCGCCGTGGCCACCAGCACCAGGCGCAGGGGGAACAGGTACGGGGTGCGCTGGGTAATCTTGAAGAGCCCCTTGTCCTCCAGGCCGGTCTCCAGGTAACCGACCCGCAGGCCGATCCTCCCACCCAGGCTGGGCAATCCCTCAAGCCCTTCGATGTCGAGGGTCAGCTTGAGCTGGTCGGAGACGAAGCCTGCGGCATCGGTGTGTTCCCACTCCAGTAATCGCTCGTTGAGCAGCGCGGCATTGGTCCCGTAAATTTCCACCGCCGGTGTGAATCCAAGTGCCATGGTTCCTCCTTAATCCCAAACCGAAACCGGTTTTTTTGCGGCGGGCCGCGCGTCCAGCTCCGGTACGATTACACCGATGCCGGCCGGCAATACCGCCCCGTGTTCCGCGAGGTCCGGGTTGAGATACCACAGTGCTTCCTCGGCAGCGTCGTCGCTGCGACCCAGTTCGCGGTAGAGCAGCAGGTTGACGGAGTCACCGGCAATACTTCGGACTCTACGCATTGACGAATTCCTCCAGTATCAACGTCCAATTGATCAGCATGGCGGTGCCGTCGTCGATCACGTTGGCTTGTTTCTCGTCCACCGATTTGATCGTCCACAGCCCCCAGTTACGGCCAATCCCGTCCACCAACGGCAGCGGTGTACGCAAGGCCTGCAAGTCGCGCAGTTCGTCGAGCCTGGCCATGCCAATGCCACGCGCCGCCTTGCCGGCAAAGGTCAATGTTTCGAGGGCCTGGCCGGTCTGGCTGGACTTGGGTTTGCCGGCAATGATGTCCAGCGCGACCCAGCCACCGCTACTGTTACGGTCGAGGGTCGCGTAGGCAAACCCGCGCGACAGCCCGAAAATAAAGCTGCCCAACACCATTTGTTGTCGCATTAAACCGCTCCATCGGTGAGTGCCGCGTCGCGTCGCGTCGCCAGCAGGTTGTCCATCGACAGCGGCGTGAACTGCGCCTCGATCTGTTGCACGACGAGCGCCGCCAGCGCCTGGTAACTGGTCTGCTCGGGTGCGGTAATGTTGATCTGCGGGGCGAAGTTGATTTGCCGGTTGTCTGTTTGAGCGTTGGGAAGGCTTTGGCTGACCTGTTCGGGTGGCGGGAGACGGTCGTCGCTGCTCATGACTTTCTCGCCCAGGCTCGCCCCGACGTCGCTGCCGACGAAAGTGCCGACGACGCCGCCCGCCACCTTACCGATTGCACCGCCGGCAAAGCCGCCGATCACACCGCCCAACACTGTGCCGGCGCCCGGAATAATCGAACCCAGCGCCGCCCCGGCGAGCGTGCCAACGGCTCGCCCAATGGCCAGCCCTGCAACCTCGCCGGCCACACCACCCGCGACGCCACCGCCTATCGACCCCACACTGGCGCCAACGGACTCTTTCAGGGTGCCATTGCTCGCGCCCTTGATGAGATTGATACCCGCGTCTGCCACCACCAACGCCAACGAACCGCGCTTCGCGATTCGGCTGGCTCTGTTGGTTTTCGTGGGCGCATCAGGGCCTGATTTTTTGCCTGGCGTGCGCTCGCCCTGGCGTGTGTCGTTGCCTTGTGACTTCCCTTTGCTGCCGGACGGGTCGGACTTGTTGCCACCGGCATCGCGGGGCGCGTCACCCTCGCCCAGGACTTTCCCGGCGACCTTGTCGAAGACTTTGTCCACGACAGTGCCGCCGAGCTTCTTCGCCAGCGGCACCATCACCACCGCGGCCAATGTGAGGGCGGCCGTGGCTTTGGGCAGCGATTCAGCCAGCCAGCCCAAGCCATTCACCACCGAGGTCAGCACCGTCAGTGCGCCGTTTTTCAGGGGTGCAATCGCCGTATCGGAAGCTGTCTCCAGGCGGGTGGTACTGGCCTGGAAGGCTTGTTCATGAGCTTGCGTGGAGTCTGCCCGCCCGGTCGCCGAACGCATGACCGAGCCCTGGTCTCCCAGGACCGAAGTCGCGTAAGTCGACTTGTCGGCCACCGCCGAAAAGGCCTGCTTCAGCGTGTCGATCACCGGCACCAGGCTCAGAATCGAGCGGTTACCGTCGAACAACTGCGTGGCCAGTGCCGCCTGCCGTTCCTGGGGCTGCGCCTTGAGCGCCTCGAGGACCGTCAGCACTGTTTGCGGTGCGTCCTGCTTCATGCCTGCCGCAAGCACCTTCGGGTCAAGCTTGAGCTCTGCCCAGGCAGCACGCTGCCCCTCGGAGGCACCGTCACCCTTGGCCAGCGCGGCGCCGACTTTTTCCACCGCAAGCCCGGCAGACGCCCGGTTGTTACCAACCGTCAGCAACGCCGCCGAAAACGCCGCTACCTGCTCGGGGCTCATGCCCGATGTTCTCGCGGCAGTGCTCTGGCGCACAATCGAACCAATATCCACCGCATCGGCCTTGAGCGAAGCGTGGGAACCCAGCACGTTGGTGGCGTCAGCCAGATCCAGCGCCTGCGGGCGATCCAGCTTCATCGATCCACGCCAGCCGCCCATCATCTCGCCGGCCGTCTTGATATCGGTCTGAAAGGCCGCGGCGATGAGCGCGCTATCGCGGGCGAACTGCAGCAAATCAGCCTGGCGAGTTTCAAGGTCCTTGCCTACGCCGGACCGGGCCCCCACCTGCTCCACCCTTGCCAGGTCGACAGCATCTGCGCCACTTGCGGCAACCATCGGGTCTGACGCCAAGGCCAGGTTGGCTTCGCGCAGTTGTGTGCGCTCATGCCCGGCAAACCCCACCACTTCATGCAGGTCGGTCATCGCCGTTTCCAGCGCCTGCGAGGGTTTGACGGTATCGGATGAGGCGCCGCCCGTGCTATTGCCCTTGCCGGTTTTCAGGGCACCCATCACATCGAGCAATGAGCCGTTGAACCTCTCCAGCGTGTCGATGAGCCGGGTCTGCCCCGTGACCAGTTGCGTCAGTTGCGCACCGACATTCGCCAGTTCCTGGCCCGGCACGGCCTTGGGTACGGTATCAAGCCAGGACGGGCCGGCAAGCATCGGCGCAATCGGCTGGATGCTGGCGCCTGCCCCGGCCGTTTCAAGCGAGCCGTAAATCGCCTCGCCGTCCCTGGCGATGAGCGACCTCAATCCAAATTTACTGTCTGCCATCCGCTCTACTCCTGTTTGACGCCAAGGCGAGTGATCGCGATGTCGTAGCGGCGCAATGCTTTTCCGGCGTCCCAGTCCAGGATTTCCGCTTCATTTACCGAGTAAATGAGCGGCACGATGTCGAGAATTACTTCGATGTCGCGCTCCGAAAGAAGTCCGCCGGTTTGTTTAAAAAATCGTCGATGCGCCCCTGCAGTTCGGTCCAGTCGGGCACGCTGAGGTCGGCGAGATCCGGGATCATCAGGCCGGTGCAGTGGGCAGTGATGAACTCGGCGCGCTCTTTGTTGGTGGCGAGTTTTTTCATCGCCTTGGTGGCGCGCAGGGCGGGCATTTCCAGGGTCAGGCTGGTGAGACGGCGGCCGGCGGTATCAAGAGGCAACAGCAGCGAGACGTGCTCACTGGTCGCCGATTCGCGGGGCTGCTCGTCGGTGTCGAGGAAGTACGAGGCAGGCCGGGTCGACATGTCGTGCACGTACTGGGCGATGCTCACATAGTCCGGACGCTTGAGTTGGTCGAGTTCTTTTTCCGACAGGCCGGTGGCGAGTTTGGCCAGTTCGAAGAACTGATCGTCCTCGTCATCACCGGCCCGGGCCAGCGCGTCTTTTTGCGCGGCGTAGAACAACGGCTTGAGTTGAATCTGCTCGATCAGCGCGCCGGTATCAGCGGTGATCGGCGACAGCAGGATGTGCAGCGGAGGCATCCAGGCCATGAATCAATTCCTTGGTGAAGTATGGGAGCGGGAAAACCCGCTCCCGGGGGCTTAAGGCATCAGTACCGCGCGGCGGGCATCGCCGAGGATGTCGACGCCGTTGAGCACGAACTTCTGGGTACGCACGTCGATGTCGATCACCGGGATGCCGTTTTCCAGGCGGTTGTAGGTGCGGCAGGAGAACTCCAGGGTGATGGCGGGTTTATCGCCCATCTTCAGGGTTGTCTCGGTCAGGGTTTTCAGCTTGCCGCCGATGGTGTGGTAGGTGAAGTAAGTCTTGCCGTCCTGGTCCTGGCCGGCTTCACGCACGTTCAGCAAAATGTCATCGCCCAGGCGCACCCCCAGGGCAAGCATGATTTCCGGACCCGCGCCTTGCAGCTCCAATGTGGCGTTGAGCACTTTGGCGCTCTTGGCCATTTCTTCGGCGATGAAACGTCCGCCGGTCATCTGTTCCATGTCGAAGTCGATCTTCGGCGGTGCGAACGAGGTGACCGTCGCCGACAACGGCAGGCCTTGAAGGGTGGCCGCCATGGCCTGTCTGATTCGGTTGGTAAACATTAGAGAACGTCCTCCAGGAACTGCTCGATGATTTCATCGCGGGCGTTGAGTTGATAAATCATGTGTTCGTTCGGCGCGTAGCGGCCGTAGTCGATGACGATGAACCAGGTGCCGTTCTTGTACTTCTCGACACTGTTCAATTCCGGGTGCAGGTACACGCTGCCGCCGGGAATGGTCTCGTCGGCCACCAGGGTTTGCAGCCAGTCGTTGATGCGCTTGACCTCCTGGTCCATGAACGACTTGGTGAGGTTCTTGGCCATGGCTTTCTGGCCGGCCTTGACCAGCTTGCGGCTGATCGCATCTTCCAGGCCCACGTAGCTGATGAACTTGCCGGTGATGGAGCGGTTACCCAGCAGCGAGAAACCGCCGAGGACGGTGCGGGCGTAGTAGCTCACGCCGTAGCGGTTGAGCAGGTCGCCTTCGGTGGAGGTGTCGAGGATGTTGTACTCAACCACGCGGGACACGTCTTCGGCGAAGGTCACCTGATTGCCCGGGCTTTCCCACTGCTTGACCTTGGCCAGCGCGGCGATGGCCAGGGACGACGGCGCCAGGAACACGTTTTTCTTCGCGGCCTTGGAGTACACCGACGGCATGTTGTGCACCAGCAGGCAACGGTCGAAACCGAGATCGGCACCGCCCAGTTCGCCGCTGTAGGTCACCTGATCGGCGACGGTTGCGTCCTTGCCGTCCAGCACCACACGGGCCTTGATGCGCTTGCCGAAGGAGGCGAATTCGCCGGCCACGGCCTTGGTGCCGGTGAAGCCCGGGGCGCCGATGATGGTCAGGTCTTCGGGGACGCTGGCCAGGGCGGCGAGGCCCAGTTTGCGGCCGGTGACCGGCTCTTCACCGCCGATTACGTTATTGATGGTGTCGGCCGGGGTGGTGCCCTCGTCGACGATCACAACGTAGACCGGCACCTTGACCACTTTGAGGATCTGGTAAACGGCGTGGAACAGCGTGCCGGTTTCAGCGCCGGTAGGGTCCAGCAGCGCCTGGGTGGTGAAGCTGTTGATGCGGAACGGGGCGTTTTTCGGAATCGACGCATGGGCGTTGGGGGCAGTGCCCACCAGGCCGATGACGTTATCGCCCAGGCCACCCATGGCCTCGGGGGATTCGGTGGCGTTCACGGTGATGCCGTTGTGTTCGAAGTTCAAAACCTCAGCCATGATCAGTCAGCCTTCTTCGGGGTGGAGTTGAGGACGCTGGTCAGTTCCAGGCGGCCAGCGGTGCGCAGGGCGGATGCTTCGACGTCCAGCAGTTCCAGTTCCTCGCCGGCGGTAGACCAGTGGCCGTTGCCGGTGGGGAATGGAATGAGGACGGTGTAGGTTTGGCGGTTAAACATGAGTGGAATTCTCCGGGTGGAAAACGCCAAAGCCCCTGCGAGAGGGGCTTTGGGCGGGCGAAAAAAAACCGCTTTCGCGGTGTGTGGTTCAGGTGCGATCAGGCAATGGATAAAGTGCTTTGATCTCCGCAACTTTGTCGCGCCACGCCTTTTCTTTTTCAGGAGTTTCGTCGTATTGCCACTCAAGGAAAAGCGGGTCGGCTTCAGTCACATACAGGGTGCGACGCGCCGCGATAGAACTCTCTAGCTGAGTGGTTTTCGCGGCCTCAATGCACAGCTGTTCTGCTTGTTCGACGGAAAAACCAAGATTTTTGAGAATCTCAATATCCGCAGGAATATTGATCAACTGCTCACCTGCAGGTGTCACGGCAGTTTTAATAGAAAGCGTCATTCAAACCCCCTTCGATGCGTAGATTTTGTCGTTGTCGTAGGAGTACGCCAACCGCTTCTCCGGCAACGTTGCTCCCAGGACCGCGTCGGCATCCGCCAAACGATACGGTCGAACGCACCAACGAATTTCCCAATCGCCTTGAGTACTTTCGCCAATAGCCACCTCGCTATCGGAACGGCTGAAGCCAACAGCGCCGGCAAACGATTTAGTCACCGTGTAACCCAGCCCTCCGCGCAAATAAACACCGGAATGCATTGATGCCTGAATTACTTGACCATCGGCTACACCTTGATACAACGGCCTGACGCCGGTGATATGTCGTGCAACACAGATCATCCCGAAACTTACACCTCGAACCGACTCACGGTAAGTTTGAGAAATACGCTTAATGCTCAATAAGTTACCGTCTCCGTTCCAGATGTAACCGCACCCCTCCATCTGCAAATTCAGCCCCGCGATGTGATAGACACCCTTACCAAAAGGCTCTAACTCTTGATCGCGACTGTAGATCCGGGAAAGAGTAATTTCCGTTTCACCACTTTCATTGCCTGGCATCGTCCACCAGACAGGATAAAACGTATCGGTCGGAAGCCCTGTTAGATCAATTTCCTGTTTATACAGCGCGCGACCATTGATATCTTTGGCTTGCACGCTATTACGCCAAGCGGTGAACTGACTCGACGCCGCCTCTACCCGCGCATCAATTTTTCCAATCTGGTTAGTCACCGTTTCCGTCAGCTTATTACACGCATCAACCACTTTCGTGATAGTCGTTTCAATTCCCATCATCAACTCCCTGTCAATTAGTCTTTCCAGCACTTTTGTCAGTGCAACTACTTCGCTTCGAGATGCATAACCCGCAACATCAGATCAACGTGGCGGGACATATTGCCAACCGAAGCCGCCGCCATGATTGCGATTTCTTCAGCCATCAATACATTCAAATTCTCGCTCCCCACCACAATCGTCACGCTATCCGCCGGCAACGGCGAAATATCCAACGTGAACTTCTGCAGTACCCGAGCGGCCGCCGCTTTATACGTGAGCAGCTTCCCCTCCACGGAATACACCGCCAACAACGTGCCACTGGCGAGGTAAAAACCAAACTCGCCGATCTCATACTCGGCCTCGCCATCAAACAGCGCGGCCATCCGGAGTTGCCGGTCGCCCAGATCCTCGTAGTCCACAATGGCGACCCGCTGGCGCTCGTCATGCAGGGCCACTTCGGTGCCGTCGGGGTTGTAGCGGCCAGTACCAGCGCCAATGTGGGTGATCTCGCCTTTCAAGCCCTGGTTCTTTGCCTGCAGCACTTCATCCAATCCCTTGGAGGTGAAGCGCACCAGGCGTGTAATTTCATCTGTCATGGCTGCGCCCTGAGGTCGTAGTCGTTAATGGTGTAGTGCCGGGCAACCCCGGCACTGTTTAGCCGGGCCGCCAGCCCGAGTTCAGGCAGTACGCCGCACAACTGCAACTCGCCATCGCTGAGCGGTGTGTGCGCCACGCTGCTGCAAGCAAGTACCCCGTGCAGCTTCACTTCGGGCAACGCCCCGGGCGGGCCCTCATCGCCGATGCTCAACCCTGGATCAGCGGCTGCAGCAACACGTAAACCCTGGGAGGTCTCGTGCACGATGGTGATGGTGGCCAGGTCCCGCTCGCTCTTGGCCGCGTTGATGCGGCGGATCAAACGGTTGTGATCGCCACTGGACCAACTGCGACCGATGATTGCCTGCACATCAAAGGTGTAAGGCAGGCCGGTTGGCCGCTGTTGATACCAGGCACTGATATTGGGGGTGAATCCCAGGGATTCGACGGCGTAGCTCAGCGCCTTGGGCGTACCGGCCTGACGCTGGATTTGCCAGGACAAGGCCACGGTGAGGCGCTTCTCCGACTCGCTGGCAGCGGCGTCCCATTCACTGACGCCGCGATCAGCGGCCAGGTAGGGAAGGAATTCAGCCGGCGTCTGCAGCGGGTTCATCAGGGCGGGAAAAGGGGGCGTCACCCGATCGAGCAATTGCCCGAAACCCAGGTCCAGCGCCTTCTCCAACGGCGAACTGTTGGCAGGCAGCAAACTGCCTTTTGGCTCACTCATAGCGTGCGCACCTCCACCTCGACACCCGTGCAATACGGGGCCTGGAACGCGGTAGTGACGATCGGCTCCAGCGGTTCAAGGATTTGCAGTTGTGCAGCTCCCGCCGAGTGGATGGCGTAGTCGATCCAGCTCGGGTCCACCCGCCCTTCCAGGCGATGACAGGACTCTGCATAGTCTTGCAGCAGTTTCTGGGCGGCGACTTGAGTGAGCCCGGAATCCGGGCCGGCGTTGATCTTGGCCACCACGCGGATTTTGTAGCGCAGGATCTGAGCCGCCTGCACCGTGACGAGATCCGTTTCCGGTCGCACGTCAGGCCGGGCGAAATGCCGACGTACACCGTCAAGCAGATCAGCAGAAGGTGTGCCATCCCCGTCTCTGGACAGGACCGTGACCATCACTTCGCCGGGCGCGGTTCGACGGCCATTACCATCCTTGACCCGTGCCGCGTAGCCGTCCGGGTCGAAGGTATAAGTGACCGTCACCACACCCGGCGTAGCACTTTGCACTTTCACCGATGGACGCTCACCGAGGGTGAAAACCTCCCGCCGATACTGCATCCGCGAGCCCGCCGCCGGAGCGTGAGGCGCGAGGTAATAACGCAACCGGGCGTCATCGTCGCTCTCCAATGTTGGCGGTACCGGCGGGAAAGCCGCCGGGTCACCAGGGTCGAGCACCTGGCGCTCAAGGCCCATGTCCGCCAGGCGCGCATCGAGGTTGCTGCCGGTAGCCCACCACGCCAGCATCTGCTTGATGCGGGCGTTGTATTTGCGCTCGTGGGTTTGCAGGCGAACGCAAAAAGCTTCCAGCGCCAACGTCAGCAACTCGCTCTCGTTCTCCAGGCTGACCTTCAGCTTGGCGGCATTTTCTGGTGCACGAGTAGCGACGTAATCAACGACAAACGCCTTGAACTCCGCCAACAGTGGCTCGAACTTATCGACCGCAATGATCGCTGGCTCAGCCAACTGGTTCTGGCCGGGTATCAGCATGCTCATGTCACCACCTCGAAGGATTGCTTGCGGTTTTTCCAGGTGCCGGCGAAGCGCAGCAACAGGCCGGCGCCCTGGCGGTTGGCGACGATGACTTGCGGCTCGAAGTCGGCGATGCCGTTCTGCGGGTTGTAGAACGCCTGGGCGGCATGGCTCTGGGCGAGAATCAGCAGGTCATCGCCGAGGTTTTGCCCGAGCAGCTGCGGGATCATCGAGCCGTACAGCGGGCGCTTCTGGCGAGTGCCCAAGGGCGTGGTCAGCGCTCGGGTAGCGCGCTGCACAAATTGCAGCCAGTCATCGACCGCCGCCCCGGTGTTTCTATCGATTCCGATCATGGGATGTCCTTGTCAGGGGCTGATGACTTGACCCTGGTGGTCCACCACCGGGCCGCTGAAGTGCGCGCCGCCTGCATCCAGCAACAGGCTGGTGCCGCCGACTTGCAGCGTGACGCCCTGGGCGCTCATCGTGAGGCTGGCGGCGCCGACCTTGATGTCGACCTGTTCGCGGGAACCTGTGAACGTGGTGGGGCCATTGACCCAGTTGAAGGTATGGCTGGCGTCGTCGTAGTCGCTCTGGGTACCGTCCTGATGGCGGCGCCGGGTCAGTGTCGAAGCGCTGGAGACCGGTGGAAAGCGGTCGCTGTTCAAGCCGAACAAGGCCACCGATTGCGCCCCGCCCTCCCCGGCGCCGTAGTTGAGCAGCAAACATTGCTCGCCTACTGACGGGATGCGGGTTTCCGTCTGTGCCCCGGCGCTGGGGTTGAAAAAGCGGATCGCCGGGGTGAGCAGTTCGCCGTGGCTGACCTTGCAGGTATTGCTGGCGGCGTCGACCTCCTGGCACACGCCGATTCGGCAGAAACTTTCGGCGCGTCGATACAGGTCTTCGAGCTGGCTTTCCATTTCCGCCAGGCGCTCCACGATCGGCCCCAGTTGCATGCGTAACAGCGCGTCGAACATGGGCTACTCCGCCAGCGGCTTGTATTGGTCGGGGTCGTCGATGTTCGAAACTTCCCAGGTGCAGGCAAAAAGCGGCTTGCCTGTGGGATCGTTGAGCAACGGCGGCCCGATATAGAGGGTTTGGGTGAAGGTGACGGTCCAGGTGTCGTAGTCCGTCTCCGCGCTGGTGCGTATTGAAGGCGTAGCGACAATGCTGGTCGGCAGGTCGCACTGCGCCTGCGGCAGGTTCCAGCGGTTATCCAGCACCAGGTCCATCAGTTGGCTGGCCAGGTCGCAGGCATCAAAGGGCAAGGCACCCGGGGCCACCATGGCCTTGAGTGAAATCCCCAGGGCATGGGCCTTGCGCCCCTCGCGGGAGCGAAGGCCCGGCCCATTGCCTTCGGCCGTGATCAACACGCCGGTGTTGTTCGCGCCGCCCTGAAAGTCCTGATGAGTGCCGACCTTAAGTTCCGGAAACGCCCTGCGCAGTGCCTCGCTGATGGCCTGGGGCAATTGGGAGGGTTTTTCGATAAGTGTCATTTAAGTAGCGTCCTTGCAACGGTTACTGCGGGTCCCGGCCAGGGCCTTCGTTGACGCCGATGCGCTTGGCCGCCCAGCGTTCATAAAGGCCGATGGCCACGTCGGCGCCGGCCATGGCGGTCAGGCACCCAATGGCGCCGGCCGTCCAGATCGACATGCCGGCGGCGTAACACAGCATCAGGGCTGATACCCCGCACACCATGCAGGCCCCCGAACGCAGGGCCAGGCGCCGCATAAGCGACCAACCGCGGGCGCCTTCCTTGTCGGCGCGCCACATTTCTCCGGAAACCCCGCCAATCACCGCCAATACGATGACCAGCCAGATAGGCATTTCCGCCAACGCTTGCTGCTCGTTTGTCATGTCACGCCTCCTGGAATGAGTGATACCGGCAGGTCGCCGGTTGTAGGTGTTTGTTTCAATTTGAATGGGTTCTCTAGGTAGGCATTCCAAAAAGCCCGGTTGCCCGGGCTTTTCAGTAATGATGTCCTCGAACTTTCGGCGCTACTGGCGCGGTACGGTTCTTTCCTCAATGTTTTTCCGACCACGATCCCTGTCTGCCGGATAACTGCTTCTGGTGCTTTACGCTGCACACCCGGGCCAGTTGCCAACCCTCTGAACCGTTAAGGCCGGTTCATCGCTGCCTGTTCTTGAAGCGGTTTGAAACTAAAGAGCGTCGGCATCCTTGCCGGTATTGCCTGGCATCCTTGCCATCGCTTCGATGGCGTCCTTGCCGGTGTTGCGTAACGTCCTTGTCTTCCTTGGCAGCATCCTTGCCGCCTCCACCAGGCCTTCTTGGCTGGCTTGAGATGAAGAATATGCATGTATGCATATACAGTCAATGCACAAATGCATTTATTTTTGCGCAAGAAATGCACAGATGCATTTGTAGCCCCGCAGGCAAAGGGTTTGGTGGTTTTACGCAGACGAAAAAAAGCCCGCTCACTGGCGGGCTTTGTCTTACACAGAAGGGTTAGCGGGCGTACATGCCCCACCAGAAAACGTGACCAAGGATGCTGATCTGTTCATCCTGGATTTCCTGGAAGCTGTAGTCCTCGTCCGGATGTTCATCGCGGTTGAAGCTACGCAGGCGAATCCCGGAAGGCAGGCGATAGAGCTGTTTCACCCGTAGCTGGCCGTTGTGATTGATGGCGTAAAGATCGCCATCGACGATGTCACCAATCCCGCATTTGCCCGCATTGACACCTACGGTGGCGCCGTCGCGCAGCACCGGCAACATACTGTTGCCGCGCACCGTCACGCACTTGGCCTGGTCGAACTGCACACCGTTATGCCGCAGGCTGCGCTTGCCGAATCGCAAGCTGGCCTTCTCGCTTTCCTCAATGACGAATCTTCCTGATCCAGCAGCCAATTCAACCTCGCGCAGAAAGGGGATCGACACCTCGTCATCATTAACGGGTGTTTCGTCGTCCCACAGGCTTATGTCCTTGAGTTCCGAATGCATCGGGTCACGCTCGTCCGACCGCACCGGCACCAGCCCTGCGCGCCCGCGCAGCTGATCGGTGCTGACCTGGAAGTAATCGGCGATGCGCGAGATGTGCTTGTCCGACGGATCCACGATCTTGCCGCTGAGGATCCGGGACAGTGTGGATTGAGGCACGCCGGTACGCCGGTGAAGCTCCGTGGGGGAGATCCGGTCGCGGTCCAGCAGCTCTCTTAAGACGATAGAAACGTTGCGTTTTTGCATAACGCGGATAGTGCAGGCAGTTTTGATGCTTGGCAAATGCTTATTTGCATATTTAATGCATTGATTGCAGATTTTTACCTAACCATTTGTGGTCTGCCTCGCATGCTAACCTGCACCTATCGGAAAAATGCTGGGTTTGTTGATGACGCACTTTGCAGATCCAATCAGAAAAGTCATGACGCAGTCAGAGCAAGAAGTCTCAGACGAAGCGCTGCGCTTTGCTCGCTCAAACAAGAAAATGATTGCCAGGCGTCTGACCGACAAAGCTATCTATCCTCCGGAAGAGGCGCCTGTATCGGTCTACATGGCCGGCTCACCGGGTGCAGGAAAAACCGAGGCATCAATCGCGCTCGTGAATCTTTTCGCCGACACCCCGATCCTTCGAATTGACCCCGATGAGCTTCGTAGCGAATTTGTTGCCTATACCGGCGGTAACTCCTGGTTATTCCAGAGAGGGGTTTCTATTTTGGTGGAGAAGATTCTGGATTTTGCGATGGACCAACAGCAGTCGTTCCTCCTTGACGGAACATTTTCAAACATTGATGTCGCCAGGCGGAATGTGGATCGTTCCTTAAGAAAAGGCAGGTTCGTACAGATTCTGTACGTCTACCAGGATCCGAGGCTCGCTTGGGACTTCGTCAAAGCTCGCGAAGAAGCAGAAGGAAGAAGGATTCGTAAAGAGCATTTCATCGACCAGTACTTTGCCGCACGTGACGTCGTCAACGCACTTAAGCTAGAGTACGGCGGCGATATCCACGTGGATTTGCTGCTCAAGCACATTGACAACTCGGGACGATTGTACAAAGCCGGTGTCGAAAAAATTGACTACCATATTCCTGAGCGACACACGCGGGCCGATCTTGAGGCCAGACTCGGGCAACCATCAGGAGCGTAATGATGATTTCGATTAAGCTGGGCTTGACCAAAGGTGCAAAAAGCCCCTTTGCCGACTTTATTCGTAACGCTAAATCTGATCAAAAAAAGCGCGTATACAGCGAAGTGCTGACCGAAGCGACCAAACAGCAGAACCTTGTATTGATGGCAGCTGAGGCAAAACGAGCCTGACATCTACTAAGGCACTGCAATAAAGAACCCGACCCAGCGTCGGGTTTTTTTATTGATCAACCGAACCCGATCTGTCTTGGTTTCCATCGTAAACCATAGGACAAACACATCGTTTATAAGGCTCGTAGCGAGAATTCAACATCGTATAGCCGCCCACAATGCATAAAAAATCAATGTACCATTAGCCTATTTACCCTTGCCAAAAATCGACAGGAAGAGCTGAACCCCGCGTATGACCGACCTCTCCAGCCACACCCCGATGATGCAGCAGTACTGGCGCCTGAAAAACCAGCACCCTGATCAGTTGATGTTCTACCGCATGGGCGATTTCTACGAGATCTTCTATGAAGACGCGAAGAAGGCGGCCAAGTTGCTGGACATCACCCTGACCGCGCGCGGGCAGTCGGCCGGGCAGTCAATTCCGATGTGCGGGATTCCATATCATTCGTTGGAAGGTTACCTGGTCAAGCTGGTGAAGCTGGGCGAGTCGGTGGTGATCTGTGAGCAGATCGGCGACCCGGCCACCAGCAAGGGCCCGGTGGAACGCCAGGTGGTGCGCATCATCACGCCGGGTACGGTGAGTGATGAGGCGCTGCTGGATGAGCGTCGCGACAACCTGATCGCGGCAGTACTGGGGGACGAACGCCTGTTCGGCCTGGCAGTCCTGGATATCACAAGTGGCAACTTCACGGTGCTGGAGATCAAGGGCTGGGAGAATCTGCTGGCGGAGCTTGAGCGCGTCAACCCGGTGGAGTTGATGATCCCGGACGACTGGCCAAAGGACCTGCCGGCGGAACGTCGCCGTGGGACCAAGCGTCGTGCGCCGTGGGATTTCGAGCGTGATTCGGCGCTGAAAAGCCTGTGCCAGCAATTCTCCGTGCAAGACCTCAAGGGCTTCGGTTGCGAAACCCTGACCCTGGCCATCGGCGCCGCCGGTTGCCTGCTCAGCTATGCCAAGGAAACCCAGCGCACTGCCCTGCCGCATTTGCGCAGCCTGCGTCATGAACGCCTGGACGACACCGTGGTGCTGGATGGCGCCAGCCGTCGCAACCTGGAACTGGACACCAACCTGGCGGGCGGTCGCGACAACACCCTGCAATCGGTGGTCGACCGTTGCCAGACCGCCATGGGCAGCCGCTTGCTCACCCGCTGGTTGAACCGCCCGCTGCGGGATTTGACCGTGCTGCAAGCCCGCCAGACCTCTATTACCTGCCTGCTCGACCGCTACCGCTTTGAAAAGCTGCAACCGCAGCTCAAGGAAATCGGCGATATCGAGCGGATCCTGGCGAGGATCGGCCTTCGTAACGCGCGGCCCCGCGACCTGGCACGCCTGCGCGATGCCCTCGGCGCCCTGCCGCAACTGCAAGCGGCGATGACCGAACTGGAAGCACCGCACCTGCAGCAGCTGGCAGTCACCACCGGCACCTACCCGGAGCTGGCGGCGCTGCTGGAAAAAGCCATCATCGACAACCCGCCCGCGATCATCCGTGACGGTGGCGTGTTGAAGACCGGTTACGACACCGAGCTGGATGAGCTGCAATCCCTGAGCGAGAACGCCGGGCAGTTCCTGATTGACCTGGAAGCCCGTGAAAAAGCCCGCACGGGCCTGGCCAACCTGAAAGTCGGCTACAACCGCGTGCACGGCTACTTTATCGAGTTGCCAAGCAAGCAGGCCGAGCAGGCGCCGATCGATTACCAGCGCCGCCAGACCCTCAAGGGTGCCGAGCGCTTTATCACTCCGGAGCTTAAAGAATTCGAAGACAAGGCGCTGTCGGCCAAAAGCCGCGCCCTGGCCCGGGAGAAAATGCTCTACGAAGCCTTGCTCGAAAGCCTGATCGACAAGCTTGCGCCGTTGCAGGACACCGCAGCCGCCCTGGCCGAGCTGGATGTACTGAGCAACCTGGCCGAGCGTGCCCTGAACCTTGACCTGAACTGCCCGCGCTTTGTCAGCGAGCCGTGCATGCGCATCGTGCAAGGTCGCCACCCGGTGGTGGAGCAGGTGTTGACCACGCCGTTCGTCGCCAACGACCTGTCGCTGGACGACGACACCCGCATGCTGGTGATCACCGGTCCGAACATGGGCGGTAAATCCACCTACATGCGTCAGACCGCGTTGATCGTGCTGCTGGCGCATATCGGCAGCTTCGTGCCGGCGGCAAGCTGCGAATTGTCACTGGTGGACCGCATCTTCACCCGGATCGGTTCCAGCGATGACCTGGCCGGCGGCCGTTCGACCTTTATGGTGGAAATGAGCGAAACCGCCAACATCCTGCACAACGCCACCGAACGCAGCCTGGTGCTGATGGACGAAGTGGGCCGCGGCACCAGCACCTTCGACGGGCTGTCCCTGGCGTGGGCGGCGGCCGAACGTTTGGCGCACCTGCGGGCATATACGCTATTCGCGACGCACTACTTCGAACTGACCGTGCTGCCGGAAAACGAGCCGTTGGTAGCCAACGTGCACCTCAATGCCACCGAGCACAACGAGCGCATCGTGTTTCTGCACCACGTGCTGCCCGGCCCGGCAAGCCAGAGTTACGGCCTGGCCGTGGCGCAACTGGCGGGGGTGCCGGCCGAGGTGATTACCCGTGCTCGCGAGCACCTGAGCCGCCTGGAAGAAACCGCGCTGCCCCATGAGATTCCCGTGGCCAGCCCGGCCAAGGCCAGCAACAAACCCAGCGCGCCGCACCAGAGCGACATGTTCGCCAGCCTGCCTCATCCGGTACTGGATGAGTTGGCTAAGCTTGACCTGGATGACGTGACGCCGCGAAAAGCGCTCGAAATGTTATATGCACTGAAGACTCGGATATAACGCAGACGCTTGCAAGCTGGTAGACTCTCGCGCGGTTTGGGATGCTGCGGGCTTTTAGCCTGGCCTGCAGACTATCGCTCCCGAACCTCGCGAGCCCTGCCACAAAGGGTTTCGCTGCCGCCGCCTGAGGAGAAAATTAGAAATGACCTTCGTCGTCACCGACAACTGCATCAAGTGCAAGTACACCGACTGCGTAGAAGTGTGTCCGGTGGACTGCTTCTACGAAGGCCCGAATTTCCTGGTCATCCACCCGGACGAGTGCATTGACTGCGCCCTGTGTGAACCAGAATGCCCGGCCGTCGCTATTTTCTCCGAGGACGAAGTCCCGGCAGAGATGCAGGAATTTATTCAGTTGAACGTTGAGCTGGCGGAAATCTGGCCGAATATCACTGAGCGCAAAGACCCGATGCCGGATGCGGCAGAGTGGGATGGCAAAAAAGGCAAGATTGCCGACCTCGAACGCTGATAGCGTCGATGCCCTCCAAAAGGCCCCTTGCGGGCCTTTTTGCATTTCTGCGGGGCGGGTTTCACTTTTCTACAGGCAAAAAAAAGGGGCGGTATGACCCGCCCACATTTTTTCCCTAGTCCCTGTGTTCCTTTTCATCGTCCTGATGAATCGCATCCTGCGAGGTTCCCTGAATCATCGTTCCTTGATGACTGTGTCAATCCGTGGACACAGGGCTGATCTTAGAGAGTTCACGGGGAAGTTCAACGGGATCCAACCCGCCGGGTTTTCGATTCACGCGCTCAAACGCGAATAAATAATCTTTATATTTCAATAAGATAGAAATATAGGCAATCAATTCAAGACGCCCCCGCCGATGAAAAAACCCAAACGCTTACGAAAAAGTAAGTGAATGCTTACACCAGCAATTACGTAAAAGAGTAAAAAACGCCTCGTTGGTGTTCACCAGGCAAGAAAAAGCCCCGACAAGGTCGAGGCTTTTTTCCCATCCGGTGGATCAGTCGTCGCTGACAGTAATCGTCGGCATTGCCTGGGCCTCTGCTTCCTGCAGGACGATTCGCGCGCCTACGTGGCGCGCCAGCTCCTGGTAGACCATGGCAATCTGGCCATCGGGCTCGGCAACCACCGTCGGCTTGCCGCCATCAGCCTGCTCTCGAATCCCCATGGACAGCGGCAACGACGCCAGCAGTTCAACGCCGTACTGGGTCGCGAGCTTCTCGCCGCCGCCTTCACCGAACAGATGCTCGGCGTGGCCGCAGTTGGAGCAGATGTGCACCGCCATGTTTTCCACGACGCCCAGCACCGGGATGTTGACCTTGCGGAACATCTCCACACCCTTGCGGGCATCCAGCAGCGCAAGGTCCTGCGGTGTGGTGACGATCACCGCGCCGGCCACCGGCACTTTCTGCGCCAGGGTCAGCTGGATATCGCCGGTGCCTGGCGGCATATCGATCACCAGGTAGTCCAGATTGCCCCAGTCGGTCTGGGTGACCAGTTGCAGCAACGCACCGGATACCATCGGGCCGCGCCAGACCATCGGTGTGTTGTCATCGGTCAGGAAGGCCATGGACATGACTTCCACGCCATGGGACTCGATCGGCACGAACCATTTCTGGTCCTTGATCTTCGGCCGGGTGCCTTCCGGGATGCCAAACATCACGCCCTGGCTCGGGCCATAGATGTCGGCGTCGAGAATCCCGACCCGCGCGCCTTCCCGGGCCAGGGCCAGGGCCAGGTTGGCGGCGGTGGTGGATTTGCCCACGCCGCCCTTGCCGGAAGCCACGGCCACCACGTTCTTGACGTTGGCCAGGCCCGGAATCTGCGCCTGGGCCTTGTGCGGGGCGATCACGCACTGGATGTCGACCCTGGCCGCGCTGACGCCGTCCAGGCCTTCGATGGCCATTTGCAGCATCTGCGCCCAGCCGCTCTTGAACAGGCCTGCAGCGTAGCCCAGCTCAAGCTGGACCGAAACCTTGTCACCCTGCACGTCGATGGCGCGTACGCACCCGGCGCTGACCGGGTCCTGGTTCAGGTAGGGGTCGGTGTACTGGCGAAGAACGGCTTCCACCGCTGCGCGATTGACGGCGCTCATGGGCTACTCCCGAAAAAAGACTGACTAAAACAGGCGGCTATCCTAACCGTTCCAGCGCTCCAGCGGCACGCTTTCGGCCTGTGGGAAAATCCGGAAACAGCCGCACGGGGTGAAATAAATTTCCCGGCGCTTTATAGTGGCCGACCTCCGTTTCATCAAGTAGCCGAGCCCCATGTCCGAGCCACGCAAGATCCTCGTCACCAGCGCCCTGCCCTATGCCAATGGTTCTATCCACCTTGGCCATATGCTTGAGTACATCCAGACCGATATGTGGGTGCGCTTCCAGAAGCATCGCGGCAATCAATGCATTTATGTCTGCGCGGACGACGCCCACGGTTCGGCCATCATGTTGCGCGCCGAGAAGGAAGGGATCACCCCGGAACAACTGATCGCCAATGTCCAGGCTGAACACAGCGCCGACTTTGCCGAGTTCCTGGTGGATTTCGATAACTTCCACTCGACCCACTCCGACGAAAACCGCGAGCTGTCGAGCCAGATCTACCTGCGCCTCAAGGACGCCGGGCACATTGCCACGCGTTCGATCACCCAGTATTTCGACCCGGAAAAGAAAATGTTCCTGGCCGACCGCTTCATCAAGGGCACCTGCCCGAAATGCGGCACTGAGGACCAGTACGGCGACAACTGCGAGAAATGCGGCGCCACTTACGCGCCCACCGACCTGAAGGATCCGAAGTCGGCCATCTCCGGCGCCACCCCGGTACTCAAGGATTCCCAGCACTTCTTCTTCAAGCTCCCGGATTTCCAGCAGATGCTGCAAACCTGGACCCGCAGCGGCACCCTGCAGGACGCCGTGGCGAACAAGATTGCCGAATGGCTGGACGCCGGCCTGCAACAGTGGGACATCTCCCGCGATGCGCCGTACTTCGGCTTTGAGATCCCGGGCGAGCCAGGCAAGTACTTCTACGTGTGGCTGGACGCGCCGATCGGCTACATGGCCAGCTTCAAGAACCTGTGCGACCGCACGCCGGAGCTGGACTTCGACGCGTTCTGGAACAAGGACTCCACGGCCGAGCTGTATCACTTCATCGGCAAGGACATCGTCAACTTCCACGCGCTGTTCTGGCCTGCAATGCTTGAAGGCTCGGGCTATCGCAAGCCAACCGGCATTGCCGTGCACGGTTACCTGACGGTCAACGGCCAGAAGATGTCCAAGTCCCGTGGCACCTTTATCAAGGCGCGCACCTACCTGGACCACCTGTCGCCGGAATACCTGCGCTACTACTACGCCTCCAAGCTGGGCCGTGGTGTCGACGACCTGGACCTGAACCTGGAAGACTTCGTACAGAAGGTCAACTCGGACCTGGTGGGCAAGGTGGTCAACATCGCCAGCCGTTGCGCCGGGTTTATCCACAAGGGCAACGCCGGGGTGCTGGTGGCTGAAAATGCCGCACCTGAGCTGACCGATGCGTTCCTGGCCGCGGCGCCAAGCATCGCCGATGCCTATGAAGCCCGCGACTTTGCCCGGGCCATGCGCGAAATCATGGGCCTGGCCGACCGCGCCAACGCCTGGATCGCCGACAAGGCGCCGTGGTCGCTGAACAAGCAGGAAGGCAAGCAGGCTGAAGTCCAGGCGATCTGCGCCACAGGCGTCAACCTGTTCCGTCAGTTGGTGATCTTCCTCAAGCCGGTATTGCCATTGCTGGCAGCCGACGCCGAGGCGTTCCTCAATGTGCCGCCGCTGACCTGGAATGACCACGCGACACTGCTCGGCAACCATCAGTTGAATGAGTTCAAGCCGCTGATGACCCGTATCGACCCGGTAAAAGTGCAGGCCATGACCGACGCATCGAAAGAAGACCTCGAGGCCAGCAAGACCGATACCGGCGACGCTGCACCTGCGGGCAATGGTGAACTGGCGAAAGATCCGTTGTCGCCGGAAATCGACTTCGACGCCTTCGCTGCGGTGGACTTGCGGGTGGCCCTGATCCTCAAGGCCGAAGCCGTGGAAGGCGCCGACAAGCTGCTGCGCCTGACCCTGGACATCGGTGATGAACAACGCAACGTGTTCTCGGGGATCAAGAGCGCCTATCCGGACCCATCCAAGCTCGATGGTCGCCTGACCATGATGATCGCCAACCTCAAGCCGCGGAAAATGAAGTTCGGTATCTCCGAAGGCATGGTGATGGCGGCCGGCCCTGGCGGTGAAGAGATCTACCTGTTGAGCCCGGACAGCGGCGCCAAGCCGGGTCAGCGCATCAAGTAACAATGGCTAACTGCCTCATGGTCTCGGCCATGGGGCGGTTTCAGCTAGTACCCCCTCCTCGCTTGCCGGATAATCGGATTCTGTTTGCTGTCGGCCCGTTGTTGGCTGTGGCTTTTCCGGGTTCCAACGCAATGATCAAACCATGAGCCTGATTCAACGTATCGACGCCCTGCTGCCGCAAACCCAGTGTGGCAAATGTGGGCATCCTGGCTGCAAGCCCTACGCAGAAGGCATTGCCCAAGGCGAGGCGATCAACAAGTGCCCTCCGGGCGGCCAGGAAACCATTACAGGCCTGGCGCAGCTGTTGAAGCTCCCGGTGCTGGAGTTGGACACATCTCGAGGGGAAGCGCCCGCACAGATCGCGTTTATCCGTGAAGCGGAGTGCATCGGCTGTACCAAATGCATCCAGGCCTGCCCGGTGGACGCTATCGTCGGTGCTGCCAAATTGATGCACACGGTGATTGTCGACGAGTGCACGGGTTGCGACCTGTGTGTAGCACCCTGCCCGGTTGATTGCATCGAAATGCGTCCGTTGAGCACCGTGGTACCGATTGTCGGCGGGCTGGCCTCCAATGATCATGAACGCGAGGCACGCAGCCTCAAGCGCGACCGGGCCCGGCGACGGTTTGAACAGCGCAACGCGCGGCTGCAACGCGAAGAGGAACAGAAACTTGCCGAACGCCAGGCACGCTCCAAGCGCGCCGCCCCGGTAGCTGCGGCCACGGTCAACCCAGTCCAGGCGGCCATTGAGCGGGTTCGTGCACAAAAAGCCGCGGCCATGGACGCCGCCTTGAAGAAGGCCAAGATCAACCTGGCCATGAGCCGCGCCCAATTGCACAAATCCCTGAAAGCTTTCGGCCACCCGCCGACCTTTGAACAGCAGTCGCAGTTGATCATTCTGCAACAGCACTTCGAAACGGCAGAGCAGGCGCTTGCAGCACTGGTGGTGGCTGATGCCCGCACCTGACCCCCTTGAGCACCGGCCCCACGTGATGAAGCGTGTACTGCCGGTGCACGCCGCGTTTATCCTGCTTGGGTTATTGGGCCCGTTTTTCGTAACCACACTGACTGTCCGCAAGGAACCGCTCGCCCCATGAACGCCGCAAAACGCCTGGAAATTTTCCGCCGGCTTCACGAAGACAACCCGGAACCGAAAACCGAACTGGCCTACTCCTCGCCGTTCGAGTTGCTGATCGCCGTGATTCTCTCGGCCCAGTCCACAGACGTCGGCGTCAACAAGGCCACCGCCAAGTTGTATCCGGTGGCGAACACCCCGGAGGCGATCTACGCGCTGGGGGTTGAGGGGTTGTCCGAATACATCAAGACCATCGGCCTGTACAACAGCAAGGCGAAGAATGTCATCGAGACATGCCGGCTGCTGGTGGAACTGCACGGCGGCGAAGTACCGCAAACGCGCGAAGCCCTGGAAGCCCTTCCGGGTGTTGGCCGAAAAACCGCCAATGTGGTGCTCAATACGGCATTTCGCCAATTGACCATGGCGGTGGACACGCACATCTTTCGGGTCAGCAACCGAACCGGTATTGCCCGCGGAAAAAATGTGGTGGAGGTGGAAAAACAGCTGATGAAGTTCGTGCCCAAGCCGTACCTGCTGGACTCGCATCACTGGCTGATCCTTCACGGACGCTATGTCTGCCAGGCCCGCAAGCCGCGCTGTGGCAGCTGCCGCATCGAAGACCTGTGCGAATACAAGGAAAAGACTTCCGACGATTGAGCCATCATTGCTTTTATCGATGAGTCGATTGAAAAAATCTTTTTTACCAGGCCCGAGATTATCGTTATAAGGAGCGCCAACGGCAGTCTTAGCCTGGAGTTAACCTTATGAGCACTGGCAAAGAACAACTGGATGTAGAAGACGACGTTGTTGGCGCTGAATCCGACGATGATGCAGCAGAAGCACCGGTAGAGGTGGCCAAGACCAATTTGAGCAAACGCCGCACCATCGACAACCTTCTGGAAGAGCGGCGCTTGCAAAAACAGTTGGCCGATTACGACTTCGATCTCTAATCGATCCAACGATAAACAGAAGCCTCCCTTGCGGAGGCTTTTTTCTGACTGGATGTAAATGTGAGGCCGGCCTACACCAGACCGTTTCGCTGGGCCAGCTCGATCAAGTCCACCAGCGAGCGGGCGTTGAGCTTGAGCAGCAAGCGGGTCTTGTAGGTGCTCACAGTCTTGTTGCTCAGGAACATGCCATCGGCGATCTCCTTGTTGGTCTTGCCACGGGCCAACTGCTGCAACACCATCATCTCCCGGCCGGACAGGCGCTCGACCATGTCCGCTTCGCTGGCGTTACCCATTGTGGAGCGCACCGAGTTCAACGCCTGGTTGGGGAAGTAGCTGTACCCGCACAGCACCGCCTTGACCGCGCTCAACAGCTCGGTGAGATCCTGTTGCTTGCACACGTAGCCGGCAGCACCCGCCTGCATGCACCGCATCGAGAAATGCCCGGGCGCCTGGGACGTCAGCACCAGCACCTTGAAGGGATGTGCCTGTTTGGTTGATGACAGCCGGCATATAACTTCCAGGCCATCGAGTTTGGGAATTCCAATATCCAGTATGACAATGTCCGGCATATGCTCGCGCGCAAGTTGCAAGGCATCGACACCGTTATCGGTCTCGGCAACGACCTCATAACTATGACGTTCCATTAGCATACGCACAGCAAGACGAATGACGGGATGATCATCCACGATCAGCACTTTATTCATGGGCAAGTCCAATTTCGCTGTTCGAATTATTAAGAGTAAGCACAATAGCCTAGTCGTTTCTCGCTTGGCATAGCGCTCCCCCCCAAGCAACAGCAAGCAGAGACCTAACCCACAAAGACATAGGATTTAACCTACAAAAAAACGCCAGATCGGAGCTATCCAGTTTTGTTGGGGCTTTCAGAACTTTCCGAGCACAAACATATTTTGAGTGAAAATTCCCAGGATTACGCGGGCCCGGGTAAACGCGCCGTACACAAGTTTCAGGAAATGCCCCTTGTGCGCTGTCAGAAGACCTGTGAACCCGGAGGGAAACCGGGTTTTTAAAAGTTCCATTCGACATAATTACTAACGCTCCATAAATCCTACAGGCATGTCAGCATCTGACATATTCGCGGTACATTTCTGAGTGAATTTTCTGTAGTACATAGTTCCTGCCTACAAGAAAAAATCTCACTTTCAACAATGCATCACTTATCGAGCGAAATTAATAAACATTGCCCCCGTAAAAATATAAACACTCCAGATCATCTCCTGGAGTACTTGAACTTTTTCGAAGCGAACAATAAACACAGGCGCGCGCCCGATGATTCCGGATGTATTTTCAACCAAAAAAAAATGGCCCCTTGAGGGGCCATTTTTCATTGCAACTTACAACACTCAGAACAACTTGCGACCTTTGTTGGCCGCAATGCGCATGCGCAACGCGTTCAGCTTGATGAAGCCTGCCGCGTCTGCCTGGTTGTAGGCGCCGCCATCTTCTTCAAAAGTGGCGATGTTGGCGTCGAACAACGACTCATCGGACTTGCGACCGGTCACGATCACATTGCCCTTGTACAGCTTCAGGCGCACAACGCCGTTCACGTGGACCTGGGAAGCGTCGATCATCTGTTGCAGCATCAGACGCTCAGGGCTCCACCAGTAGCCGGTGTAGATCAGGCTGGCGTACTTGGGCATCAACTCGTCTTTGAGGTGAGCCACTTCACGGTCCAGGGTGATGGACTCAATGGCGCGGTGAGCGCGCAGCATGATGGTGCCGCCCGGGGTTTCGTAGCAACCACGGGACTTCATGCCCACGTAACGGTTCTCGACGATGTCGAGGCGGCCGATACCGTGTTCGCCACCGATACGGTTCAAGGTCGCCAGTACGGTGGCCGGGGTCATTTCGACGCCGTCCAGCGCGACGATGTCGCCGTTGCGGTAGGTCAGTTCCAGGTACTGGGCCTTGTCAGGAGCGTTCTCCGGGGAGACGGTCCATTTCCACATGTCTTCTTCGTGCTCGGTCCAGGTGTCTTCCAGCACGCCGCCTTCATAGGAGATGTGCAGCAAGTTGGCGTCCATCGAGTACGGGGACTTCTTCTTGCCGTGACGCTCGATCGGGATCGCGTGCTTTTCAGCGTAGTCCATCAGCTTTTCACGGGACAACAGGTCCCATTCACGCCACGGAGCAATCACTTTTACACCTGGCTTCAAGGCGTAGGCGCCCAGTTCGAAACGCACCTGGTCGTTGCCCTTGCCGGTGGCGCCATGGGAAATGGCGTCGGCGCCGGTTTCGTTGGCGATTTCGATCAGGCGCTTGGCGATCAGCGGACGTGCGATGGAAGTACCCAGCAGGTACTCGCCTTCGTAGACAGTGTTGGCGCGAAACATCGGGAAAACGAAATCGCGGACGAACTCTTCGCGCAGGTCGTCAATGTAGATCTCTTTCACGCCCATGGCTTGCGCCTTGGCACGTGCAGGTTCGACCTCTTCGCCCTGACCCAGGTCAGCGGTGAAGGTCACCACTTCACAGTTATAAGTATCCTGCAGCCACTTGAGGATCACCGAAGTGTCCAGGCCGCCGGAATACGCGAGAACGACCTTGTTTACGTCGGCCATGCCATCACTCCACGGGGTTGTACGGAAAGGCGTCGATTCTACCGACCAAAACCGTGAAATTACAGAGGCGCGACAGCAAATGAAGATAAAGCGACAGATTATGTCGAGCGGGCGACGAAACGCCGCACCTTATGAGGTGGCGGCAGCGTTGCCTGGCGCCTTGGCCTGGGGCGCCGGTTTGTCGGGGGCTGCCACCCGTTCGAGCTGAATATTCACCCGGCGGTTTTTCGCCCGGTTGGCCGCGTTGGTGTTCGGCGCCAGCGGATAGCTTTCGCCATGAAAGCGCAGGGTAATCTGCGATTCCTGGATGCCATTGGCCTTGAAGTAGTCCATTACCGCCAATGCACGACGCCGCGAAACGTCGCGATTGGTCAGGCGATTGCCGCTGTTGTCGGAGTGGCCATTCAACTCGACGTGGTTAACCGTCGGGTCGGCTTTCATGAATTCGAGAATCACCGAGAGCTTTTTCCTGGCCGCCGCGTCCAGTTCGATGCCGCCACCCGGGAAACCCACCTCGGTCTGTCTGACCTGCTCGAAATTCATCGGCAGCAGCTTGGTGGTGCAGAGTTGATAGTCGTTGTAGGCCTTGCTGAATTTCGCCGGCAGCAGGCGGATCTCGGAGTAACCGCCGTCGCGGCTATAGTGGCGCACCGTCGGGCTGCGCCCTTCGAGCAGGCCGGTAAACAAACGCCCGGCCTGGGCCTGGGAGCTGTTGAACAGCACATCGCCACTGCCGACACGCACCGCCCCCAGGTTGATATCGCCACGCCCCGGCTGCCACGGCGCAGCCGCCGCCAATAGGGTTGCGGAACCGGCACCCAACGAGCCGTTAAAGGCTTTCAGGCGAAACGTCGCCTGCTCGCCGGCCCGGCGCACGAACTCGCCCGAGCCGAAATCGGTGATCGGCTGGGTCAAGCGGCACTCGAATTTATCGCCCTCCACTTTCCACTCAATATTCTCCAGACGTGTCTGGAACGTGAGGGCCATCGCGGGCAGGCTGGCGAACACACTGAGCAGGGCTAGATAATGCTGGCGCACGGGAGGCTCCACTGGTTTCTACAACACATCAAGGCGTCATACATCGTTAAGGCATACCCAGGGATATCGGTCGCATCCTGCAAAACTTGATAGCGAGTGCCTGCAAGAGTCTTTTCCGGTAGCATTCCCACCAGATTGACCCGCCTGGAATCCCCAATGTCCGACCGCCTGACCCTGCTGCGTCCCGACGACTGGCATATTCATCTTCGCGATGGTGCTGCGTTGCCCCAAACCGTGGCCGATGTAGCGCGCACGTTTGGCCGCGCCATCATCATGCCTAACCTGGTACCTCCGGTGCGTAACGCCGCGGAAGCCGACGCCTATCGCCAGCGCATTCTCGCTGCACGACCGGCCGGCAGCCGCTTCGAACCGTTGATGGTGCTGTACCTGACCGACCGCACCCAGCCCGAAGAAATCCGCCAGGCCAAGGCCAGTGGTTTCGTGCACGCCGCCAAGCTGTACCCGGCCGGCGCGACCACCAACTCCGATTCCGGCGTCACCAGTATCGACAAGATCCTGCCGGCCATCGAAGCCATGGCCGAAGTGGGCATGCCGTTGCTGATCCACGGTGAAGTCACCCGTGGCGATGTCGATGTGTTCGATCGTGAAAAGATCTTCATCGACGAGCACATGCGCCGAGTTGTCGAGCTGTTCCCAACCCTCAAGGTGGTGTTCGAGCACATCACCACCGCCGATGCCGTGCAGTTCGTCACCGAGGCTTCGGCCAACGTCGGCGCGACCATCACCGCGCATCACCTGCTGTACAACCGCAACCACATGCTGGTGGGCGGGATTCGGCCGCACTTCTATTGCCTGCCGATTCTCAAGCGCAACACGCACCAGGTAGCGCTGCTCGATGCCGCCACCAGTGGCAGCGAGAAATTTTTCCTCGGTACCGACTCTGCACCTCACGCCCAACACGCCAAGGAAGCCGCGTGTGGTTGTGCCGGGTGTTACACCGCCTATGCGGCGATCGAGTTGTATGCCGAAGCGTTCGAACAACGCAACGCCCTGGACAAGCTTGAAGGGTTCGCCAGCCTCAACGGCCCACGTTTCTATGGCCTGCCGGCGAATACCGACCGCATTACCCTGGTCCGTGAAGACTGGACCGCCCCCACCAGCCTGCCGTTTGGCGAGCTGACCGTTATCCCGCTGCGCGCCGGTGAAACACTGCGCTGGCGCCTGCTGGAGGAACACCCGTGAGTGAAGACCATTACGACGACGACCAGGAACACGGCGGCGGTGGTGGCGGTTCCCGTCACCCGATGGCCGAGCGTTTCCGTGGCTACCTGCCCGTTGTCATCGACGTAGAAACCGGCGGCTTCAATTGCGCCACTGACGCGTTGCTGGAAATCGCCGCCACGACCATCGGCATGGATGAACAGGGTTTCGTGTTCCCGGAACACACCCACTTCTTCCGCGTCGAGCCGTTCGAAGGCGCCAACATCGAAGCGGCGGCCCTGGAATTCACCGGGATCAAGCTTGATCACCCACTGCGCATGGCCGTCAGTGAAGAAGCGGCGCTGACCGACATCTTCCGTGGCGTACGCAAGGCCCTGAAGGCCAATGGCTGCAAACGCGCGATCCTGGTGGGCCACAACAGCAGCTTCGACCTGGGCTTCCTCAATGCCGCCGTGGCGCGCCTGGACATGAAGCGCAACCCGTTTCACCCGTTCTCCAGCTTCGACACTGCGACCCTGGCCGGTTTGGCCTATGGCCAGACCGTGCTGGCGAAGGCCTGCCAGGCTGCCGGTATCGACTTCGACGGTCGTGAGGCCCACTCGGCCCGCTACGACACCGAGAAGACCGCCGAGCTGTTCTGCGGCATCGTCAACCGTTGGAAACAGATGGGCGGCTGGGAAGACTTCGGCGACTGAAGCCAAATCCCGCGCATAAAAAAACCGGCCCTCTCAGGCCGGTTTTTTTTGCTTCGAACGTGACTTACAGCTTGCCAGCGTTCTCGGTCAGGTAAGCCGCAACGCCTTCTGGCGAAGCGTTCATGCCTTTGTCGCCTTTTTTCCAGTTGGCAGGGCAAACTTCACCGTGCTCTTCGTGGAATTGCAGAGCGTCGACCAGGCGGATCAGCTCTTCCATGTTACGGCCCAGCGGCAGGTCGTTGATGATCTGCGAGCGTACAACGCCCTTGTCGTCGATCAGGAACGCGCCACGGAATGCCACGCCGCCTTCGGACTCAACGTCGTAGGCCTTGGCGATGTCGTGCTTCATGTCGGCAGCCATGGTGTATTTGACTTTGCCGATGCCGCCATCATTGATGGCGGTGTTGCGCCAGGCGTTGTGGGTGAAATGGGAGTCGATGGAAACGGCAACCACTTCAACATTACGCGCCTTGAAATCGTCCATGCGGTGATCCAGGGCGATCAGCTCCGATGGGCAGACGAAGGTGAAGTCCAGCGGGTAGAAGAACACCAGGCCGTATTTGCCTTTGATGGCTTCAGACAGTTTGAAGCTGTCTACGATTTCGCCATTGCCGAGGACGGCGGGTACGTCGAAATCCGGGGCTTGTTTGCCGACGAGTACGCTCATTGGGTATCTCCTGATGGTGGTGACTGAAGTAAAAGGATCCGTCCCAGTGTGCCGCAGCTAAACGACAGGCCTGTGACGTGATCACGCTTCGTGAAGACCGACCATCATACCGGAAAAAAGCCGTTCGTCAGTGAAGCCGCGTGCAAACACCAAGGCTTGAGAAACTACTTTGACAATCATTCTCGTTAACATTAAGATCCGTCGCACTTAAGCCTTAAACCGCGATGGTTCTCCCTTATGTATGTCTGCCTTTGCACTGGCGTCACCGACGGACAAATCCGCGAAGCAATCTACGAAGGTTGCTGCAGCTACAAGGAAGTACGTGAAACCACCGGCGTTGCCAGCCAATGCGGCAAATGCGCCTGCCTCGCCAAGCAAGTGGTACGGGAAACCCTGACGCAGCTGCAAACTGCCCAGGCTGCGATCCCCTACTCAGCAGAATTTACACACGCTTAATCAGCGTGTTTTAAAGAACCGGACTTAGTGTCCGGTTTTTTTATGCCCGAAATTCAAACAGTTAGCGCCAAGACGCGGAACACAAACATTCTTATTCCGATTAATTTTCATTTATTATTCAATAACTTAGGTTTGACAGTAGTAAATGCGCAGCTCAAACTCCGCCTTATATACAGCTAATACAGGGCAGGACCCCAATCATGAAAGGCGACATCACAGTCATCCAGCAACTCAACAAAATCCTTGCCAATGAACTGGTCGCGATCAATCAGTACTTCCTGCATGCGCGCATGTATGACGATTGGGGCCTGGAAAAGCTGGGCAAGCGTGAATACAAAGAATCCATCAAGGCCATGAAGGACGCTGACGCGCTGATCAAGCGCATCCTGTTCCTGGAAGGCCTGCCGAACGTGCAGGACCTGGGCAAGCTGAACATCGGCGAGCACACCCAGGAGATGATCAACTGCGACCTGAACTTCGAGCGCAAGAGCCACACCGACCTGAAGGCCGCCATTGCTCATTGCGAATCCAAGGGCGACTTCGGCAGCCGTGAACTGCTGGAAGATATCCTTGAAGACCAGGAAGAACACATCGACTGGCTGGAAACCCAAATCGGCCTGATCGACAAAGTGACTATCGAGAATTACCTGCAATCGCAGATGGGTGAATAACCCTTCAATTCCCGGCCACTAAAAAGCCCCGCTCTCTTTCGAGAAGCGGGGCTTTTTATTGCCGCGGCCTAAAACAAATCAGGCTTCGGTCTTCGCAGCTGCTTTGGCCGCTGCGTCTTTGATCAGTGCCTGCAACGAACCATCAGCCGCCATTTCGGTGATGATGTCGCTACCGCCGACCAGCTCACCGGCAACCCACAGCTGCGGGAAGGTTGGCCAGTTGGCGTACTTCGGCAGGTTGGCGCGGATTTCCGGGTTCTGCAGGATATCCACGTAGGCGAACTTCTCGCCACATTGCATGATTGCCTGGGAAGCCTTTGCGGAGAAGCCACACTGGGGAGCGTTAGGGGCGCCCTTCATGTAAAGCAGAATAGTGTTGTTGGCAATCTGCTCTTTGATCGTTTCGATGATATCCATGGAACACCTCGGCTGGAACTTTCCGACTCATGGGTCGGCACGGTGGCGCATTGTAACGCAAACCCCAGCGTGACGCTCGGACTCCCCGACAGACAATCCTTACGCCGCCGCCACCTGCACCGGCACGCCGTTCAGCGCTGCGTTGCCCGACAGCTCATCCAGTTGCCGCTCATCCGTCAGGTCATTCGCGCTCGCCCCCGGCTGCCCGCTGGCGATGGTCATCTGCACGCCAGGGCGGCCGTGGCCCCAACCGTGAGGCAGGCTGACCACGCCGGGCATCATGTCGAGACTGGCCAACACTTCCACCTCGATCATGCCGATCCGCGAGCTGACCCGTACCCGCTGCCCGTCAGTCAACTGGCGATGGGCAAGGTCATCCGGATGCATCAGCAGTTGATGGCGAGGCTTGCCCTTCACCAGCCGGTGGTAGTTATGCATCCAGGAGTTGTTGCTGCGCACATGCCGGCGGCCGATCAGCAGCAACTCATTCACCTCGGGCACCGGCTGCGCGGCAAAGCGCGCCAGGTCGGCAAGGATCACCGACGGTGCAGCCTGCAGATGGCCATTAGCGGTTTTCAGGCGGCCTGCGAGGTTGGGTTTCAGCGGCCCGAGGTCCAGGCCATGAGGGTGATCGGCCAGCGCGGCAATGGACAACCTGTCGCCATAAGGCCCGGCTCGCAGCCCGAAGTCGATCATCTGCGCAGGCGGCATCGTCGGTTTGAGTGTATTACCCGTCTTCTCGGCAAACGCCCGGGCCAGGCCGACGAAGATTTCCCAGTCATGCAACGCACCCTCGGGTTTCGGCAGGATGGCGCGGTTGAAACGGGTGACGTTACGCACCGCGAACATATTGAAGGTGGTGTCGTAGTGATCGTTTTCCAGGGCCGAGGTGGACGGCAGGATCAGGTCGGCATAACGCGTGGTCTCGTTGATATACAGGTCGATGCTGACCATGAACTCCAGGCCATCCAGCGCCTGCTCCAGTTGCCGGCCGTTGGGCGTGGACAACACCGGATTGCCCGCCACCGTCACCAGGGCGCGGATTTGCCCTTCACCCTCAGTGAGCATTTCTTCAGCCAGTGCCGATACCGGCAGCTCGCCCCCGTACTCGGGTCGCCCGGAAACCCGGCTTTGCCAGCGATTGAAATGCCCGCCGGAAGTCGAGGCCACCAGGTCGACGGCCGGTGTAGTGCACAAGGCCCCGCCGACTCGATCCAGATTACCGGTCACCAGGTTGATCAACTGCACCAGCCAATGGCACAGCGTGCCAAACGCCTGGGTCGATACGCCCATGCGGCCATAACACACTGCTGTGTCGGCCGCAGCGAAGTCCCGGGCCAACTGGCGGATCTGCTCGGCGGGCACCGCACATTGACGGCTCATGGCCTCGGCGGTGAATCCGGCCACGGCGTGGCGCACGTCATCCAGGCCGTCCACCGGCAGGTGACTGTCACGGGTCAGGTTCTCGGCAAACAGTGTATTGAGCAATCCGAACAACAACGCCGCATCACCGCCCGGGCGCACGAACAGATGCTGGTCGGCCATCGCCGCCGTCTCGCTGCGGCGCGGATCAACCACCACGACTTTGCCGCCGCGAGCCTGGATGGCCTTCAGGCGTTTCTCCACATCCGGCACGGTCATGATGCTGCCGTTGGACGCCAACGGGTTGCCGCCGAGGATCAGCATGAAATCGGTATGGTCGATGTCCGGGATCGGCAGCAACAGGCCGTGGCCGTACATCAGGTGGCTGGTGAGGTGGTGGGGTAACTGGTCCACCGAGGTGGCGGAAAAACGATTGCGGGTCTTCAACTGGCCAAGGAAGTAGTTGCTGTGGGTCATCAGGCCATAGTTGTGCACGCTCGGATTGCCCTGGTACACCGCCACCGCGTTCTGCCCGTGACGCGTCTGAATCGCGGCCAGGCGCTCGGCTACAAGTACAAAGGCGTCTTCCCACGGGATCGGCTGCCATTCGCTGCCCACCCGCAACATGGGCTGGTGCAGGCGGTCCGGGTCATTCTGGATGTCTTGCAGGGCCACGGCCTTGGGGCAGATATGGCCACGGCTGAACGTATCCAGGGGGTCGCCCTTGATCGAGGTGATCGCCAGGCTTGCGTCTTCGCCCTGGGTAGTTTCCAGTGTGAGGCCGCAGATGGCTTCGCACAGATGGCAGGCACGGTGGTGGAGAGTCTTGGTCATGGCCAGTCTCTTTTATTGTGGGCTAGGCACTTCGGACGAAAACTATGGCCCGCCCGGGGCAGCAGCGCCAGCAACGTTCGTCGTGTGAATCGAGCGGCATCAGGCCAGGCCATGAGGAAACATCAGGAAATGTTTCAGAAGCCTTCGGCAGCCCGCTGAAACCGACGCAGCCCGGCCTCAGCCCGCCCTCACGCATTGCAATGTGGCGCAGCGCCAGTGTACAAATGACCCGCTGCTGTCAGGAAACAGGCTTCAAAAGCGCCCTCCCCGCGTCCTTGAACTCCCCTAAAAACTGTAGCCCTATTGGTAAGACGCGACATTTAATTATAAGATCGCGCCTTCCCCTATTTCGTCGCCCCGTGCGGCTTTCGCCGCAGGTCTCGCCCGTTTTCAAAATAAACCAGGCTTTGAGTATCTGCGGTCTGTTGCAAAAAGGTAGTTAATGATGAGCGCAAGGCACTTTCTCTCCCTGATGGATTGCACGCCCGAAGAGCTGGTCAGCGTGCTCCGTCGAGGCATTGAGCTTAAAGACCTGCGTAACCGCGGCGTACTGTTCGAGCCTTTGAAAAACCGCGTGCTCGGGATGATTTTCGAGAAGTCGTCCACCCGCACCCGCGTGTCTTTCGAAGCCGGCATGATTCAGCTCGGCGGCCAGGCTATCTTCCTGTCACCTCGCGATACCCAACTGGGCCGTGGCGAGCCGATCAGCGATTGCGCGATCGTGATGTCGAGCATGCTGGATGCGGTGATGATCCGTACCTTCGCCCACAGCACCCTGACCGAATTTGCCGCCAACTCCCGAGTGCCCGTGATCAACGGCCTGTCCGATGACCTGCACCCCTGCCAGTTGCTGGCCGACATGCAAACCTTCCTCGAACAGCGCGGCTCGATCCAGGGCAAGACCGTGGCCTGGATCGGCGACGGCAACAACATGTGCAACAGCTATATAGAAGCGGCGATCCAGTTCGACTTCAAATTGCGCGTTGCCTGCCCTGAAGGCTACGAGCCGGATGCACGTTTCCTGGCCCAGGCCGGCGACCGCGTGACCATCGTCCGCGACCCGCGTGAGGCGGTCATCGGCGCACACCTGGTGAGCACCGACGTGTGGACCTCCATGGGCCAGGAAGAGGAAACCGCCAAGCGCCTCAAGCTCTTCGCCCCGTTCCAGGTCACCCGCGCCCTGCTCGACCTGGCCGCGCCGGACGTGCTGTTCATGCACTGCCTGCCCGCCCACCGTGGCGAAGAAATCAGTCTCGACCTGCTGGACGATCAACGTTCAGTAGCCTGGGCCCAGGCGGAAAACCGCCTGCACGCACAAAAAGCCCTGCTCGAGTTTCTGGTTGCGCCGGCGTACCGTCCTGCATGAGCCAGCCACTACTGCTGAACCTGCGCAATCTGGCATGCGGCTATCAAGACCAACGGGTGGTGCAGAACCTCAATCTGCACCTCAACGCCGGCGACATCGGTTGCCTGCTGGGCTCCTCGGGCTGCGGCAAGACCACCACCCTGCGAGCGATTGCCGGGTTTGAGCCGGTGCATGAAGGCGAGATCAGCCTGGCAGGCGAAGTCATTTCCAGCGCCGGTTTCACACTGGCTCCGGAGAAACGTCGGATCGGCATGGTGTTCCAGGACTACGCGCTGTTTCCACACCTCAGCGTGGCCGACAACATCGCCTTCGGGATTCGCAAGCACCCGCAAAAAGAGCGTGTGGTCGCTGAATTGCTGGAACTGGTGAACCTGAAGAACCTCGGCAAGCGCTTCCCCCACGAACTCTCGGGCGGCCAGCAGCAACGCGTCGCCCTGGCTCGCGCCCTGGCGCCGGAACCGCAATTGTTGCTGCTGGACGAACCCTTCTCCAACCTCGACGGCGAACTGCGGCGCAAACTCAGCCACGAAGTACGCGATATCCTCAAGGCGCGGGGCACCAGTGCGATTCTGGTGACCCACGACCAGGAAGAAGCCTTCGCAGTGAGTGACCATGTCGGTGTGTTCAAGGAGGGTCGCCTGGAGCAGTGGGATACACCCTACAACCTCTATCACGAACCGCTGACACCCTTTGTCGCCAGCTTCATTGGCCAGGGTTACTTCATTCGCGGGCAGTTGAACACGCCGGAATCGGTTACCACCGAACTGGGGGAGTTGCGCGGCAATCGTGCCTACACCTGGCCAACCGGCGGCGCGGTGGATGTGTTGCTGCGCCCGGACGACATCGTTTATGCACCGGACAGCGCCTTGAAGGCGCGGATTGTCGGCAAGACCTTCCTCGGCGCGTCGACCCTGTATCGCTTGCAGCTGCCGACAGGCGCTCAGCTGGAGTCGATCTTCCCCAGCCACGCCGATCACTTGGTCGGTGCCGACGTGGGCATTCGCGTGGCAGCCGAGCACCTGGTGTTGTTCCAGGCCTCAGGCAGCACCGCAGCACAAATCCCTCAGGTTGAGTCAGGCGTTCGACGCTACAGCACCGCCTCCTGACGTCAACGCATCACGCCCGGCCAATTTCCGCGAACTTGGCCTGGGTGTGTTCGGCCAGCACTGTCGCTGCCAACTCCACCTCAAGCCCCCTTCTCCCCGCACTGATAAAAATTGTCGGAAACGACTGCGCCGTCACATCGATGAAGGTGCGCAGGCGTTTCTTCTGCCCCAGCGGGCTGATGCCGCCCAACAAGTAACCGGTGGCCCGTTGCGCCGCTGCCGGGTCTGCCATCTCGACCTTTTTTACCCCTGCCGCCTGCGCCAACGCCTTTAAATCCAAACTTCCGACGACCGGCACAACCGCCACCAGCAGCTCGGCTTTTTCACTGCTGGCCAGCAGGGTCTTGAACACCTGCGCCGGGTCCAGGCCCAATTTTTCCGCGGCCTCCAGACCATAGGACGCTGCCTTGGGATCATGTTCGTAACTGTGAATTCGATGTTCGGCGCGAACTTTTTTCAACAGGTCCAATGCGGGCGTCATGTGGGCTCCAGGCTTGGCAAAAAGGTGAAAAAACAGACAGCCAATTCTAGGCCAACAACAAGCAAAAGGCTCTAGTCCGAAGCCCTCTGCCACGCGCTCACGCGCACCTTCCCTGCCGCTTCCCGCGCCCACGGCACGATCATTCACCACACCAATAATTACAAAATGACCGATCGTTCACTTTCGACCTTTGACAGCCGTCATTCTTGTCTATATTTTTTCGTTTACGAATACTGTAGGAATGCACCTACGGATTCACAGCAGTAAGCCGCGAACAGGATGGGGATCCTCGCCACGGTGAAAATCGCCGATTGCCCGTTGCGGCAAAACGCCAGACAACAACAAAAACAGAGGTTTTCCATGACAACTGCTCTTCAACAGCCTTCACTTTCAAGTCAATGCATGGCCGAATTCCTGGGCACTGCGTTGCTGATCTTCTTCGGTACCGGATGTGTTGCTGCGCTCAAGGTCGCGGGTGCCAGCTTTGGGTTGTGGGAAATCAGTATCATCTGGGGGATCGGCGTCAGCATGGCGATCTACCTGAGCGCCGGTATTTCCGGGGCTCACCTCAATCCGGCGGTCAGTATCGCCCTGTGCATCTTTGCCGATTTCGACAAGCGCAAACTGCCGTTCTACATCATCGCCCAAGTCGCCGGGGCCTTCTGTTCGGCCGCGTTGGTTTACACGCTCTACAGCAACCTGTTTTTCGATTACGAACAAACCCACCACATGATTCGCGGCACCCAGGCTAGCCTGGAATTGGCGTCGGTGTTCTCCACCTACCCGCATCCGCTGCTGGGCACGGCCCAGGCGTTCCTGGTGGAAATGGTCATCACCGCGATCCTGATGGGCGTGATCATGGCCCTGACCGATGACAACAACGGCCTGCCCCGCGGCCCGTTGGCGCCGCTGCTGATTGGTTTGCTGATTGCCGTGATCGGCAGTGCCATGGGCCCGCTGACCGGCTTTGCGATGAACCCGGCCCGTGACTTCGGCCCCAAGCTGATGACCTTTTTCGCCGGTTGGGGTGAAATGGCTTTCACTGGCGGGCGCGACATTCCTTACTTCCTGATTCCGATCTTTGCGCCGATTGTCGGCGCCTGCCTCGGTGCTGCCGCCTATCGCGGGCTGATTGCCCGTCACCTGCCCAGCGCCGCACCTGCTACAACTGATGCAACCGAAGCGGCTGCCACCGCCAAAACCCGTACTTCCTGATGCGATAGCCTGGGCCGTACTGCCCTTTTGCGGCCCAGGCTGTTTACTGACTTCCCTATTCTCCGTCCAAGGCAATCGACATGACCGACATTCAGAATAAGAACTACATCATTGCCCTCGATCAGGGCACCACCAGTTCCCGGGCGATCATCTTCGATCGTGACGCCAACGTGGTCTGCACCGCCCAGCGTGAATTCACCCAGCATTACCCGCAAGCCGGCTGGGTCGAACATGACCCGATGGAGATTTTCGCCACCCAGAGCGCGGTGATGGTCGAGGCCCTGGCACAAGCCGGCCTGCACCATGACCAGGTCGCGGCCATCGGTATCACCAACCAGCGTGAAACCACCGTGGTCTGGGACAAAATCACCGGCCGTCCGATCTACAACGCGATCGTCTGGCAATGCCGCCGCAGCACCGAGATCTGCCAGCAGCTCAAGCGCGACGGCCACGAGCAATACATCAACGACACCACCGGCCTGGTCACCGACCCGTACTTCTCCGGCACCAAGCTCAAGTGGATCCTCGACAACGTCGAAGGCAGCCGCGAACGTGCGCGTAACGGCGAGCTGCTGTTCGGCACCATCGACAGCTGGCTGATCTGGAAATTTACCGGTGGCAAGACCCACGTCACCGACTACACCAACGCCTCGCGCACCATGCTCTTCAACATCCACACCCTGGAGTGGGATGCGAAGATGCTGGAGATTCTCGACGTGCCGCGCGAAATGCTGCCGGAAGTGAAGTCTTCCTCGGAAATCTACGGTCGCACCAAAAGCGGTATCGCCATCGGCGGTATCGCCGGTGACCAGCAGGCGGCGCTGTTTGGCCAAATGTGCGTAGAACCGGGCCAGGCGAAAAACACCTACGGCACCGGCTGCTTCCTGCTGATGAACACCGGCGACAAGGCGGTGAAATCCAAGCACGGCATGCTCACCACCATCGCCTGCGGCCCGCGTGGCGAAGTGGCCTACGCCCTGGAAGGCGCCGTGTTCAACGGCGGTTCCACCGTGCAATGGCTGCGTGATGAGTTGAAGATCATCGCCGATGCCACCGACACCGAATACTTCGCCGGCAAGGTCAAGGACAGCAACGGCGTGTACCTGGTGCCAGCCTTCACCGGCCTGGGCGCTCCGTACTGGGACCCGTATGCCCGTGGCGCGCTGTTCGGACTGACCCGTGGCGTACGCGTGGATCACATCATCCGTGCAGCCCTGGAGTCGATTGCCTACCAGACCCGTGACGTACTCGATGCCATGCAGCAGGATTCCGGCGAACGCCTCAAATCCCTGCGGGTAGACGGTGGCGCGGTCGCCAACAACTTCCTGATGCAGTTCCAGGCCGACATCCTCGGTACCCAGGTTGAACGCCCACAAATGCGCGAAACCACCGCGTTGGGCGCCGCTTACCTGGCCGGCCTGGCGTGCGGTTTCTGGGGCAGCCTGGACGAACTGCGTGGCAAGGCGGTAATCGAGCGTCAATTCGAACCGCAGCTGGAAGAAGCGGCGAAGGAAAAACTCTACGCCGGCTGGCAGAAAGCAGTCAGCCGCACCCGCGACTGGGAACCCCACGAAGGCGCTGAATAAGCCAAGCGCCGGACGCGCATAGGGTTGTAACTGGCAGGGAGCAGATTCCTGCGTCATCATGGGCCACTTTTTACGGCAGCCCAAAGGACGCACCATGAATCTGCCTCCCCGCCAGCAACAAATCCTCGAACTGGTTCGCGAACGCGGCTATGTGAGTATCGAGGAAATGGCGCAGCTCTTCGTTGTCACCCCGCAAACCATCCGCCGCGATATCAATCAACTGGCGGAAGCCAATCTGTTGCGCCGCTACCATGGCGGCGCAGCCTATGATTCCAGCGTTGAAAACACCGCGTACGCCATGCGTGCCGACCAGATGCGCGACGAAAAACAGCGCATCGGCGAAGCCATCGCCGCGCAAATCCCCGATCACGCCTCGCTGTTTATCAACATCGGTACCACCACCGAATCGATCGCGCGTGCGCTGCTTAACCACAGCCACCTGAAAATCATCACCAATAACCTCAACGTCGCCATGATGCTGAGTGCCAAAGACGACTTCGACGTACTCCTGACCGGCGGCAACGTGCGCCGGGATGGCGGTGTGGTAGGCCAGGCCAGCGTTGATTTCATCAACCAGTTCAAGGTCGATTTCGCCTTGGTGGGCATCAGCGGTATCGATGAAGACGGCAGCCTTCTGGACTTCGATTATCAGGAAGTACGGGTTTCCCAGGCGATCATTGCCAATGCGCGCAAGGTGATCCTGGCGGCGGACTCCAGCAAATTCGGGCGCAACGCCATGATTCGCCTGGGACCCATCAGTTTGATTGATTGTTTAGTCACCGATCAGCAGCCGGTCCCGGCACTGGTGCAACTGTTGAATCAGCACAAGATTCGACTGGAAGTGGTGTAAGCCTATACAGGGGGTGTCCTGCCCCCTGATGTTCACAAATTTTCCTTTGTTCGCCCTTCGATCAGTATTTTCAATCGAAGCGGGCTGGCTGTGCCTGCGTTTATAAGCTACCATTTTCGCAAATGAACATTTATGTTCGAATTCCAATACGAAAAAGATTGCGAGGCCAGCCGATGAACCCTTCTACCTTGCCTGCCCCACCGCTTGCCGAAGTCTATGACGTCGCCGTTATCGGTGGCGGGATCAATGGCGTCGGGATTGCAGCAGACGCAGCCGGTCGCGGTTTGTCGGTATTCCTTTGCGAAAAGGACGACCTGGCCAGCCACACTTCCTCCGCGAGCAGCAAGCTGATCCACGGTGGCCTGCGTTACCTGGAGCATTACGAATTCCGCTTGGTGCGCGAAGCCCTGGCTGAACGTGAGGTGCTGTTGGCCAAGGCCCCGCACATCGTCAAGCAGATGCGCTTTGTATTGCCTCACCGCCCGCACCTGCGTCCGGCATGGATGATTCGCGCCGGCCTGTTCCTGTATGACCATCTGGGCAAGCGGGAAAAACTCGAAGGCTCCAAGAGCCTCAAGTTCGGCCCCGACAGCCCGCTGAAAAGCGAAATCACCAAAGGCTTCGAATACTCCGATTGCTGGGTCGACGACGCCCGCCTTGTAGTACTCAACGCCATGGCTGCGCGGGAAAAGGGTGCGCACATCCACACCCAGACCCGTTGCGTCAGCGCACACCGCAGCAAAGGCCTGTGGGAAATGAACATGGAACGTGCCGACGGCAGCCTGTTCTCGATCCGCGCCCGAGCGCTGGTGAACGCTGCCGGCCCGTGGGTGGCCAAGTTCATCAAGGATGACTTGAAGCTGGATTCGCCCTACGGCATCCGTCTGATCCAGGGCAGCCACCTGATCGTACCGAAGCTGTATGAAGGCGCCCACGCGCACATCCTGCAGAACGAAGACCAGCGTATCGTCTTCACCATTCCGTACCTGAATCACCTGACCATCATCGGCACCACCGACCGCGAATACACCGGCGACCCGGCGAAAGTGGCGATTACCGAAGGTGAAACCGACTACATGCTCAATGTGGTCAACGCGCACTTCAAGAAGCAGCTGAGCCGCGATGACATCGTGCACACCTATTCCGGCGTGCGCCCGTTGTGCAACGACGAGTCCGACAACCCGTCGGCCGTGACCCGCGACTACACCCTGGCGCTGTCCGGCACCTCGGGCGAGGCGCCGTTGCTGTCGGTGTTCGGCGGCAAGCTGACCACCTACCGCAAGCTGGCCGAATCGGCGATGACACAACTGGCGCCTTACTTCACGCAGATGCGCCCAAGCTGGACGGCTACAGCCACCCTGCCCGGCGGCGAAAACATGAGCACGCCAGAAGCCCTGGCCGATGCAATCCGTAGCAAATACGACTGGGTGCCGAGCGAGATTGCCCGTCGCTGGTCCACCACTTACGGCAGCCGCACCTGGCGCCTGCTGGAAGGCGTGCAATCGCTGGCGGACATGGGTGACCACCTCGGTGGCGGCCTGTACACCCGCGAAGTCGATTACCTGTGCGCTGAAGAATGGGCCACTCAGCCCCAGGACATCCTGTGGCGCCGCAGCAAGCTGGGCCTGTTCACCACGCCGCAGGAGCAGGAGAACGTGCAGCGTTACCTGTCCAAGGTTGAGCACAACCGCGGCAAGATCGAAGCGGCCTGATCAGCCCGACGTAAAAAAGCCCCTGCACCGAAAGGTCCGGGGGCTTTTTCATGCCTGCAGATGACGCTGATAGCGCAGGCCCATTTCACGAATCCCGCTGAAGGCTGAGCCCAGCAACACGGGATAAGCCGCCTGCAAAAAGCCCGGTGTGGCCGTCGCGAGGGCCCGCTCCAACCATAGGCAGGCCTGCACTTCGTCGCCGTCGTGAGCCAGCTCCGCAGCATGGTTGTATTGCCCGCGGAAATCCCCGGCCTCGGCTGAGCGCTGATACCACTGGCGCGCCAGTTGAACATCCTTGGGCACCACCACGCCTTCATGGTGGAACCGACCCAACAGGTTCATCGACTTGGCGTGCCCCTTGGCCGCAGCCTGGCGGAACAGTTCATATGCCGCGACAAGGTCACGCTCCACACCACGGCCACGCGTCAGCAACTGGCCGTAGTTATACAAACCCCAATCCAGCCCCAGATCGGCGGCCTTGCGGTAATGCCGCGCACTGTCTTCCAAGTCGACCTCGCAGCCCCAGCCATTCTCCAGGCAGCGCCCGATCATGTTGATCGCCATGGGGTGACGCTGCCGCGCAGCGATGCGAAACCAGCTCAACCCCAGCGCCTCATCCTTCTGCACGCCACGACCGTCAAGCAGCAGCTGGGCCAGGGTCGCCTGTGCGTCGGCATCTCCCAGCTGTGCCGCATACATCACCCAGCGCACATAGGCACGCGGGTTATCACCGATATCCGAGGGCTCGCTGCCTGGCTGTGCGCTCTGCATTCCTGCCCCGAGTAGCGATCAAGGACCGCAAAAAGTTTCATGATTTATTTGGTTACAAAGTATTACATTTGAGATCGCTTATCAATTACGATCGCATCTCACTAACACTAACAAGAGATTACTCAATGGCTACCGGCATCAGTTCTGCCCCCCTCTCATCGCGGCATTTGCTCGCGTCGGCAGTGGGCCTGGCAGTGGCTGCGCAAGGAGGATTCAGTTACGCGGCGGAGCCCGCACCAGAAGACAACACAGGGGTCATCCAACTCGGCGCGACCAGCATCGAAGGCCAGGCCCCGAGCCAGAGCGTCTACAACCCTGTGGCGCCTTCTTCCCCCAAGTACACCGAGGCCCTGCGCGACACGCCGCAGACCATCACGGTGGTGCCCAAGGAAGTCATTCATGACCAGAACCTGCTGACCCTGCGCGACGTGCTCAGCACCGTGCCGGGGATCACCTTCGGGGCCGGCGAAGGTGGCAGCGGGTATGGCGACAGCATCAACCTGCGCGGCTTCTCCGCCAGCGGCGACATCTACGTGGACGGCGTGCGCGACAGCGCGCAGTACAGCCGCACCGACCCGTTCAACCTGGAGCAGGTCGAAGTCGTCAGCGGCGCAAGTTCGGTGTATTCCGGCTCCGGCGCGGTCGGTGGCACCATCAACCTGGTGAGCAAACAGCCGGAATTACGCGACAAAACCACCATCAGTGCGGGCATCGGCACCGATAACTACAAGCGCACCACCCTGGACACCAACCAGACGCTGAACGACACCACCGCGTTCCGCCTGAACCTGATGGCCCATGGTAACGACGTGCCTGGCCGCGATTATGAAGATTACGAACGCTGGGGCATCGCGCCCTCCATCGCGTTTGGCCTGGGCACGCCGACACGCGTCACCGTCAGTTACGAGCACCAGAAAGACAACAACACGCCGCAGTACGGCATCCCGATCTACAACGGCAAGCCCATGCCGGGCGTGGGTTGGAGCGACTACTACGGCTACCACAACATCAATGACCAGCAAATCACCTCGGACTCGTTCAGCCTGAAGCTCGAACACGACTTCAACGACGCCGTCTCGGTGCGCAACTTCACCCGCGTCGAGCGGGTGCGCCAGGACCTGCGCGCTTCCGGCCCCGAAGGTGCATTGACCGGCTGCCTGGCCAGCGGCACCCAGATCACCGGCGCCCCTTGCGCCGCAGGCCTGCAGCCGGGCTACTTCCAGCCAAGCGGCGGCTCACTGGGTAACGAGCGCAACACCCAGAACAAGATGTTCACCAACCAGACCGACGTCACCAGCCACTTCAGCACCGGGTTCATCGACCACACGCTGGTGACCGGCATCGCCATCAGCCGCGAGGAATACGAGGCGGATACCGGTAAATGGCTGACCAACGCCAACGGCAGCACCATCGTCCCACCACCGGTCAGCTACAGCGATCCGAACTCCGAATGGTCCGGCCCCGTCAACTTCACCCGGGCCGCCCACATTGACGGCGCGCTGAACAACCGCGCCGCCTATGCCTTCGACACGCTCAAGCTCAACCCACAGTGGGAAATCAACGGCGGCCTGCGTTACGAGCACAACGCCGGCAGCTCGGTGACCAATGCCTATTCCAGCACTGGCGTGGAAACGCCCGGCACTCGCTACGGCCAGGCGGATGACCTGACCTCCTACCGCCTGGCGCTGGTCTACAAACCGGTGGAAAACGGCAGCTTCTATATCGCCTACGGCAACAGCAAGACGCCGTCCCAGGCCAGCGTCAATGGGGGTTGCTACACCCCGGCCAAAAGCTCAAGCATCGCCACCAACAACTGCGATGTTTCCCCGGAAACCGCCGTCAGCTATGAGATCGGCACCAAATGGGACCTGCTCGACAATGCCCTCTCGCTGACGGGCGCGATCTTCCGCAATGACCGCACCAACTATAAAGTCGCCGACAATGACCCGAGCAACCTGAGCGGCACCCAGACCCTCGACGGCAAGGCACGTGCAGACGGTGTGGCGCTGGGCCTGAGCGGCCAACTTACTGACCACTGGAAAGTCTTCGCCAACTACACCTACCTGAACACTCGTGTGCTGCGCAGCGCCAGCGATTACACCCTGGCGACCACCGGCATCGACGTGCAGAAAGGCGAGCCGCTGACCTTCACCCCCAAACATGCAGCCAGCATCTGGACGGTGTACGACCTGCCCTACGACTTCCAGGTGGGCTACGGCATCACGGCGCAAACCAAGCAGTACCTGGTCAGCGCCGCCAACTCGCCGACTTCCCCCGGCTATGCGGTGCAGCGTGCGATGCTCGGTTACAAGGTCAACAAACAGTTGAACCTGCAGCTGAACATCAACAACCTGTTCGACAAGGAGTACCTCACCCGTATCCGCAACAACGGTTGGGCAGTGCCCGGCGATGGCCGCGCGGCAGTGGTGTCGGCCGACTATACGTTCTGACAGAGCCACACCCAAAAGCCCCGGGAGCCACACTCCCGGGGCTTTTTCATGGGCGATACAGGCCCACGCCGCCATTCGGTTTTCCGAACGCCATAGCTCAACCTATTCGGTTTGCCGGACCAAAACAGGAGAAAAAACCCGTAACACAAAGTTAATCTCTATATAAATCATATGGTTAACCTTTTATTTCTGGTCTGGCACGACTCATGCTCTACACTCGTAGGCGATTGCCTGAGGCGCCTCAGGAGCCGTCATAGGCTTTCGCAGTACTGTTTATATAAAAACGTGGCCGTCCCAACCGGTCTCATAAAAAAAACAAATGTCGAGGAAGTATTGATGCGCATCGTTCCCCATATCCTGGGCGCAGCTATCGCTGCTGCTCTGATCAGCACTCCAGTTTTCGCCGCCGAACTCACCGGCACACTGAAGAAAATCAACGACTCCGGCACGATCACTCTCGCTCACCGCGACAGCTCCATTCCGTTTTCCTATATCGCGGATGGTTCGGGCAAACCCGTGGGCTACTCCCACGACATTCAGCTGGCTATCGTTGAAGCCCTGAAAAAAGACCTGAACAAACCCGACCTGAAGACCAAGTACAACCTGGTCACCTCGCAAACCCGTATCCCGCTGATCCAGAACGGCACCGCGGATATCGAGTGCGGCTCCACCACCAACAACGCCGAACGCGCCCAGCAGGTTGACTTCACCGTCAATATCTTCGAAATCGGCACCCGCCTGCTGGTCAAGAAAGACAAGGAAGGCAAGCCGTCCTACAGCGATTTCGCCGACCTGAAAGGCAAGAACGTCGTGACCACCGCCGGCACCACGTCCGAGCGCATCATCAAGGCGATGAACGCCGACAAGCAGATGGGCATGAACGTCATCTCCGCCAAGGACCACGGCGAGTCCTTCCAGATGCTGGAAAGCGGCCGCGCCGTTGCCTTCATGATGGACGACGCCCTGCTGGCCGGTGAAGAAGCCAAGGCCAAGAAGCCGGACGACTGGGTCATCACCGGTACTCCACAGTCCTTCGAAGCCTACGCCTGCATGGTTCGCAAAGACGACCCAGCCTTCAAGAAGGCCGTGGATGATGCGATCGTCGGCCTGTACAAGTCCGGCGAGATCAACAAGATCTACAGCAAGTGGTTCGAGAGCCCGATTCCACCAAAAGGCCTGAACCTCAACTTCCCGATGAGCGACAAGGTCAAGGATCTGATCGCCAACCCAAGCGACAAGCCAGCGCCTGACGTAAAAATCTGATACCTGACTAAGCTTATGTCCTGAGGGAGCCAACCCTCCCTCAGGCGTCTGTTGCTACCTGCTGGCTTTAATTTTGGAACACTCGACCTGGCGGTTTTCGAGCCGATCGCGTGTGCCTGGCGTTCACCGTCGGGCGGGAAAGGATCTTCCCCAAGCGGGTGCTTGTACATCGATCGATCTCGAGGGGAGACCCTAATGAATTACAACTGGGACTGGGGCGTGTTCTTCAAGTCCACCGGCGTGGGCAGCGAGACTTATCTCGACTGGTACATCGCCGGCTTGGGCTGGACCATTGCCATCGCCGTCGTGGCATGGATCATCGCCTTGCTGCTGGGGTCCATTCTGGGCGTCATGCGCACCGTGCCAAACCGCATCGTATCGGGCATCGCGACCTGCTACGTGGAACTGTTTCGCAACGTACCGCTGCTGGTTCAGCTGTTCATCTGGTATTTCCTGATACCCGACCTGCTGCCGCAGAACCTGCAGGACTGGTACAAACAAGACCTCAACCCGACCACCTCGGCCTACCTGAGCGTTGTGGTGTGCCTGGGCCTGTTCACCGCCGCCCGTGTGTGCGAACAAGTGCGTACCGGCATCCAGGCGCTGCCACGTGGCCAGGAATCCGCCGCACGCGCCATGGGCTTCAAGCTGCCGCAGATCTACTGGAACGTGCTGCTGCCCCAGGCCTACCGGATCATCATTCCGCCGCTTACCTCGGAATTCCTCAACGTCTTCAAGAACTCCTCCGTGGCGTCCCTGATCGGCTTGATGGAACTGCTGGCGCAAACCAAACAGACCGCCGAGTTCTCGGCCAACCTGTTCGAGGCCTTCACCCTGGCCACGCTGATCTATTTCACCCTGAACATGAGCCTGATGCTGCTGATGCGCGTGGTCGAGAAGAAAGTCGCCGTGCCCGGCCTGATCTCCGTGGGGGGTAAATAATGGACTTCGATTTCAGCGGCATCATCCCCGCCATCCCGGGCCTGTGGAACGGCATGGTCATGACCTTGCAGTTGATGGTCATGGGCGTGGTCGGCGGCATCATCCTGGGTACGATCCTCGCGCTGATGCGCCTGTCGTCCAGCAAACTGCTGTCGCGCCTGGCCGGCGCCTACGTGAACTACTTCCGCTCGATCCCGCTGCTGCTGGTGATCACCTGGTTCTACCTGGCGGTGCCGTTCGTGCTGCGCTGGATCACCGGCGAAGACACCCCGATCGGTGCGTTCACCTCCTGCGTCGTGGCCTTCATGATGTTCGAGGCGGCGTACTTCTGCGAAATCGTGCGGGCCGGCGTGCAGTCGATCCCCAAGGGCCAGATGGCCGCGGCGCAAGCGATGGGCATGACCTACGGCCAGACCATGCGCCTGATCATCCTGCCCCAGGCGTTCCGCAAGATGACCCCGTTGCTGCTGCAACAGTCGATCATCCTGTTCCAGGACACCTCGCTGGTCTACACCGTGGGCCTGGTGGACTTCCTCAACTCCGCCCGTTCCAACGGCGACATCATCGGCCGCTCCAATGAGTTCCTGATCTTCGCCGGTGTCGTCTACTTCATCATCAGCTTTTCCGCCTCGCTGCTGGTCAAGCGTCTGCAAAAAAGGTTTGCCGTATGATCTCTATCAAGAATATCAACAAGTGGTATGGCGACTTCCAGGTGCTGACCGATTGCAGCACCGAGGTTAAAAAAGGCGAAGTGATCGTGGTATGCGGGCCGTCCGGCTCGGGCAAATCGACCCTGATCAAGTGCGTCAACGCCCTGGAACCGTTCCAGAAAGGCGACGTGGTGGTCGATGGCACCTCCATTGCCGACCCGAAGACCAACCTGCCGAAACTGCGCTCGCGCGTTGGCATGGTGTTCCAGCACTTCGAGCTGTTTCCGCACCTGACCATCACCGAAAACCTGACCATCGCGCAGATCAAGGTATTGGGCCGCAGCAAGGAAGAAGCCACCAAGAAGGGCCTGCAACTGCTGGAGCGCGTCGGTCTGTCGGCTCACGCCCACAAGCACCCGGGCCAGCTTTCCGGCGGCCAGCAACAGCGTGTGGCGATTGCCCGTGCGCTGGCGATGGACCCGATCGTCATGCTGTTCGACGAACCGACCTCGGCCCTCGACCCGGAAATGGTCAACGAAGTGCTCGACGTGATGGTGCAGTTGGCCCAGGAAGGCATGACCATGATGTGCGTGACCCACGAAATGGGTTTCGCCCGCAAGGTAGCTGACCGGGTGATCTTCATGGACGCCGGCAAGATCATCGAAGACTGCCCGAAAGAGGAATTCTTCGGCGACATCAGCGCCCGCTCCGAGCGTGCGCAGCACTTCCTCGAGAAAATCCTGCAGCACTAAGCACTGCCCTGTTGTGGTGGGTCGGGCAACCCCACTCACCACAACTGGTTGACCCAAGGCATCTGTGATGAAATGCGACCCCAACCTCTTTCGCGCCGCGCCGCCATCACTTGCCGTGAAGCCTCGTCTGATTCGCCAATTGTTCCTGCCGCCGCTGATCATCGCCCTGATGATCGGACTGGGTTACGTCGGCTTCTGGATCAGCGAGTTCTATGGGATCCGCACCCTCAGCGATACCGGCGAACGCCAGCTGGAACTGCACGCCCGCACCGTCGAGAGCGAACTCAGCAAATACACCTACCTGCCCAGTCTCCTGGAGCTGGAATCCAGCGTCTCCAGGCTGTTGGCCGACCCGAATCAAGAAACCCGCAAAACCGTCAACGACTACCTCGAAGGCCTGAACCGGCGCAGTCGCAGCCGGGCGATCTACGTGATGGACACCACCGGCCGTGTGCTGGCGACCAGCAACTGGCGCGATGCCGACAGTTACCAGGGTGAAGACCTGTCCTTCCGTGCCTATTTCCAGAATGCCGTGCGCGGCCAGCCCGGCCGGTTCTACGGCATCGGCAGCACCAACGGCGAACCCGGCTATTACCTGGCCCATGGTCTGGAAGAGCACGGCAAGATCATCGGCGTCGCCGTGGTCAAGGTACGCCTGGAAGCGCTGGAAGAGCGCTGGCAGCGGGCGCGCCTGGAGGCCTTCGTCAGTGACGAGAATGGCATCATCATTCTCTCCAGCGACCCGGCCCGTCGCCTCAAGTCCGTGCGGCCATTGAGCGATGACACCAAGGACCGCCTCGCCCACAGCCTGCAATACTACTGGGCGACGCTCAACGAGCTGGAACCACTGGCCCGCGAACGCCTCAACGAAGGCACCGAGAAATTGACCTTCCCGGCCAACAGCGAAGTGGTGGCCGACGAGCATGAGGTCAGCTACCTGGCCCAGACCCGCCCACTGAACGACACCCCCTGGAATTTCACCCTGCTCACCCCGCTGAACGACCTGCGCCGGGCCGCCATCAACCAGGGCATCCTGGTGGCCGTAGCCTTTGCGCTGGTGGCATTCCTGCTGATTGCCTGGAACGAGCGCCGCAAGGTGATCGCCACCCGCCTCGCCGCCCGGGAAGCCCTGCAGGAAGCCAATAACCAGCTGGAGCGACGGATTGCCGAACGCACCACCGACCTGCGGGCCAGCAACGAGCGGCTCAAGAGCCAGATTCGCGAGCGGCGCCAGGCCGAGGAAACCTTGCGCCGAGCCCAGGACGAACTGGTGCAGGCCGGCAAACTCGCGGCCATCGGCCAGATGTCCACCAGCATCGCCCATGAATTGAACCAGCCACTGGCCGCCCTGCGTACCCTGTCGGGCAACACCGTGCGCTTCCTTGAGCGTGGGGCGCTGGACACCGCCAGTGCCAACCTCAAGACCATCAACGAACTGATCGACCGCATGGGTCGCATCACCGCCAGCCTGCGCTCCTTTGCCCGGCGTGGCGATGACCAGGGCGAAGCCAATCTGGGCAAGGCGGTGGACGCTACGTTCCAGATCCTCGGCAGTCGCCTGGAGACCCTGCCGCTGACGGTGCACCGCCACTTCAGCAGCGCGCAGTTGCAGATCGACCAGACACGCCTGGAGCAGATCCTGGTCAACCTGATGGGCAACGCCCTGGACGCGATGCAGGCGCAACCGGCCCCCGAACTGTGGCTGGAAGGCGACATCGCCGACGGCAAATATCGCCTGCGGGTGCGCGATAACGGCCACGGGATTGATCCCGAGACCCGCAAGCATTTGTTCGAACCGTTCTTTACCACCAAACCCGGCGAACAAGGCCTGGGCCTCGGCCTCACGCTGTCGGCCAGCCTCGCGGCGGCGACCGGCGGCAACCTCGCCGTCGAGCATCCGGCCAGCGGTGGTACTGCCTTTGTCCTGAGTTTGCCGCTGGCGAGCCCTCAACAAGTCGAGTCGAAATGAACGCAGAAAAAACCACCGACCTGACCGTCCTGATCGTCGAAGACGACCCCCATGTATTGCTCGGCTGCCAGCAAGCCCTGGCTCTGGAAGACATTCCCAGCGTGGGCGTGGGCAGTGCCGAAGAAGCCCTGACCCTCGTCGGTGAAAACTTCGCCGGCATCGTCATCAGCGATATTCGCCTGCCGGGCATCGACGGCCTGGAGTTGCTGACCCGGCTCAAGGCCCTGGATAAAAGCCTGCCGGTGGTGCTGATCACCGGCCACGGCGATATCTCCATGGCCGTGGGCGCGATGCGCAACGGCGCCTATGACTTCATGGAGAAACCCTTCTCTCCCGAGCGCCTGGTGGACGTAGCCCGCCGCGCCCTGGAACAACGCGGTTTGGCCCGGGAAGTCTGGTCGCTGCGCCGGCAACTGGCCGAGCGCGATTCGCTGGAAGGCCGGATCATCGGCCGCTCCCCGGCCATGCAGAACCTGCGGGAATTGATCGCCAACGTCGCCGACACCTCGGCCAACGTGTTGATCGAGGGCGAGACCGGCACCGGCAAGGAATTGGTCGCGCGCTGCCTGCACGATTTCAGCCGGCGCCACTCCCACCAGTTCGTCGCCTTGAACTGCGGCGGCCTGCCGGAGAACCTGTTCGAAAGCGAAATCTTCGGCCACGAAGCCAACGCGTTCACCGGTGCCGGCAAGCGCCGCATCGGCAAGATCGAACACGCCCACGAAGGCACGCTGTTCCTCGACGAGGTGGAAAGCATGCCGATGAACCTGCAGATCAAGCTGCTGCGGGTGTTGCAGGAACGCACCCTGGAACGCCTGGGCTCGAACCAGAGCGTGGCGGTGGATTGCCGGGTGATCGCCGCGACCAAGTCCGACCTCGACGACCTGAGCCGCGCCAACCAGTTTCGCAGCGACCTGTACTACCGCCTCAACGTGGTGACCCTGGAACTGCCGCCGCTGCGTGAACGCCGCGAAGACATCCTGCAGTTGTTCGAACACTTCCTGCAGCAGTCGTCGCTGCGTTTCGACCGCACCGCGCCGGACCTCGACAACCAGACCCTGTCCAGCCTGATGAGCCATGACTGGCCGGGCAACGTGCGTGAACTGCGCAACGTGGCCGAGCGGTTTGCCCTCGGTTTGCCGGCGTTCAAGAAGAGCGGCGCCAGCAGCGGCAACCATGGGCTGGCCTTTACCGAAGCGGTGGAGGCGTTCGAGCGCAACCTGCTCAACGATGCCTTGCAACGCAGCGGCGGCAACCTGACCCAGGCCAGCCAGGAACTGGGGATGGCCAAGACCACGTTGTTCGATAAGGTCAAGAAGTACGGGCTGAGCCACTAGGAGCGCATTGTGGATTTATTGTTGAAGGCGGCATTGGGTGCGGGGGTGGTGCTGATTCTGGCGGCGCTGGCCAAGACCAAGAACTACTACATTGCAGGGTTGGTGCCGCTGTTTCCGACGTTCGCGTTGATTGCGCATTACATTGTCGGCAAGGGTCGGTCGGTGGAGGATCTGAAGACCACGATCGTGTTCGGGATGTGGTCGATCATTCCGTACTTTGTGTACCTGGCGACGTTGTATGTGATGGTTGACCGGATGCGTCTGGAGGCTTCGCTGGCGGTGGCGGCGGTAGCGTGGTTGATGGCGGCTACGATTTTGGTCAGCGTTTGGGTTCGCATGCACGCCTGACATGTGGAGCCGAATGAGTGTGTTTGTCCATTTTTTAGGTAACGGCTGATATTGGTTCCGCTCTTACAGCGGCTCACTTTTGAACAGCGCAAAAGAGTGTTGAAGAGCAAAAGCCAAATCAAAATCTAAAGCGGGCA